>VGSS01000132.1 GCA_016874935.1 Deltaproteobacteria bacterium | reverse complement strand
CCCGTGATTTCTCCCTGAAGCTCCCGATAGAAAATCCCCTTTCTCAATTAAGAGAGAAGGGATTCCTCTCAGTGAGAGATCCCTTGAAATTCCAGCTCCAGTGGCGCCGCCGCCAATAATCACAACCTCTGTCTGAAGTTTCATTCAAGGCTCCAATAGCATTAATTTTTGCAACAATCAAGGGGAATAGATTACATTTGACAACGGGGACAGAGTTTCTGGATATACAAGGAAGAATGATCCAACGCTTCCATCGGGGAAGCCTCATCATAGATTTCAAGAATCACTGTTCCATTAAATCGAATCTGTTCCAGAGCTTTAAAAATCAATTTAAAATTGATCGATCCTTGACCAGGAGGAAGATGCCCATCTTTATCCCCTTGGTTATCACTTATATGGAGACTTCCCAATCGACTGCCGAGCCGTTTTATCAAACGCACCATCGGTATCCCATTAAGATTTGCATGCCCTGTATCGAGAATAGCTTTCACAAAAAGTGAATGAAAATTATAAATAATCTTTCTATACTGTTCATCGTCCGTTATCATACTCAGATTCCCGTAATCGGTATTTTCTATTAGAAGATGGATTTTATAGTTTTCTGCAATTTTTACCACTCTTTTAAGAAGTTGAACAGTCAGAGTAAGACTTTCTTCTTGGCGGAGCTTCATGTCAGACTGATTGCCTAAATGGGCAACCACTGCAAAGGCCCCAACCTTTCTTGCCAAATCGAAGCTCTCCCGATAATGTTCAAACACCTCCTCCCGTATTCGTGGATTAATAGAAGCTGGATTTAAATCGAAACAGGGGGTGTGGATAGAGAATTGGAGGTCGTGCTTTTCTTTGAGCTTTAAAATCTTTTGAATTTCTCCTTTTGAAATTTTGAAAGGATTAGCATGAGGCTCGTCACAGAACAACTCAATATGGCGAAAACCTCTCTCCTTCAAAAGGGCCACCCCTTCTGAAAGGGGTCTTTTGAAATATAAGAGTGTAGATGCGCCAAGTCTCATCATGACATAACTCCTTTCGTATAAGAACAGAGGGCTCCCCCTTGGATATTTAAACCCGCTTTTCCTCCAAGCCCTAAAGGTTCATCCTTCCCGAGGTCAGCGATCATTCCATTATTTGTCTCTAAAATTATTTTCATTTTCTTTCTCAAAAAGAATGAGAATTCTTCGTCACTCCGATACCATTGTCTTACCCCTTCAATGTGAGCAAAGCTGTTGGATCAATTCTAATTTCAACCTCTTGTCCCTTTTTAAAAGATTGATACCCCTTGGCTTCAATCGTAAGATATTCTGTACCTGTCCAATTGATTAGAAGACGTGTGTGGTCACCCATAAAGAAGGAGCCTGCAACGGCAGATCTCAAGTGGCCCTGCCCTTTTTCAACCACTTCAGCATTTTCTGGTCTAAAAAATATCTCAATTTCCTGGTTCTCTTTAGCCTGAACAAAAGGAGCACTTTCAAGAGAAATGTTTCCATTCGGGAAGATGAGATGATCATCCTTAACGAAGCACTTGATTCGATTAATGGTCCCGATGAAGTCGGCTACAAAACGATTTTGAGGTTTGAAGTAGATATCACGGGGAGTTCCAATTTGTGCGACCTTCGCAATTTCCATGACAACGATGCGATCACCCAGAGCCATGGCTTCTGCCTGATCATGGGTTACATAGATAGCAGTAATCCCAAGAGACCGCAAAAGAGAGTCAATTTCAACACGAAGGGTGTCACGTAGTTTGGCATCTAACGCCGTTAAAGGTTCATCCATCAGGAGGAGGCGAGGTCTGACCGCAATCGCCCTCGCCAAAGCAACTCTCTGTTTCTGCCCGCCAGAAAGCTGTTCAATCCGTCGGTTCCTTAACTCGGTGATCTTCATCATCTCGAGCATCTCATTAACCCTGCTTTCCCTTTCAATACCGCTGAATCCCCTTACTTTTAAGCCATAAGCGATATTTTGAGCGATGTTCATATTTGGGAAAAGGGCATAGCTCTGGAAAACCATCCCCACATTTCTTTTCTCGATGGGTAAATCAGTGACATCCTCATCACCAAAGGACACTTTACCTGGGGGATCGGTTGACTCGAGTCCTGCTATGATCCGTAACATGGTGGTCTTGCCACATCCGGAGGGTCCGAGGATAACGACCGTTTCTCCTGCATCGACCTTCAAGCTGAAAGGTTTTAGGGCCTGGGTTCCGTCTACAAAGGTCTTGGAGCAATTTTCCAGGCGGAGGGAAGTCCCGGAAAGGGACTGCCTTCCTTCATCCGGCTTATTCGAGTTGGGTGATGGGAATGTCTTTTCCATATTCGATTCCTGTGATGGATTTTGAAGGGGTTCAATTTTTTTTGTGATCCGTCTCTTTTGGGGTGGTTTGGCCACCCATTGCATGGCCACCAGTAAAGGGATGATCATCAAAAAGAAGGCGATGGTATAGGCTGAACCAATCTCAAGGCGCATCGACGCATAACTGTCTGCAAGTCCTACAGGCAGCGTTTTAGTGGTTGGTGTATGAAGCATCCAAGTTAGATTAAATTCCCCTATAGAGAGGGTAAATACCATGAGGGAGCCAGCGAGAATCCCAGGCATAGCGTTTGGAATGGCGATATGAAAAAAACGGCTCCAGAAACCTGCACCCAGGCTGGCGGCACCCTCCTCGAACTGGTTAAGGTTGATCGAACTCATGACGGCGATGACTGAACGGACCATAAAGGGGAGCGTAAAGATGACATGGCCTACCAAGATAAAAAGCCAGCTCCTCCTGAAATCAGTGAACCCTCCATAGCTGATGATGAGAGCCAAAGCTGTGGCGAGACCAGGAATCGCCAAAGGCGTAACAAGGAGTTCTTCGAAGAGACGGGTAAAACGATTCTGCTTCTTTACCATGGTATAAGCCGCAGGGATTCCAAGTACCAATGTGCAGCCTAAGCAGGCAAGGCCGATCATGATCGACCGAAAGATGGTGTCCCGGTAGAGGTCCCAGACTTTTCCAAACCATTGGAGCGTAAAACCGCTTTTGATGCCCACAATGAAATTGGTAGTGAGACCTGCCGTGACAGAGAGAATCACTGGAACGATCAGAAAGGCGCAGATAAAGAGGGTAAAAATGAGCTGGACATAAAAGAGTTTTGATCTTTTTGATCTCGATTGTTTGCTCAAGTTTAACCTGTCCGCTTTAGCCATTTCTTTTTAGCCTGCCGAAGCCACCGTAGTCCCGGAAATGGTCCGAGCCACAGAGAGTGCGACCCAAGTGATGAGCCCAAGCACAATCGACAGGGCAGCGGCTGTGGAGATATTCGCTAATAGTGTAAATTCTGTGTAGATGACAATCGGTAAAACATCGATATCCGTAGCTAAGGTAAAGGCTGTTCCGAAAGCTCCCATGGAGGTCGCAAAACAGATGGCCCCTGAAGAAATCAAGCCTGGAACGAGGGCAGGGATAAGGACATCTTTGATGACCTTTAGAGGGGAGGCTCCCAAGGACCGGGCTGCCTCCTCGAGACTTGGATCTAGTTTTTCTGCTGCGGCCATGATGGTGAGGATCACCCTTGGAATCGAAAAATAGAGATAGCCTAAAAAGAGGCCGATCATGGAATAAGCAAAGACTACCTTTTCACCCATTAACCAGTTTGTAATATCACCAAACAATCCTTGTCGGCCTACCAAAAGAATAATCATAAACCCGACCACGACACCAGGAAAGGCCAAAGGGAAGGTGAGCAGAGAAACGATGAAACTTTTTCCTGGGAATTGATTCCGTGTGAGAAAGACACCTGAAAACCCCGAAATCATCAGGGTGACCAGCGTTACAGCAATGGAAAGAATCATTGTGTTTATGAGCGTTGCAAAGTACCGAGGATTCGTCAGGGATAAAAGATAAATCTTAAACCCTGAAGGTCCTGCCGCGGAGCTAATGGCCAATCGGGCAAGGGGTAAAAGAAAAAAGGCCCCAAAGATAGCCACCGCGGGTGCCATCATTAAAAGGACGTATAATTTAGCACGGCGATCCATGCCTGTACCTCGGATGTTTATGAATGATTCAGTTCCAGCGCCCCTCCCCAAACGGAAAGGGGACGCTGGAAGATGGACTATCTCACCTCGTTTTGATACCTTTCGTTAAAAGACTTCTGAATATCTGCCATCTTCTTATAGTCCACAAATTTGGCCCGAGCATACTCCGAGGCCGGTAAAAATTTCGCTGCTGCATCGGGAGACAGAGCACTGGGTCTCACCGGCCGCAAAAAGGCATTGGCCCAGATCGCTTGTCCTTTATCGGATAATGTGAAATCAAGGATCTTTTTCCCATTGTTGGGATTGGGGGAGTTCTTTACCAGAGTCATGACATAAGGAGCCATGATGGTTCCTTCTGCCGGAATTACAAATTCGATATTTGCCTTATCTTTGTACTTTCCCCGGTAAGCATTGAAGTCGTAATCGAAGAGAATCGGAATCTCCCCTGAGATGACCCGGGCATAAGAAGTCTGTTTAGGAACGATGGGTTGGTTTGCCTTCAACTTTTTAAAGTAATCGATCACTGGCGTTAGGTTGTCAAGTGTGCCCCCTAAAGCAATATTGATTCCGATGGATGACGTATAGCCGACAGCTGCTGATGTCGGATCGAGATAGCCCACCATGCCTTTGTAGATAGGTTTAAGCAAATCAGCCCATGATTTAGGGACCGGTTTTCCTCCTATGGCATCTTTGTTGATAAACAGGCCAACTGTACCCGAATGAATAGTGAACCAGTATCCCTCAGGGTCCTTGAGACCGGCAGGGATCTCCTCCCATTTTGTGGGTTTGTAAGGGGAAACGACTCCCGCCTCTTTGGCCAGAATTCCAAAAGTCACACCGAAATAGGCGACGTCTGCCACAGGATTATTTTTTTCTGCGATGAGTTGTGAAAGGGTTTGACCAGAATTCTTATTATCGTGAGGGACATCAATGCCTAAGCTTTCTTTGATAGCCTTGAGCTGACTGCCCCAATCTGCCCACTCAGGCGGGCAATTATAGCAAGTGGCTTTTTCAGCAGCTAAACTTATGCCTACAGAGGTAAAAAGTAATAAAAACACCAACCCTAATGATACACTTGTAATCTTTTTCATCGTAAACCTCCTTATGTACGTATGATTAGGTATATAAACTCTTATGGTTAACTGAAATCACCTCCTTTTTATTGTTTAAGTTGATTTACAGGCCCGCATGAATTTCGGACGATGAGAGAATGGTCTAAGATAATCTGTCGGGGGCCCTCAACCTCTCCAGATAAGATTTTAAATAATAGCTCCGCCCCCTTCACTCCCATCTGATAAGCGGGCTGATGGATGGTCGTTAATTCAGGATAGAAGTAAGAAGCCATCTCGATATCATCGAAGCCTGCGATGGAGATATCTCCCGGAATCCTAAGCCCTTTTTCCCTTATGGTTTTTATGGCACCCATTCCAATAAAATCATTGGAACAGAATATCCCGGTAAGTGGAGGGGTGACCTCAAGCAGCGTTTTCATCGCCCTTTTCCCTCCCTCAAAGGTTAAATCCGTTTCGATAAGGTCACGCTGTTGAAAAGATATTCCGTGTTCATTCAAACATGCCTTGAAGCCTTGAGACCGGACGAGACTCCGATCAGACATGTTGAAATAACCTGCTATCATCCCGATTCTCCGATGACCTAAATGAATGAGATGCTCTACGATTTCATAGGCTGCTTTATAATTATCAATCGTTACAAGATTGAGCTCTTTGTCAAATGGGATATTGTAGAGGAGAACAAAAGGTAGCTTCGAATGTTTTAGCCTCTGAATATATTCATGTCGAATGTCGGAACAGGTCAATACAATTCCTTCAACGCGTTTTTCTTTAAATACTTCAACAAGTTGATCTTCCATCTTCGAAGAATAGTCTGAATTACCGAGGATGATAGAATAACCGCAGGAGTTAGCAAAATCTTGAATTCCTTTGGTTGACTGGGCAAAAACAGGATTGGTAATAGCAGGGACAATGACCCCTATCGTCACAGACTTTCTTGTAGATAAACTACGAGCAATTGCATTATATGTAAAACCGCACTCTTCAATAGCTTTGAGCACTCGTTGGCGAGTGCCTTCTTTCACAGTGGCTGATCGATTAAGAACACGCGAAACCGTGGCAACTGATACTTCAGCAATTTTTGCAACATCCCTTATTGTTGAAGGCATAATGTAACCGTTTTCAGTAACCGGTTACATATCACACAAAAAATTGCCTGTCAAGAAAAAAATTATTTGAAAAACTCTGGAAGCATCTTGACTTTTTTAAATCATTGAATAAAATGAGGAAAAACCAGTATGGCCGAGACCCCTAAAAGCAGACATCCTTTTCTCGATTTTATTCAGGCGGCCTTTGTCCTCACAGACGTCCATGGAAGAATCCTCTATACCAACCGCTATACCGAACATCTCTTCGGTTATACAAAAGAGGAGATGGATGGCCAGAGAATTCGAACCTTTTTCTTCACTGAAGACCTGAAATATTTTTTGCCCAACATCGTTTATCTGGCGATCGACAAAGCGGGTTTTGAAGGGGACGGGCTTTTAAGACAGAAGAACGGAAATGGAA
>VGSS01000131.1 GCA_016874935.1 Deltaproteobacteria bacterium | reverse complement strand
ACCCCCCTTCAGCCGAAAGGCTGAATTTTGGCTTTCCCTCTCCTTTTTTAGTGATGATGTTGATCACCCCACCAATGGCATCGGATCCATACAAAGTGCTCTGAGGTCCCCGAATGACTTCAATCCGTTCGATATTGTCCACTGTTAAATGGGCAAAATCATAGGAGCGTCCAGGAGAGATAGGATCATTTACCTCCACCCCATCGATCATGACTAAGGTATGTTCAGAATTTGCCCCCCTGAGAAAGATCGATGTTGTCCCTCCCGTACCTCCGGTTTGCACGACATCCAGACCTGGAAGGCCTCTTAGAACTTCTAAGACGGAGGTCTTCTGTTTTCTTACGATCTCTTCAGATGGGATTACCGTAATTGAACTGGCAATCTCTTCAATCGGGGTTTCAACCCGGGTGGCAGTGACGACGACTTTTTCGAGGGTCACCTCTTTCTCCTGTGCGGAGAGCAAGAGAGGGATCGAGATGAGAAGCGTGAATAAAGTGATGAGCAAAACAGAACGTTTCATGAAGCACCTCCTCCTTTAGGTTTTTGCTTGGCCCGAACCAGAGCCGTTCGGGGCCGGAGAGAAGGGTTCAAAAAAAATCCCCGGCCTTCGTTTTGAAGACTGGGGATTATACCCGCAAGGACCCTTCACAGTCTTATCCTCGAAGACGTTCGAGTGAAGAATATCCAGGCCAGGTTTTCTGACTCTCCCGACCTTAACTCGCCTTCCCATCCTGCCCCTTCGACAAACTCAGGGCTTCGGACAGTGGCTTTTTTTGTTAAGGCACTTACCCCTAAAATATGGGGCCGGGACTACAGCGGCGGGTCCGTCCCCGACTTTCTCCGTCTAACCGGAGATCACGGGGTTCCCTTTTCCTGGATATCACCTATTCAATTGTTTTCCATTTAACAGATGATGGGAAGGATTGTCAAGAGTTTCTACCGGGAAAGAAATGTCTGGACTTCTTCTAAGGTGGGAATGCCTTTTCTGCCGCCGAGGTCGAGGCATTTGAGGCCGGCTGCGGCATTGGCAAACCTTAAAATTTCTTCCGCCCCCCAATTCTGAAGAAGACCATAGATGAATCCCGCATGGAAGACGTCGCCTGCGCCCGTGGTGTCAACAGCTTTTATCTTAAACCCTTTAACATATAAAATTTCTCCGTTCACCAGGGCCATAGCGCCTTCGTGCCCCAAGGTGGAGCAGAGAAATCCGGAAGTCTGTTTTTGAAGTTCTATCAGGGCTTTCTCCCGATCCGAAATCCCGGTCATCAGAGCTGGAAACCGTGATGAGGTGACGACAAAGTCAATCCCCTTGATTAATTCTCCGGTAAGAGGTTCGACTTTATCGATGTCGATCACCGTAGGGATCCTTTCTTCCCTTGCCCACAGGGCGCACCGGATGGCAGCTTGGATATCGTGCCCGTCCAGATGGAGAATTTTGCCTGAGCAGACCTCCTCCCGCTTCAATTCCCCATCTCGGTACATCAATCGTTGATCCCGGTCCCAGAGGATCGTCCGTTCACCCGAGATGCCATCCACAAGGATGATGGCAAATTGATTGGTGGCGTTGGGTTCGATGGTCACCGAAGAGACGTCCACTCCTTCTTGGCGAATAGAATCGAGAGAGTATGAACCGAGCTCATCTCCTCCAATCTTTCCGATATATTTTGTTTTTACTCCCCATCGGGCCAGAGCTACAAGGGCGGTGGCCACCTGCCCGCCTCCCTGTTTGGAGAACTGGCGGATCCTCATCTTCGAGTTGAGTGCAGGAAATTCAGGGACGACGGTAAGAAAGTCCACGGAGTTGAGCCCCATTCCCACCGCCTCAAAAGGTTTGCTTTTAAGATGGAGATTAAATCGCATGGCTCTCTTTTACAAAGTTTTAGACGATTTTTCAAGCCTCCAACAAATAGAGGGGACATTTCTACTTCGCTAACACAAAAAAAATATTTTCTATTGACACAGCTTGGTGAAGAGAATAGAATGGAATCCCAATCAGGCGCAATGCATCATCATTCCTTCGGGCAGGGAAAAACAAAATCAGAATGGTCAAGAGAAAATATCCCCGGTTCTCAATTGAAGAGAATGTCATCGTTGCGCTTCAGAACGGAATCAACAGGATTGGCAAAGTCAAAGACATCAGTCTGGGTGGATTATCTTTTGAGCATATCTACGAAGAAGACTTAATGGGGGGGGATTCAAGGAAAAGTCTGACCGTGTGGATAAATGATGTCAACCTACCTAAGATCCCTTGCAGAATAGTTTATGACCATCCGCTCCAAACACCTTCCGAATATGACTCGTTCACCATTCGATTGATCACCAAACGTTGTGGAATACAATTTGAATCCCTCACCGATCAGCAAATCGCCCAACTGGAACTGTTTCTTAAAACCTACGCTCAAGAGGAAACTTAACGGGTCTTAGAATTTACCTCAACCCAATCCTTCTTAATCTCATACTAACTGTCTTAAAAATATGACTCTTCGCACAATCGAGTGGGTCATTTTAACCTTTTCTCTCCTCTTTTTTGGCAAAATTCTCTCTTTCTTTCCCCTCTTTAGCAAAAAGGGGGTATTTGTTCCTCCCTTTGGCCTTTTCACCCTGATTAAAACAGGCAAATGGAGGGGAGGAGGGATTTTACAAAACAATGTCGTAATGATTATAAGATGCTAATAAGCCTGAGGAAGGGTAAGAGTTGAAGTGTCAATGCGTTTGAGTTATTAGGAAGAGGATAAATCATAAATTCGTTGGGATTGAGTGAGAAAGGAAGGGAAAATCGATGGGACTTTTAAAGTTGTTGATGAGCGATCCAATCGCTTTTTTTATTCTTATCATTCCACTCCTTTATTCCGTGGTCATCCATGAAGTCGCCCATGGGTGGGTGGCTTACAGGATGGGAGATTCGACAGCGAAATGGATGGGCAGATTGAGCCTCAACCCGCTCAAACATCTCGACCCCATCGGGACGCTCATGCTTTTTCTGGCAGGATTTGGATGGGCAAAACCTGTTCCGGTCAATCTAAACAATATTCCGAACCGGCGAAAAGGGCTTATTCTCGTATCATCAGCCGGAATCCTTGCGAATATCCTGATGGCCTTTGTCGCATTGCTCCTTCATAGACTTCTGGGTTTGCCGTCTTATGGAATGATTGCCGGGATCGTCTACACCCTTGCCCACATCAATATCACGCTGGCGGCTCTCAATCTCATCCCCATCCCTCCACTGGACGGTTCAAAAATTCTCATGGGATTCGCACCGGAAGAAACTCGTTATTTTCTCGCCCGCGTCGAGCCTTACGGATTCTTCATCATCGTCGGCTTGCTCTTCCTCGGCCTGCTCAACCCTTTCATCGGTTTTTTCCGGGGAATCATTGTAACAGTGATCAAAGCTCTTCTTCCTTGAAACTCCCTCGCTTAGGAAAAGAGGCCCGCTCTCAATTGACCAAGCCATGAGATCTGACTTCATGGCTGAAAGGAATGGGATAATGATCACTCGAACCAAGTCTCCCCTCCAACAATCATTCTTCAGCCGCAGTCCCTTTGGCTTTGTAAAGTAACGATTTTCATCAACGTCCCCTTGAATCCTTATTTTGCCGGCAATTGCGTCTCTTGAAGATTTAAAGGCTGCCCAGAAAGATCTTCTGGAAGCGAAGGACTTGAACGAGTTGAAGACGGTATTTAAGAGATGGCGCCGCATCGGGTGGAAGAATATTTGTAAGCTGTGGCTTCAGGAACGAACCCCGGAACAATTAAAGGGGGAAGGGGGATGAGGTCTTAATTATTTTGGTGGGTTAGGATGAAGTTGCATTTGAACCAACGTCCCCATCTTTTCAAGTAACGATTTTCATCAACGTCCCCTTGAATCCTTATTTTAAACACGAGCGATCTAATTATACAGACCTATGGTGGTTAAAGCAAGCGTTTGCTTGATAAGCTATGCATGCCTTCTTTTCGTCTTTGCCAGATTCGTCACCGTGATATTCATGTCTTTCTTGCGTGCAAGTTCAATCGCAAGCTCCATATCATGTTCAGGAACACGGATGATCTTGTTCTTGTTTCTTTGGGTTCTCAGGCGGGACAGAGCGGTATTGATGCCATGGGGTGTCCCGCTCCTTTCGACCTCAATAGCATGATGTCCCCGAATGGCATCAAGGCGTCGGCCTCCTGAGATCGGTATTTCAACCCTGCCTGCCCTCCCTTTTCCTCCCTTGTGTGAACGACTTTCAACCATCTGTGTCCTCCTTTCCATCATAGCTTTCACACTTTATTTCTCTGGATAGATCAATCTGAACACTTTATATCCATTGGTAAAAAGTTGCGAGTCAAAGATAGACTCCCCTTTTCCTACTATTGTTATGGACATCTTATTCTCTACCGTTTGCGTTACGTCAAGTTTCCTATATGCCTCGTAAACAGAAGATTTTCCTGGTACGATTTCCTCTTCCAAAACCTTTGTAAAAAAGTTCTCACTAAACGATTTCGAAGTTATTGTATACTGGACTCTAAAACCTGGGAGTTCATCAAATTCAAGACCTTCAACATGCTTTTCCACTTTGTCATAAACCACCAGAGCACAAGGTTGGGAATGTTGTTCAACATATCTCCTTGCAGTCGCCTCAAATGACGTGCCATATTTGATTGCCAAATCAGTAACGACATTGCACCCCAGGGGAAAGGAGTTAGCCTCAATGGCAAAATGATCGATTTGGAAGATGAGATTCGCAGCTAATTTGTTAGCTTCACCCTCAAGCCTTAACTTAGTAAAGAAACTTAGGTCTTCGGCACTACAGAGATAAAATTTTTCGACATGCTCTGGAAGAACAAAGTGGCCTATTTCATGAAGTGTACTGAATATGGTCTGGTTTTTGTGGAGTAGTCTATGAGTTGCAATTATTCTGTCATGGTAGCTCAATACCGCTCTAATATCCCGTTTCTCAGTAATTTCTGGTACAAAATCCAATTCCTTCATAAAATCAAAACTTAATTGTTTCAAATTCAGATAACCGAGTATCTCGCCCACGTCTGTAGGGATTTTCCCTTTCGTGCCACTTGCTTGAAGTAAGCCCTCTACAACGTCTTCAATTGTTAAGTTCAAGTTCTCCGCAATTATTTTTTCAACCCTTGGCATAGGCGATCACTTGTCCTTCCTTTCAAAAAGCTTTTGCCCCAGCTTGGTGATTTCCGAAGAAGAGGCATCCTTTGAGTGTGCTGCAAATTTCATTTGTGATTCCTCAGACTCATGCAATCTCTTTTCCCTTAACCTCGCTAAGTAGTCTACTGCCTGTTTAACCCGCTCCTTTCTTTGAAGCTCATTCAACCTATCTCTGGTAGCACATCTTATTAATGTGTCCATTGACTTTGTCTGGATCGAAGTCCCATTTTCCCATCTGCAATAAGTCTTGTTACCAATGCTCAGGAAAGCAGCCATCTGTTCTTGGGTGTAACCCAGTTTTTTTCTGACTTCTTTCAATTCAGAAGGAGTAAGTAAACCGACAGCATCATACCTTGCATCATTTATTTGTCTCATGGCATTATGGTCAAATATCTTTTCACCGCATGCGTCACACTCATCCCATGAGATGTTTCCAACTCTCAATTCCTTCTTTTCTGCTCCGCATTTCACCTCTGTAACGAATTCCCCCTGTTTTGAAACAAGTGTGCCTTTATCGCAGATTGGACAACTAATTGAATTTTTCCTCCCGTTACCCATTCTATCCTCCTTTCTGAGGTACATGGGCCGAAATAACAATCAGAGTTTCTTCTCCCTTCCCTCCCCATAATTGAACTTTGATATAGTAACGTTTTCCCTCTATGACGGGTAGCATCTCAAATATCACCTTCCCTGTATGAGGTGGGTTTCGTGTTATACTTTTATTGACTTCCCCCCTTTCCTGTATATGGGACACAATGGCATCCAGAATGTCGTCAGGTGTCAAATCCTCGTTAAGAACATCATTGGCTGCTTTTTCAGTCCATGTCACCAACCCTTTTTTTGCAAGAGAAGAAATTTTTTTTAATGTGTTGGTATTCGTTTCAATAGTGCTGATTGACACCAGATACCTACCTACAATCAAATTCTACTACATATAAACAGAAAAAACAAACCATGTCAAGTGCTTTTTATCACTTTTTTTATCAGTGTGGTTCTTATTGAACGTAAGCTATTGAAATTATTATAGAGCATTGGTTGCGGTGCTGGATTAGAACCCCGTGCAGGAAACCCCACACCAGTTCCAAGTGACTTGCAAATCCATCCCCCCAGGATTGCAAGGGACGTTGTTCCTAAGTTTGTCGTTTTTTTTCCATAAAAGGGATGATCTTCTCGGCAGACAATCAAATCGGAAAAGTTTCCTTGGAAAGTACCCTGGATAGCGTTTGGATAGCGGATTCCTAATGGGGCAAAAAAGAAAAGGCCCCGAAATTAAAGGGCCTTTTCTTCCATAAATTGGTGGAGGCGGCGGGAATCGAACCCGCGTCCGAGAACCTTCCGACAGAGCTTCTACATGCTTAGCCCGTGTTTTAAATTCATCCTTCCAATCTCCCACGGGCAGGATTCCGGAAGGATTAGCTTATGGTGATTCGCCCCTCATCCTATAAGCGTCGGAGAGGAACTATCCTGTATTTCTGACATCCACTTTCCGCCCTGCAGGAGAAAACGGAAGGGA
>VGSS01000130.1 GCA_016874935.1 Deltaproteobacteria bacterium | reverse complement strand
GCGTAATGAACCGTTTTATACTCCCCCTCCGATACCATGATCATGAACATGGTGTAGGCTGTAAAGCCAAAACCATAACCGAATTGCTCCACGGCGACGCAGAGATTGATCAAATAGAGATTGTCAGACAATACCTGCGAGAGATAGACATAGACGAGGTCCGGCAGGTGCACAGCGCAGACCATGATCCATATCCAGAACTTGAGCCCTTTTCTGTAAATGGCATACCCGCCAAGAAGTCCTCCGAGCATAAGTGAAATGATTCCCACCGTGCCATAGATGATTCCAACTTCCGACGTGGTGAGTTCCAGCCCTCCCTCTGTGCGAGGGTCGAGCAGAAAGGGTACGATGATTTTAACAATCTGGGTTTCTGCAAAGCGGTAGAAGAGGAGAAAAGCAAGAATGGTAACGATTCCCTTTTTTCTGAAGAAGAGGCTGAAAGTGTGGAGGATCTCCAGAGCAACAGATATGGAGGGGTTGCGATATGCCGGGCGATCTGAAACTGGATAGGGAAGAATAAAAGAATGGTAGAGGAGAAGGGCTGAAAAGACGCAAGCGGCCACAAATAAGGCAATTGCCCAGGCTGTGGGAATATCGTAACCACTTCCTTCGAGGGTGCCCGCAAGGATGACCAATCCGCCCTGAGTGGCGATCATGGAGAGACGGTAGAAAGTCGTTCGCACTCCGACAAAGGCGGCCTGTTGATGCTCCCGAAGCCCGAGCATGTAGAAGCCATCAGCCGCAATGTCATGGGTTGCCGAGCCGAAGGCCATCAGCCAGAAGAAGGCGAGAGTGTATTGAAAGAAATGTGAAGTTGGAATTGTGAACGCAACAGAAGCCAGTGATGCTCCAATGGCCAGTTGTGTCAGAAGAATCCAGTAGCGCTTCGTTCTAAAAAGGTCGACCAAGGGACTCCAGAGCGGTTTGATGACCCAGGGAAGATAGAGCCAGCTTGTATAAAGAGCGATGTCTGTGTTTGAGATGCCCAATCGCTTATAAAGGACGACTGAGACCGTCATCGCCATCGTATAAGGGATTCCCTCCGCAATGTATAAAGATGGAACCCATGCCCATGGATTTCGCGATGTCGGTTTCGATTTCTTCCCATTCCTCAAATATTCAATCATTTCATTGCTCTCATTTTATCTCTTCAGTAGATTTTCTTTATCTCCACGCCTGTGAAATAATGCCTGAGAATTTCCTCCGCTGAAAATCCTTGAATTGCCATGACAGCGGCGCCGATCTGACAGAGTCCCACACCATGTCCCCAACCAGCGCCGTGAAAAATAAATCTTTCGGCCTCAGCCGTCACAGTGAAGGCGCTGCTGTAAAGGTGACTCCGGGAGAGCCAGCGCCTTATTTCGAGTTCCTTCCCTACAACCACCTGTTTCTTTGAACCGGCAATTTTTAACCGTGAGATTCGACCCGAAGGACCACGTCTAAGCGGGATGATTTCTTTCAGGGTTCCGAAATCAACCCCAGATTTTTCTTGCAGGATCTCTTCCAATTCTGTCCGGGAATATTCGACCCTCCAGCGGAAATAATCCCTTGTTTCCAGATCAACACCGGGAAGTATTATTTCGAGAAGGCGCTCGTCCCTGGTATTACAGTAGGCATTAGGGACTGACAGAATCCAGGCCGTCGCTTCCTTTTCCGTATGGATGGGTTGATGAAGGATGGACGCGTCTGAAATGCTTGTCAGATAGGGAACTCGTGTGTCATTCCAGGCTGTGTCGAAGTTTTCTGTAATCCCTCCGCAGGCCTTGGAATATCGCGCATCACAGACTTCATCCTGATAAGTCATCACCATCCCGTGGGTTTGCCGAACCGCTTCTTCCGCTTGTATGGATAGGATCTTTTGGATGCCCTGGTAACGCTGGCAATGATCATCAGCGCAGACATCGAAGAGATCGTGATCCGTCCGGTCATACCATCGGATCCTCTCTCCTTCGGTGATCTTTTCCGTCGATATGGGTGTATCTTTTGATTTTTTCTTTCGGTCCAGAGCAGACAGGAGCCAACTTCGGGATAAAATGGCGTGGGCTTTTAAAAATTCGAACGGTGCGGCAGGATTCATCTCCGAAGAAATCACGCTTGTCAGATAATCCTCCAGGGGGATTTCATTGATGGCGCAGATCGTTCCATCCTTCCGGAGCCGGAGAATCAGATCTCCCTGAAAGGTCTGGTCTTCCGTCTTTTCCCAGTGGAAGCGGTTTCCGATGGTGACATGACAAAGCGAAAAGAAAGAGCTTTTTCCGGCAATAAGCTTG
Organism: Deltaproteobacteria bacterium; assembly: GCA_016874935.1. GTDB lineage: Bacteria > Desulfobacterota > BSN033 > BSN033 > UBA1163 > RBG-16-49-23. The sequence goes on along the minus strand of VGSS01000130.1, from coordinate 4,680 downwards.
ATCAATGGAGAACGGAAGATTTCGTGGCCGGTCTCGTCAAAGAGAACGACCCTTCCTGATTCCGCTTTTGCTGAAAGCATACCCGAAACAGGACCGAATTCACCTCCGAAAAAATATCCACTCAGATGACCGAAGATTTCGGCCCGTTGGTCCATAATGCCCACAGTGATCTTTGGTGGAGAGTTCATTGATTCCATCATCCCGGACTATTCCAAACTTATTACTTCTTCAAAGGTTTTGTCAAATAGAGAGTTTCAATAAAGGAATTGACAGGCGCCTTTTAAATGGGTGACCTCTCATTGAAACTTAAAGGGGAATTGTGGTATTTACTGAAAGAAGGAAGGTTTTCCGCAGAGGGGCTTGAAAGATGAAGAGTCTGGAAATAATTGGGTTTACCTTATTGATTTCTTTTTTGATTTCCGGTTGTGCCACCGATCAATCCCTGAGGAAGGAATCCGAACCTCCAAAGATCATCATCGAAAAGGAATCCTCAGAGAAGGTTGACGCATTGGCAGAAAGGGTTAATAAACTTGAAGAGTCCATTTCCAAACTTCGCTCAGAAATCGTATTCCTCGAAAAGCATTTCAGAAATATTCAGGCTCGTCCGCCTCTTTCCCCCTATAAACTTCCCAAAGAGGTGACCTTATGCGGAGAGAGATTTCCCTTGGAGGACAAAACTGTCTGGGAACATCTGGACTGGGAATTCATCGTGGCGCTGAATAGTCATGCTCAGATTCTCTTGTGGATGAAAAGGGCGCAGCGCTACTTCGCCCATATCGAAAAGAGGCTGGAAGAGCTGAACCTTCCTGATGATCTGAAGTATGTTGCTATTACGGAGAGCGGTCTGCGGCCCCATGCGGTCTCCTCCTCAGGCGCGGCAGGAATCTGGCAGTTCATCCCATCCACAGGGGAAAAATACGGGATGAGGAGAAGTAGGGTCCTCGATGAGCGTTTCGATTTCTTCAAGGCAACCGAAAGCGCGCTGACCTATCTAAAAAACCTTTATGAAGAATTTGGAAGCTGGACCCTGGCGATGGCCGCCTACAATGCCGGAGAAAACCGGATCAGAAGGGAGATCGACTTCCAGAAGACGAAGAACTATTTCTACCTCGACCTTCCCATGGAGACGGAGCGATATGTCTACAAGATTGTGGTGGCAAAGATCATTCTCTCCGATCCCGGGAAGTACAGTTTTTATCTGGATGATCGAGATTTCTATGATCCCTTGCAGTTGGAAAGGGTCCAGATCGAACTGAGACAGCCCCTTCCCCTTTTGGGGGTGGCCAGGGCCATCGGATGTTATTACAAGGAGATCAAAGAGATGAACCTCCACCTCACAGAGGAGTCGGTTCCAGTGGGGGCCCATTTTCTCAATCTGCCGCAGGGGACCTCCGAACGATTCTGGATTTATTTTAATCATTGGAGGAAGGAACTGGAGGGCAAGTAGTCTCATAATTTTTGTTGAAATTGTTCAACAAAAAGAATATTCTTTCTCCAGTAGGAAAGGTTGGTGCCGGTGGAAAAGGAACGGATTTTAATCGTAGATGATGAGGTCTCCATTCTGGATATGGTTGCCTCCTATGTGAGCCAAATCGGTTTCGGAGCAATGACAGCCGAAAATGGCAGGGAGGCATTGGAGCGATTAAGGAATGAGCCCTTCACCATTTTAATCACCGATATTAAGATGCCTGAGATGGATGGATTTGAGTTGATGAAGACGGTGCGGGTGGAATTTCCCGACATCCATATTATTGCCATGACCGGCCACGGAGTCTCTTATACGTTCACAGAAGTGGTCGAATCCGGAGCAACCGATTACCTTAACAAACCCTTCTCCTTCGATGACATGAGGGCCAAATTGAACCGGGCGGTCCGTGAGAGAAGGCTCATCAGGGATTTGAAACAGAAGTCAGTGGAACTGGAAAAGGTGAATGAAGATTTTAAAAGGTTCGACAACCTGAAGTCCATTTTTGTCTCCAGCGTTTCGCATGAACTCCGAACCCCTCTGACCGTCATCAAAGAATTTATCTCCCTCATGCTCGAAGGACAGGGAGGAACCCTCACCGAAGACCAGAGGGAATATCTGGGCATCGCCCATAAAAATATTTTGCGGCTGACGAACCTTATCGATACGCTCCTGGACTTTTCAAGAATCGAGTCCGGCAAAGGCCTTCAGTTGAAGTTTGAGCCCGCCCATATGATGGAAGTTGTCGAAGATGCGTCGATGACGCTGGCTCATGTGTTCGAAGAAAAGAGGGTTACCCTTGAAAACCGGCTCGACCCGGATATCCCTCAGGTCTTGATCGATCGGAATCGATTGGTGGAGGTATTGATCAATCTCATCAACAATGGGATTAAGTTCACTCCAACCGCAGGCAAGATAACGATCGATACGAAAGGGATCACTGAAAAACGGGACTACCTGAAGGTGGTAGTGAGTGATACAGGCATCGGGATTCCCCCAGAAGATTTACCCAGAGTATTTGACCGATTCTATCAGGGACAGAGCACGGGAATCTCCATGGGATCGGGTCTGGGACTCGCCATCACCAAAGAGATCATCGAGGGGCATAAAGGCTCCATCCAGGCAGAGAGCCGGCTGGGGAGCGGGACTTCCTTCGTCTTCACCCTGCCCCTTCTTGCAGTGAATAACATCTTCCAGCTTCTCATCCAGCCGATGCTGGAAGAGGCTGAAAAGGATGGGATCTTTTTTTCGATGATTCGGATAAAGTTCTGGGACCCAAAGATGAAACGGGAAATGGCGCTGAGCCATGACTCCTGGGGGAGCGTAAAATATGCGATCCAGAAGATGGTCCGTTCCGTCGACAACATCATCCCTTTCCCAAACAGCCTGATTTACATCTTCTCATTCATTGATGATAAGCTGGCCAGGGAGATTGGCGAAAGGGTTGCAGTGAAGTTGACTCAAGGGGGGTATGTTCCAAAGGGGATAGAGATCCAATTCAAAGCTTACTCTTATCCCCAGGATGCCGGGTCCAAAGAAGACTTTCTAAAAGGGTGCCACCAACTGATCAAAATCGAATAGGCCCTTTCACGAAGTGGAGAGATCCATGAAGCAGATCGTCGTTGTCTGTGCCCTGCTGGCCTTCACGGTGGCCTGTGATGGCAAGCCTTCCTCCTCACAGGGAAAGCCCGAAGTTTTACCGGTTCCAAAAGTTACCGTGGAAAAAGAGAAGACGGAGAAGGCAGAGCCTCTTCCTCCCGAGGTGAAGATCAAGTTGAGGCGGGATGGGAAAGATAACTATTCTTGGGAGTTGAGCGGTTCGGATGTGAACGAGATCATAAAGATCAATGAAAAACTGAGGAAAAATCTGGGGGGAGAACAACAGAAATAGAAGAAAGCAGTAAGCAGTAGGCAGAGAGCAGGAAATACAGGAGAAGGTTATGAGCAAAAGACGACAAACCATCAACAACCTACCACAGACGGAGGAGGTCTTGAGATAGCATGGAATGGTATTTTGAGCAGATTTTCAAGGAACTTCCCTTCGGACTCGGCGTTGCTATGCTTATCTTTCTGGGAATCCTTCTGATCATCTGGCTTCTTCTCCCCCTCTGGGTGTTATTCATCCAATGGAATACCGGCAAGATCAGAGATGAGATCCGAAGGCTCGCTGACCAGATCGAGAAAAGGGGATCGGATGAGGAAGAGAGAAATGTCTCCGGGCCGTAGAATTAAGACGATCCTCTTCCTTCTTTTTTTTCTCCTGATCGACATTGCCCATTCCCAGGGCCTCCCAAAGATTCCCCTTTACATCAAAGGGAAAGAGGTCCGGGTGGAGGTGGCCAGGACCCCGGAGGAGAGGGCCGTCGGATTAATGGCCAGAAAGCATCTGGGGAAGGAAGAAGGGATGCTCTTTATCTTCGAGGAAGAGGGGCATCACAGTTTCTGGATGAAAAACACCTACATCCCTCTTAGCATTGCCTTCATCGACAGAGAGAGCCGGATTGTAAAGATCACGGACATGAAACCCCTGACCCTGACCTCTCACCTGCCGCCCAAACCGATCCTCTACGCCCTGGAGATGAATCAGGGATGGTTCTCGAAGAACGGAATCAAAGTGGGAGATATTGTGAGGTTCTCTAAATAGTGCGAAAAAATAAGTTTTGAGTTCAGAGTTCGGAGCAAAAAATCTAAAACTAAATCTCCGAACTACGAACTCATCACTCCGGGCTAGGCTGTATCGTAATCTCCCGTCCAGCAGTAGAGACAGAGTTTTTCACGGGGGAGGCCGATCGCTTCGACCATATCCTCAATCGTTTGGTACCTCAGTGTTGTTGCTCCCAGTTCCTCGCGTATCCAATCCACCATCCGTTTATATTTTTTTGATCGCTGACCGATATATTCCCTGACGTCTTCGATCTCTTTCCCCTCGAGGGCCCGAATCGCCTTTCGAGCGGCCAGCTCCTTGGTGGAGCGTGTGGAAAGGGCGAACCGGCATGGGAACATCAGGGGAGGACAGGCAGGCCGGATATGAACTTCCTTGGCTCCGCACTCCCGAAGTTTTTTGATCGTGTAGTTCTTTAATTGGGTTCCCCTGACGATGGAGTCTTCGCAGAGGACGATCCGGTTTCCTTGAATCACCGACCCAATGGGAATGAGTTTCATCGTTGCCACCAGGTCTCTGATTTCCTGGGAAGGAGGGGTGTAACTCCGGCCGT
>VGSS01000129.1 GCA_016874935.1 Deltaproteobacteria bacterium | reverse complement strand
AAACAAAATGCTTAGGAGCAATCCGCCTATTACCAAGATCGCTCCCGATGGAGTCCTACATTCTCATCTCATTTTACAGGGAACCACCCCTGTCACTTTTGGCTCTCTCTCCATTGTCGCCCACAGCTTGCTAAAACTGATGTAATAAAGTCATTTATTTCCTCCGATATCTTCAGACCTTTCTCCAAAGCTTTAAATGCTTCTATATAATTGTCCTCCACAAAACAATAGTATACACCGAGGATCGTGTATATCTGACAGAGCCTCCTCTTATCATTGTGTTTTTTTGCCAAATCAATAATCGGGTCAATGGCTGCTTTCGCGTCAGCATTGTAGATCATTTGAGCCAAGTAAAGCCCAAGACTCACCCTTGCATCAATCACCTGTTTTTGCACATCAACGATCTGGGGCAATCGCTCAAGACATTGTACTCTTTTCTTAGCGTGGGGAATCGCATCGCTAAACGAAGCTGTCTTTTCAACCTTCTTGCCCGCCAACCTTGAATACTCAGCTGACTTCAAATAGTTCTCACTCAAGAAATAGTGCTCGGCTAAAACTTCGTAATGTTCACTCAAACCATCTTTATACAGTTCTTCGATGGCGCTTCCAATCTGTTCATGAACTTTTTTCTTTCTCTTGGCCAATATCGAGTCATAAACCACCTCACGGGTCAGGGCGTGTTTAAAGACATAACTGGATTGAGGGTATATGCCCCTCTCATAGAGAAGTTCTGAATCTTTAAGGATATAAAGGCAAGAGAGCAACTCTTTTTCTGGAAGGCCCATAATGCGGTTTATCAATGGATAGCTGAACTCCCTCTCTATGACAGACCCGGTCTGAAGCACTTCCTTTGCCCCATCAGGCAGAGAATCAACCCTTGCCATAATCACATCCTGGATGGTAGAGGGAATGGAGACTTCATGGATATCTTTTGTTAATTGGAATACATTTTCTTTTTGCTCAATGATTTTTAGGTCCTTAAGGGATTTTATAAACTCTTCAATAAAAAATGGAACACCTTCTGTCTTTTCAAGGATTAATTCCTCTAAAGTTCTTTCAATCTCCCTTTTGCCTAAAATGTGGGTCACCATCTCAAGGCTTTCTCGATTGGAAAGCCGGTGGAGAGTTAGTTGATTGTGATAGGATTTTGCGCCCCAGGTGTGCACAAACTCAGGCCGGTAGGTGAATATTAATAAAACCCTTGACCCTGGGATGCTCTCCAAATGGTTTTTTACTACATCCTCTGAACTCTTATCCATCCAGTGCAGGTCTTCAAATGCCATGATCAAAGGACGTATATCAGAACCTCTAAGAACAAGACGCTTGATAGACTCGTTAATCCTATCTTTCTTCGCCTCAGGGCTCATGGAGATCTGATCAATACCACTATCTTTGACCGAGAGAAGCTCAAGGAGATACGGGAGAGTAGAAGCATCATCGACTCCTATTAAACTCAACCCCTTTTTGACCTTTTCTCTTATTTCCTGATCTCCTTCTCCATCGTGAATATCGAAGTTTGACTTCAGGATGTCTATCACTGGATGATAGGCAACCCCCCTGCCATAAGAGAGACACTTCCCTTCCAAAAAAGTTATATTTTCGTTGACTATTGCCTTCCTAAATTCATACAAAAGCCTGGATTTACCGCAACCGGCTTCGGATACAATGGAAAAGGCCTGACCTTTGCCTGATTTGGCTCGTTGGAAGCCATCCAACAGAAGCTCAAGCTCACGCTCCCTCCCAACAAAAGGAGTCAAACCCCGTTCCGCGCTGACATCGAATCTTGTTCTCCTCGTGCTGGGAGCAATCACCTGGTAAACTTTAACCGGCTCTTCCTTGCCTTTAATCCGCCTCTCTCCAAGAGCTTCAAACCTGAAGAACCCTTCTGTGAGTCTGAAAGTATCCTCAGTCACATAAGTTGTCCCTGGTTCTGCGAGACTCTCCATCCGAGAGGCTAAATTCACAGTATCACCAACTGCCTTGAACTCGACTCTTAGATCATTACCCAAAGTGCCAACTACCACTGGACCTGTATGGATACCAATTCTCATTTTGACGGATGGTATTCTCTTTTCAGTTTTAAGTTGCTCGCTTAATCTATTTATTTCACGATGGATTGCCAATGCGGATCGAATTGCTCGTTGAGGGGCATCTTCAAGAGCAATGGGGGCTCCAAATAGAGCCATAATCCCATCACCGGTCAGTTCATTGACTATGCCTTCGTAATCATGGACCTTTTGGATGAGAATTTCATAGACCTGATCCATCAGGGAGTAAACCTCCTCAGGACCGAGCTTTTCGGTAAGGCCGGTATACCCCTCCATGTCACAAAACATCACTGTAACCTGCTTTCGCTCGCCTTCAATCCTGTCACGTTGAGATAGAATTTTCTCAGTTAATCCTCCGGGAAGATACTTTTGAATCTTTGCAAGCTTTTCATCAAAGGAGAGTTCCTTTAGGATAGGCTTTGAGGGAATGGTTAAGTTGTGGCCACACTCACCGCAGAATTTATCTCCGGGAATATTTTCACAATGGCACTTAGGACAAATTATGAGGAGTTTTATGCCACATTCGCGACAGAATTTCCTTGCTTCCGGATTTTCAAACTGACACTTCGGGCATTTCATTTTTCCTTCCCTCAATATTAGAAAAGAAATTTTATTATGGAATTAGAGCCTTTCCTTATAATCAATTTCTTGACTTTAGGTATCTATTCCTTTATTCTACCATTCAGGAGGTGGGTAAAATGCCAAGTGTTACATTTCAAATCCCATCCGAAGTTAAAGAAATCTTGTCTAAACACTCTGAAGTCAAATGGGATAAAGTCGTTGCAGATACCTTATGGAATCACGCTAAGAAGCTCCGTTTATTGGACAAGATTGCTTCGAAAAGTAAACTTACCCAACCGAATGCTACCCAATTGGATAAAGCCATCAAAGCCACCCTGTTGAAGCATTATAAGAGAACATGATGAGACTCGTGGTTGACACCAGTATCCTCATTTCGTCTCTTATCAAGCAGTCTGTCACAAGAGAAATTCTTCTCCTTCCCTTCATGGAATTCTACCTTCCTGAATATGCCTGTGCCAAGCTCTGAACCCGCGCGGCGATATTTACACCGTCACCGTAGATCCGCTCCCTTTCCTCTATGACATCTCCCAGATTGATCCCGATTCGAAATTCCATCCTGCCCTTTTCTGGTAACTCCACATTCTTTAGTTTGAGTTCCTTCTGGATTTCAACTGCACATTGTACAGCCTCCACGACACTAATAAATTCAGCTAAAAGATTATCTCCAGGAGAATCTATGACGAGCCCTTTGTGCTGGTGGATGAAGTTAGCGATGATTTCTCTATAAGTGGTAATGGTCCGTATGGTTCCGATTTCATTCTCTGCCATGAGGCGACTGTAGCCTTTAACATCAGCGCTGAAAATGGCAGCAAGCTTACGTTTGACCTCTTGGCTGTTCATAAAATTCCCCCCTCAGGGATCATAAATTGAAAAAAAGACAACACTGAAGAAAATATGAATCCGTCCCAAGTTGTGAATGATAAAGTTTTATCGAAAGGCTCCACCTAACAGAACAAAAGGCTCCATTAGGTGACAGGTAGGGTCGTTTTGAGAATTTCCCTCATTTAACACACCTGAACAGGGCGTTAAGCAAAGGGTTTACCCCGTTAGAAAGCGCTGTAACTCTGCTACGGGGAAGAAGATAAGACTCCTGTCGGAACGAACACTTGTTTTAAATTCCGTGTGAGCTGTCCCGTTGGAAGGCCGAAGACTTTCTAACGGGGTTGACTAAATATTCGTGGCCTTCTCAGCTCTTCGAAGGTACTGGCATAGAGAGATGAGGATCTTTTTCTGGAGTCCCGTAACCGTATCGAGTAAGTGGTCAAAGGATTTACTGTTTACAATCAACAGGGTCATATCCGTTTCAGTAACGACCGTTGCCGTTCGGGGCCCCCTGTCAATGAGGGAGATCTCACCGAAAAAGTCGCCTGAAGAGAGTCGGTTGATCACTTTACCGTTTTTCTCGACCCGGGCCTTCCCCTCCAAGATGAAAACGAATTCCCATCCTAAATCTCCCTGCTCGGCCAGGACCTTACCGGCCTTGACCGATAACTGATCTGCGTACTTGGCGATCTCGTTCAGATGCCGGTTACTAAGATTGCTAAACATCGGTACCTTTTTAAGCAGTTCGGCCTTCTGGGAGCGATGGCGGAGTAACATATTGTTTCCTCCTTTGTAATAAGAATGTCTTTTGGGTTAAAGGTTCTGGTAGGAGAGCAAAATTCAAATAAAGTGTATTAATTTCGCAAAAGGAAGTCAATAATAATTTTGGTAATGATTAAGCCAATTCAAAACCAGCCAAAGGTTTGTTTAAAAAATTCCTTCAATTATTCCTCGCTTGACAGGAGGGTTTATAAATTGTTATAAAATTTGTAACAATGTGAAGGAGAGGGGTTATGCTTGAATTCATCATCTCTTCGGTGTCGAGACGGAAAGTACTCTATTACCTTTTAAAAAACCAGGACGGAGAATTCCATCTCAGGGAACTCAGCCGAAATATAGATGAACCAGCACCGATTATCAAAAGAGAACTGGACAGGCTTGAACAGGCCGGGTTGATACTGTCATGGACTGTTGGGAATCGTAGATATTTCAGAGTGAATAAAAACTTCCTCTTTTTCCCCGAATTGAAATCGCTTGCCGATAAAACGGCAGCACTCCCGTTGGACTTAAAAGTTGCGCAAACTTTTACTCTTAAGGAAGGTGTCGAAAGAAGGGGCGTTTGGGAAAAACGGTCAAAAGAAATTGTCAAAGACTATGGGGATCGTTTAAAACGCCAACGACCACGTCATCCGGCAGAGGGGAGATTGTTGGAAAAGATATCATGAGCCCACCTCATACCATAAAAGGATTACTTAAAAAAGCTGCAACCGAACAAGAGAAAATATTAAAACAGCTCTATGTGGCTGCTGCTATTTCTTCGGCATTTGAAAAGAAAGGTATTCAAGCGGTGCTGGTCGGGGGAGCGGTTGTCGAATACTACACGGCGGGAGGACACACAACGGTTGACATTGATATGATCCTTCCTCCTTTGGAGAAGCAGGAGATTGAAACCGTGATGAAGGGACTCGGATTTGAGAGGTTTGAGGATTATCGCCACTGGATTCATCCCCAAATTCGAATCCCAATCGAATTTCCTCCCGGGCCGCTCCAGATCGGACATTTGCTCGTTCAGGAGGTGAATGAAATCGAAATCGAGAAAATAAAACTAAAGATACTTAGGATGGAAGATATTTTACTGGATAGACTTGTGGCGGCTCAAGAATGGAAAGACCCTCAGGCCCGGATCCAGGCCGAAATGCTGATGTATACTCATTACACTGACATCGATTGGCCTTATGTACACCAAAAATCTTCACAACTTGGTATTCTCCAACTCTTTCAGAAAATCCAGAAAAAAGTGAAGAGAAGAGCGAAGGGAGTTTTTAAAACCAATTGAGGGCCTGTTTGATTTCCTCAGTAAACTGAGGGAATGGGGAAGGGGTGAAGGAGAGGAGAAAGACGAGGAACATGAGCCCGCCGATGATCTTTCTCTTTCCATCGATGGGCGTCTGGTCATCAAGCGCCATGGGGTGACGGAAGCCAAAGAGGATCATCAGGATGAGCATGAGGAACCATCCCGGATTGTGGAAGATCGTGATAAATCCCATGGCTGCAATGGCGATGAGGAAGATGGCACGGCTCTTTCTTCCAAAGAGGGCGTAGGCAATATGCCCTCCATCCAACTGTCCCACTGGAAAGAGGTTGAGGGAGGTTACGAAGAGGCCAACCCATCCGGCATATCCAATGGGATGAAGCATCACGTCAACATTTTGAGGAACCTCTCCAAGAACCAGTCGCTGGATGATGGAGAAGAGATAAGGATCTGCCAGACGGAGCGTTCCCTCCTTGACCTGAGCAGTCGGGATCAATGTGGAAAGCTTCAAGCCAATGGCAATGGCAGGTATGCTTAGGATGAGGCTGGTCAGAGGTCCTGCCACTCCCGTGTCGAAGATAGATTTGCGGGATGAGAGACGACCTTCCATCCGGATGACTGCACCCAACGTCCCAAAGGGTGAGAGAGGGAATGGTAGAAAGTAGGGCAGGGTAGCCCTCATCCCATGCCTCCGGGACATGAAATAGTGGCCCATCTCATGTCCCAGAAGGATGAGGATAATAGCGATGGAGTAACTCACCCCTCCGGTGCTCCAGGTGGAAACCACCGTCAGGATGAAAAGGACAATATGGATGGTATTGCGGCGCATGAAAAGAAATTATTTCTTTTTCTTATGACGATCACGGTCGAGTCTCTTTTTATGTTTATGTTTAGCCATTTTCTTCCGTCTCTTTTTAACGACGCTCCCCATGAATTCACCCCCTTTCTGTTTGAAGTGAATCAAGGCTAAAGCCTTGAGCTACAGTTAATCGTGGAACTGTAACACAACCCTTTACGGACTGTTGCCCCAATTGTCTACTTGCCCTTCGAGAGCCTCAGGGCGAACGGTGATTTATTGAAATCATGTAACTTTTCCGTTCATGTCACGCAAAGCGCGGGATCGAAGCATGAGATCGATTTGGGCAACAGCCTCTTTAGAGTTGACCTGACTTCCCCATCAATCTACAATCACATTGGTCTGGGTTCTCAATACGCCTGAAAGTCCTTGGATTTTGGTGACAATGAAGTCGCCAAGGATGTTGATGTCCGGAGCCTCGACCAGGGCGATGATATCATAGGGGCCAGTTGTCGCGTTGGCACGCTTCACCCCCTGAATCTTGGAGGCCTCTCTGGCTACATCCCTGGCAGTCCCCGCGGTACACTCGATGAAGACATAAGCAGAGATCGGCATACGATCACCTCCTTTGAGGGATAAATTACCCCAAACCTCATTTAATTTCAAGTTTAATATTTGAATTTAATATTTGAA
>VGSS01000128.1 GCA_016874935.1 Deltaproteobacteria bacterium | reverse complement strand
ATCTTTGCCTGGAAAGTGAAGAGCCTCTGGGGATCGGTCATCCTGGGAATGGCAGTTTATTGGGGATTGGGGTTTGTGTTATAAGACGCAAAGAGCAGAGCGCAGAGCGCATAGAGCAAAATATTTTAGTAGAAGTTGGCGATGAGGTTATACTTCTCTTTTTCAATTGGAAAAATCTTCAAGTCGGCGCAGATGGTTTGTATCTTTACTCCTGCCTTTTCAGACAATTTTTTGGCTTTCTTTAAACCGATCCGGGAGATATCCACTGCATCAACCTCAAATCCATTCCGGGCTAAGAAGACTGCATTTCTTCCTTCACCCGCGGCAAGATCAAGGGCTTTTCCGTTCGGAAGAAAACGGATATGCTTTTTTAAAAAAGGGTTGGGCTCTTTGCCGAAGGCAAATCCCTTCCCCTTGAATCTTTCATTCCATCATTTCTTGTCCGATTTCACTCTAGTGTTCCTTTTAATCAACACTACCATTTGAATTTTTGGCTGTCAAATTTCGCTGAAAACCAAAGTTGTAGGTCATATTTTCTACACTAGGGTCATAAAATATACAAGCTGTAAATTTATTGAAATTATTATAATTTTTCCATGTATTTTTCTTATATTCATCTATGTTTGTCAATTTTTAAGCAAAAGATAATCATTTAGGAGTATTTATTTCTTACCTTACTTTCAATTACTTTCAGGAATTAAAAATTATGTTATTATTTGAAATAGTTAATCAATCAAGCGACCAATACATATAAATTGAGTCTCATGGTATGAATTTTGCTATTCAAATCTGGAAGGGAGGTAAATAAAGCGATGAAAAGAAGAATAATTGCCGTTTTTCTATTTGTTTTTGTATTTTCGGGATGCGCTGGGGTTGCAATCCATGATAATCTGAAGGTTCCGGTTGGCACAGTGGAGGGAAATCAATTTACAGGAATCCGTTATCCATTTAAAGTCACCACTCCCCCTCATTGGAAGATGGCTATGGAGTTCCCGGAGTTTTTAAAAGGGTTAGGCTATGATGAACCAGGGCCCTCTGACAAGGAAGTGACGGAATTGTATGTTTTTAATCCTGCAACCCAATCATCAATCCAGATTGATTTCACTCCAGCCAGTCGAAAAGCCAAATTCAGTCAAGAAAAGATGGAGGGCCTTGTCACTGCAGCGACAGGAGGATTTAAACAGGAGTTCGAAGAAGAGCACGGCAAGGGAATTGAGGTGGTGGTCGGCCCGACAGAGCCCGTTAAACTAAAGGGCGTTCAATTCGCTGCAAAAAAATTTGGAACCTATACCATCAAGGGAGTTAAGAGAGAGCAGGGCTGGATCTATGGATTTACCGAACCCTATCAGCTTTTTATCCTCTATATGGTTTTAGAAAAAGAGGGAAGCAACGACCGGGAGGATATGAAGAAGATTTTAGAATCGTTTGAGATCATTTCAAAAAAATGAAAAGAGAAAGGAGAATCTGAAATGACGACGAAAACCGAAGCAAAGGTTTATAAATGTAAATCATGCGGTTTGGTGACTACCGAGAAGGGTCATCTCTGTAGCCCTCAGGAGATTAAAAAAGCTTTTACCTGCGAATATTGCGGAATCACGGTGAGCAATCCAAGACATGTCTGCAAGCCAAAAGTGGCAAAATTGAATTATGTCTGCGATGCTTGTGGCCGGGTGGCAGTCGCTCAAGAGGAGCTGTGCAAGCCCGTCGAGATTAAGAAGTGAGTCGAAAGGGTTACAGGAAATCAACCGGATATTGAATAAATCCTTTTCCTCCTCCCATCAATCGTAAGGATTGATGGGATTTTTTTGTTTAAAAATTGATTTTTGGAAAAACTTTATTTATGGTAAAGATGTTAATAAATCAAAAAGTATAAAACACGGTCATGGATCGTGTCAGAATGGGGGGAACAATGGAAATCGTTGAGCTGAAGAAAGGGATTTACTGGGTAGGAGCAATCGACTGGAATGTGAGAGACTTCCATGGGTACTCCACACCTTCAGGGACTACCTACAATGCCTACTTGATTCTGGATGAAAAGAACGTCCTTGTGGATACCGTCAAGTCGTCCTTCTATCTCGAGATGTTGGGGAGGATTTCGGAGATTATCGATCCTTCAAAGATTGACTTCATCATCTCCAATCATGTAGAGATGGATCACTCCAGTTCGCTACCTGAGATTGTGGAACGAATCGGAAATCCGGTGGTGATCACTTCCGAAAGAGGACAAAAGGGGCTGGAGAAACATTATAAGAGGCCGATGAATTTTAAGGTAGTAAAGACAGGAGACACTCTCTCCATCGGTCAACGCACCCTTGCTTTTGTGGAAGCTCCGATGCTTCACTGGCCGGACAGCATGTTCACCTACGTGAAGGAGGATCGAGTCCTGTTGCCCAATGATGCCTTTGGCCAGCATATCGCATCCTGTCAGAGATTCGAGGACGAGGTGGGGGACGATGTGATGAAGCATGCGGCAAAATATTATGCCAACATCCTCTGGCCACTGGCTCCCCTCATCCTCAAGAAAATAGATGAGGTTGTAAAGATGGAAATCCCTATTGACGTGATCGGACCCAGCCATGGTCTCATCTGGAGAAAGGATCCCGGCAGAATCATTCAGGCCTATGTGGAATGGAGCCAGGGGAAAACAAACAAGAAAATCCTCGTCGTCTATGATACGATGTGGGGAAGCACCGAGGCACTGGCAAAAGCAATCTTGAAAGGTTTGATCGAGGAGGGAGCGGAGGCAAAGCTCCTCCATCTGCGGTCAAATCACCGCAGTGATATTATCGAAGAGATGCTGGAAGCCAGAGGGGTTTTGTTAGGTTCTCCGACGTTGAATAACGGGATGTTTCCCACGATGGGAGATTTTCTGACCTATATGAGAGGTCTGAAACCGAAGGGAAAATTCTTTGGCCTCTTCGGGTCGTACGGATGGGGAGGGGGAGCGATCAAAGAGATGCGAAAGAGTCTCGAGCAGGAGAAGTTCAACATCTGGGAGAAGGAACTTACTGCCCAGTATATTCCCGATCCGGAAGAGATTCAGAAAGCCATTGAGTTTGGGAAGGAGTTTGCCAAAAAAGTTCTATAAATGCGGAATGCGGATTGCGGATTTCGGATTGAAAACGAGTTTGTGAAGTATGGATGAACGATCCAGCATTTACAGTCCGATCGTTGTTGACCATTTCAACCATCCAAGGAATATGGGCGAGATGGAAAATCCCGATGGGGTAGGAGAGGCTCAGAATCCTGTCTGCGGGGATACGATGCGGCTCTTCATCAAAGTTGAATCGGACCGGATTGTCGATATCAAATTTCTCACGTTTGGATGCGGTGCGGCCATCGCCTCATCCAGCCTTGCAACGGAGATGATCAAGGGAAAGACGATTGAAGAAGCCCTTAAGATTTCGGATGAGGATATTGTCAAAGAATTGGGTGGACTTCCACCTTCAAAAATTCACTGCTCCATTCTCGCCAAAATAGCGATCCGGGCAGCGGTAGAGGATTATAGAAAAAGAGAGCTAAAGTGAACTAAAAGAGTGACTAAAGGGAACCTCTAATAATTCCAAATTCGTCACTCCCGCGAAGGCGGGAGTCCAGTCATATCAAGAATTTCTGGATTCCGGGTTTCGCCGGAATGACATTTTTAGAGGTAGCCTAAAGTTTAAAGTGCCTAAAATGCCTAAAGTTGAAATTCTCAGAAACTTTAGTTCACTTAGAAGTGGGTGAGGGCTGCAAGAATGACCGGAAGAGAAGCTTGTCTCCGCTTATTAAAAGATGTAGTTCAGGACTCTCCTGCTGATCAAACCGAAGCCCTTTTCCTGACGGAGGATTCCTCTCTCACCCGTTTTGCCAAATCATCGGTCCATCAACATGTGGCAGAGAAAAACAGGACATTGATCCTCAGGGTGGTAAAAGACAAACGGATTGCTGTCCTAACCACTAACCAACTCAACCGTTCTTCATTGAGGGATTTACTGAAGAAGGCAATTTCCATTGCAGAAGTCCAGCATTCCAATGAAGACTTTGTCTCCCTACCAACCCCCCAATCCATTCCGGAGATCAACACCTTTCACCAGAATATCAAATCTCTCACTCCGAATAGAAAGGCAAAGGTGATCAATGATCTCTTAAAAATCGTGAGGGGAAAAGGTCTGCAGGCTTCGGGTTCCTTTTCGAATGGAGAGGTTGAGGTGGCGGTGGTCAACTCTCTGGGAGTAGAGGCCTATCAGAGATATTCAGATCTCGTCTTCCATCTGATTGTTGAGAAGGATGGAGGCTCAGGTTACGCCGGTTTTGTGTCGAGGGATCCCGCTCAACTGGATATCGACTCCTTAGCCAAAAAGGCCATTGAAAAGGCCTTGAGAGGAGAACCGGTTCAGATTGAACCCGGAGAGTATGAGGTGATCTTAGAGCCCTATGCCGTGAGCGAACTCCTCTCCTTTCTTGGCTATCTGGGGTTTCATGCGCTGGCCGTTCAGGAAGGGAGAAGCTTCTTCTGCAATGAGTTTGGCAAGAAGCTGGTCAATTCAAGAGTGACGATCTATGATGATAGCCTTGACGCTGAAGGATTGCAGATTCCTTTCGATTTTGAAGGAGTTTCAAAACAAAGGGTAACCTTCTTTGAAGAAGGCGTGGTCAAAGAGGTGACCTATGATTCCTTCACCGGAAATCGTGAGGGTAAGAATTCGACCGGCCATGGCCTCATCGCACCCAATACCGAAGGTCCCATTCCTATCAATCTGTTTATGAAGGGAGGAGAATCCTCATTGGAGGAGATGGTCCGGTCTGTTCGAAAAGGGATCTATGTCACCCGTTTTCATTACACCAATGTGGTCGAACCGATGAAGACGGTTTTGACCGGCATGACCCGTGATGGGACCTTTTTGATTGAAGAGGGCGAGATCAAGGGGTCGATTAAAAATCTGAGGTTTACGGAGTCGGTTCTCAGAGCGCTTTCACGTGTCAGCGCTGTTTCGAGAGAGCGAAGAATTTGTTCTGAGAGGACGGTTTACTCGAGACGTTTCATCACAGGGGTGGTTGCTCCCGCCATCAAGGTGGATGGGTTTAATTTTTCAGGAGTATCAGCATTATAACCCTTTTCCGATATATTTACCCTCTCCCCTCTGGGGAGAGGGTAAGGGTGAGGGGTAAAGCATTCGGAGGATAAAATTAAAAGAAAAAACATTGATAAATGCAAGAGGCTCCGAAGAGATCAAACAGAAGCTGAAAAAAAACTCTGGACGATTTTGCGGGATCGTCAATTATCTGGAGTCAAATTCAGAAGGCAATACCCCATAGGAAATTACATATTGGATTTTTATTCTCCCGAATATCGGCTTGGAATAGAGGCTGATGGTAGTCAGCATTACGAAGATAATATTAAGGAAAAGGATAATATCAGAGAAAAAGAATTATCAATGGTTGGGGTTGAAATCATAAGGTTTAATGACTATGAAATATTGAAAAATATTGAAGGAGTCTGTGAGTCAATTCTTCAAAAGTTAAAAAAGAAATAATATCCCCCCTCACCTCAGTCCTCTCCCCCATGGGTAGAGGAAGAAGAGATTTAATTGAAAAGAGTGATTTTAGTGAGAGATTTAATTCAAAACCTCCTTGATCTGGCCAAGTTGAAAAAGGTGGACTACGCCGATATCCGGATCGTCCATCGGTGGACCGAAGAGATCGGAGTGAAGAATGGAAATGTGGAGGCCTTCACTCATGATGAGGATTCGGGGTTCGGGATCAGGGTCCTCTTCCGTGGAGCCTGGGGATTTGCCTCCAGCTCTAAGATAACGAAAACGGAGATGGAGACTGTTTTTGCAAAGGCATTAAAGATTGGCAGGGCAAGTTTAAAAGTTAGAGGAAATGAGGTTATTTACCCCTCTGCTTCTCAAAGGGTGGATCAATACAGGACTCCCATTTCTATCGATCCCTTTGAAGTTCCCTCTGAAAAAAAACTGAGTCTTCTTCTGACCTCTGACGAAATCATCAGGAGAAATAGGAATGTGAAGATCTCGGAAGCCTTTATGGGATCGTATAAAACGAAAAAAACTTTTGCTTCCACAGAGGGTTCCTATATCGAGCAGGAGATTGTGGAGTGCGGGGCGGGCATTTCGGCCACTTCGATTGACGGGGGAGAGATCCAGGTCCGTTCCTATCCCAACTCCTTCAGGGGAAATTTTGCGACCAAGGGGTATGAATGGATTGAGGCGTTGGCGCTTAAGGATCATGCAGAGAGGATTGCAGAGGAGGCTGTGCAACTTCTTTACGCAAAACCCTGCCCATCAAAAGTTACCACCCTGATACTCGACAATTCCCAGTTGGCCCTTCAGATTCATGAGTCCATCGGCCATCCCATTGAGCTCGACCGCGTGCTCGGAACAGAGGCGAGTTATGCGGGGACCAGTTTTGTAAGACCGGAGATGGTGGGCTCTTTTAAGTATGGTGCGGAGATCGTCAATGTCGTAGCCGATGCGACCTATCCTGGAGGATTGGGAACTTTCGGATACGATGACGAAGGAATCCGGGCCCGGAGGGTTCCCATCATCTCTCAAGGGATTCTGGTCAACCTTCTGACCTCAAGAGAGACGGCTCATGTTCTCGGCAATGAGAGCAATGGAACGATGAGGGCGGACGGCTGGAATCGAATTCCCCTTATCCGGATGACCAACATCAACCTGGAGCCCGGGGAATGGACCTTGGAAAATATGATCTCCGATACGGAAGAGGGGGTTTTCTTAAGTACGAACCGGAGCTGGTCAATCGATGACAAGAGGATCAATTTTCAGTTCGGGACGGAGATAGGCTGGGAAATTAAGAACGGAAATATCGGAGAGATGATCAAAAACCCAACCTATACGGGGATAACACCACAGTTCTGGAACTCCTGCGACGCCATTGCCAATCGGGATCACTGGCAAATGTGGGGAACCCCGAATTGTGGAAAGGGAGAGCCCGGACAGGTAGCCCATGTGGGACACGGCGCTTCGCCGACGCGATTCAGAAATGTTCAGGTGGGGGTGATGAAATAATGATGATGGGGAGATACGGGGATGGG
>VGSS01000127.1 GCA_016874935.1 Deltaproteobacteria bacterium | reverse complement strand
CATCGGTCCCCGGCTGATAGATATCCTCCCCGTCGAGCGTCACCCTTCCTTCGGTTCGAGTATGGGGGATCAATTCATTCATCCGGTTGAGGGTCCGCAAAAAAGTTGACTTCCCGCATCCGGAAGGACCGATCAGCGCGGTGATCTGACGGTCTTTAATGACAATGTTGATATCCTTCAAGGCATGAAAGGAACTGTAATACAGATGGAGGTTCCGGGTTTCAATCTTAACCGAAGAAATCATTTCTGCCCATTGGGATTGCTGCAAGAATGGTTGAATCTTTTGATGTTTGTCCCAGAGGTTATCAAAATTATTTTTTTAAATCAAGAGATTTCTCTCCCGCTGGAACATTTTCTTATGGATTGAATCTCAGGGCCTTTTAACCGAAACGTCCGGTAATGTATTCTTCCGTTAAACGGACCGATGGGTGGGTAAACACTTTATCCGTCTTATCGAATTCGATGATTTCACCTAAATACATAAACGCTGTAAAATCGGAGACCCGTGCAGCTTGCTGCATATTGTGGGTGACGATGAGGATGGTGACTTCCTTCTTTAACTGCATGATGAGTTCTTCGATTTTTGAGGTTGCCGTCGGGTCGAGTGCTGACGTGGGTTCGTCGAAAAGCAGAATTTCCGGATCGGTCGCAAGAGCCCTGGCGATGCAAAGTCGTTGTTGTTGCCCTCCTGAAAGATTGAAAGCAAGGTCATAAATCCTGTCCTTCACCTCCCCCCAGAGGGCAGACTGTATTAATGCCTTTTCTACCTTTTCTTCAAGAAAATTCTTTCTATTCTCTCCCCTCACTCTGAGTCCATAAGCCACATTTTCAAAAACAGTTTTAGGGAAGGGATTTGGCTTTTGGAAGACCATGCTGATCCGCATCCGAACTTCAATGGGATCGATTTTTGGACTGATGATATTTAACCTGTCCGGATACAGGATGATCTCACCTTCATACCGATTGCCCGGATAAAGATCATGCATGCGGTTAAAGCATCGAAGATAGGTTGTTTTCCCGCATCCAGAAGGGCCGATTAATGCTGTAATCATTTTTTCAGCAATCGGGAGATGAACATTCTTCAGCGCTTGAACGAGATTGTAGTAGAAGTTCAAGTTTTTTACTTCAGCCTTTAACGGGTATGAATGAGTGACTGACATGGTTTTTTCACATCCTTTTCTACCACTTAATTCTTTTTCTAAATCGGTATCTTAGATAGACGGCAAACCCATTCATCAACAATGTCAATAGAAGCAGGACGATGCCTGCCGCCGCCGCATTGATATGAAATGCAGTCTGAGGCCTGGATATCCAGTTGAACATCTGGATGGGCATCACCGTGAAAGGGTCGAGAAGCCATTTAAAAGAGAAAAAGGGGAATTCCGAGGTGACCGGCGAGGATGGGAGAAAAGCGATAAAGGTCAGAGCCCCGATCGTGATAATTGGCGCCGTCTCTCCAATGGCCCTGGAAAGGCCAATGATCATTCCGGTTAAGATGCCCCCAAAGGAATAAGGGAGAATATGGTCTTTAACGGTTTGCCATTTCGTTGCCCCTAAAGCGTAAGAAGCCTCCCGTATCGAATTGGGAATGGCGCGAATCGACTCTCTTGTGGCAATGACGACCATCGGAAGGATCAGGAGCCCGAGAGTCAATCCCCCTGTCAGGATGCTTTCTCCAAATTTTAAATAGTAGACGAAAAGCCCCAGCGCTAAAAGGCCATAGATGATGGAAGGGACGCCGGCAAGGTTGTTCATGTTGATCTCGATGAGGTTGGTCAGCCAGTTCTTCTTTCCGTACTCTTCGAGATAAATTCCGGCGGCGATGCCAAGAGGAACGGCGGCAGCCGCGGTGACGATCATGACAAGGGTTGTTCCCACCCAGGCAGAAAGGATCCCAGCTTTTTCCGGAAATCGGGACGGGTAAGAGGTAAAGAACTGCCACCCCAGCCTTGGAAAGCCATCGATTAAGAGATCGATGATCAGGGTGAAAAGGAGGACAAAGCCAATCAGGGTTGATAAGAGTCCGATAATCCAGAAGAGGTGATCCCTCAATTTATTGAGAGCGATCTTTTTCCGTATCTCCTGAATATTTTTATCGTTGTCCATCGGCATGGGTTAATAGACCTCCCTGATTTTCCTTCTGAACCAGAATCCAAGAATATTCAAACTGAGGGTCATAAAAAATAGGGTAATCCCGGCCGCAAAAATAGTCTTATACTCCACCGTCCCATGAGGAACATCCCCCAAGCTGACCCCAACGATGTAAGCGGTGAGCGTTTGAATGGGCTCGAGAGGATTGAGGGTCAGGTTGGGCATCATCCCGGCCGCTATGGCCACCACCATGGTCTCACCAATCGCCCTTGAAATGCCTATGATAAATGCGGCGGCAATGCCTGAAAACGCCGAGGGAATGATCACCTTAAAAGCTGTTTGAAACTTGGTGGCTCCCATGGCGTAGGAACCCTCCCGAATGTGCATTGGGACCGCCTTCATGGAATCTTCACTGACAGAACTCACATAAGGAATGATCATGATGCCCATAATGATTCCAGGGCTGAGGGCATTAAATCCGGAGAGATTGGGAATGAATTTTTGGAGAATCGGCGTAAGAAAGAGGAGAGCAAAATAACCATAAACCACCGTTGGAACAGCCGCGAGGAGTTCGAGAATGGGTTTGGCCACCTCCTTTATTCTGAATGGGGCATACTCGCTGAGGTAAATGGCGACAATCAATCCGACAGGTAACGCCACCGCCACTGCAATCCCTGTTACCAAAAGGGTCCCGGTAACAAGGGGCAGGATGCCGAATTTAGGCTGGGCGAACAACGGAGTCCATTGTTTCCCCGTGAGAAATTCCCATATGGAAACGTCTTTAAAGAACCCCAACGCCTCGTATAAAAGGATAAAAACGATGCTGAGGGTGATGAAGATAGAAGAGAGGGCACTGAGCAGGAGTGAAAACTCAATGCCTCTCTCTTTCAGTTTTAAATAGGTTCTTTTTCGCACGTGCTTACTTTTTCTCTTCCAATTTGAGAAGGTCCTCTATTTTCATACCGACCTTCGATTCTCCGCCAAACATCGTTCCGGTCACTCGACGGGTGAACCGTTCCTCTGCGAGTTTATAGGCCCGGTCCGGCAGTGGGATGTATTTCACTTGCTTGATCAGTTTTGAGGCGTTCGTCAGAAAGAAGTCGATAAATTCCTTCACCTCCGGTCGGTCTGCGGATTTTTTGCTGACATAGATAAAGATGGGTCTCGATAAAGGCGAATAGGTTCCATCCATGACGGTCTTCTCAGAAGGAAGAATGGAACCTCGCCCTCCGTCGATACCCACCAGCTTCAACTTATCAATATTCTCTGCATAATAGGCATAACCAAAAAATCCCAAAGCGCCCCTGTCGGTGGCTATTCCTTGAACAAGCACATTGTCATCTTCGCTTGCCGTAAAATCACCACGACTTGATCGCGCCTTTCCGACAATTGCCTCAGTGAAATAATCAAATGTTCCTGAATCCACTCCCGGACCATAGAGTTTTAAGGGGACATCCGGCCATGCAGGATTCACCTGATTCCATTTTGTGATAACTCGTTCGGCTGCAGGCTCCCAAATCTTTTTTAGTTCCCCCACGGTCATCGAAGTCACCCAGTTATTCTTCGGGTTGACCATCACGGCAAGGCCGTCATAGGCAATGGGAAGTTCAATATACTCAATCCCTCCTTCCTTGCAGGATTCCATCTCTTTCTTGGAGATGGGCCTGGAGGCATTCGATAAGTCTGTCTCTCCACGGTAGAATTTTTTAAAGCCTCCACCCGTTCCAGAGATTCCAACGGTTACTTTAACGGCTCCTCTTTTGGCTTTTTGAAATTCCTCTGCAACTGCCTCGACAATGGGATAGACTGTGCTGGAACCGTCGATTTTGATGATTCTACCCTTAGACCAGACAGGGCTTATCGTTCCAATGATTAAAGTGGCTAATAGGGAAATTCCGAATCCAATCCATAAATTGTTTCTTTTGTTTTTCATTCCTTCCTCCTTTAGAAATCAAATTAAACTTTTTTTGTTACATTTGCGTTACAGTTCTTTTACATTTATGTTGAACATACTCTCACCCCCTTTCTATTTTTTTTAAACTCTAACCTGCCAATATGACAGCACGATGTCGATAAGGTGAAAATTTTATGAATTTTGGATTTTTTTGTTGATCCTTGACCTTATCGGTTCGATTTGTTATCTTCCCTTTTACATTTGAATGGAGAGGGAAAGGGAGGACTCCATGGAGAAAAAGACACAACTTTCAGTGATCCTTACAAATGCACCAGGCGAGCTTTCAAAAATGTGCGATGTGTTAAAGGAGGCGGGTATCAATATCCTGGCGATGAGCATCCAGAATGCCAAGGATTCGGTCAAAGAACTTTTTAATATGAGAGAAAAAACCGGCAGGAGAATTGCCCTGGCCGAGAGCTACCGGTCCATTTCAAAGGATTCTTCAGACTATTCATTGATCCGGATCATCGTGGATCAACCGGTTGAGGCCGAGAAGGTCCTCACCGGAGCTAACCACCTGCTCCACACGGATCAGGTTCTGGTATTTACGCTCCCCCATCAACCCGGGATGCTTGGGAAAGTGGCTAAACGGTTTGGCGAAGCGGGCGTGAATATCGATTATATCTATGGATCAGCGATGGAACGTCATGCAGAGGCAATGTTCATCGTCCATATTGCAGAAGCTGATTTTAATCGGATTCAGGGTCGTTTCGATGACCTTTTATGATACGCCTTTCTCTTCTTCCCGGCGAGAATGAGGGAGGGTAAAAAAGAAGGTGGATCCCTCGCCAGGATGGCTTTCAACCCAGATTCTTCCCCCATGGACCTGGACCAGGTGCTTCACAATGGAGAGCCCGAGACCGGTGCCTCCGAGGTCCTGAGATCTCCCCTTATCGACCCGGTAGAAACGCTCAAAGATTCTCGAAAGATCCTCCCTGGGAATTCCCATCCCGTTGTCCTTGATGGAGACCTCGATTTCCTTCCGGTCGTTTTGAATGGCTGAGACAACGATTTCACCTCCCTGACGGCCGTATTTGATGCCATTGTCGATGAGATTCATCAGGATCTGTTCAAGTCCATTCCGGTCGGCCTCAACGATCAGCGAGGAAGGGATTTGGCCTGTCGAGATAGAAATGTTTTTCTTTTCCGCCACCTCTTTGAAGAGATCGAAGATATCCTCCAACAACTCCGGGAAAGAGATTTTTTCCAGCTTGGGTTGAAACTCTTTCGTTTCAATTTTGGAGAGCGTCAGCAGGTTTTCAACGATTTTGGTCAAACGGCCCGTCTGTTTCTGGATCACCTTGAGAAAGGGAATGGCCACTTCTTCTTTTAACGCTCCATCCAGGAGCGTTTCCGCATAGCCCTGGATGGTGGTCAGGGGGGTCCGCAATTCATGTGAGACATTGGCAACAAAATCCTGGCGCACCCGTTCCAACTTATTTAAACGGGTAATGTCGTGGAACACAGCGATGGCTCCTCCCCATTCCTGTTCCGTTTGGCTTCCTTTTTCAGCAAGAAGGGGAATCCCATCCACATGGACTTCAAAGTTCCTTCCGGGGGAGGAGGGGAGCGTTAATTCGAAGGACGAACTTCTTCCATGGCTGATGGCCATCCGGATCGCTTCTTCGAGCTCTGCATTGCGAATCAACTCGAGCAGGGTTCGATTCAACACGGATTCGGGAAGGGGAAATAGTTTTCTAAGGGCTTCATTCACCATCTGGATTCGCCCTCTTTCATCCACGACCAGGACACCTTCTGTCATCCCTTTCAGGACGGTGAGGAGATAATCCTTTTCCTTTGGAATTTCTTTTATCACCGGGTTGGTCTGGAGAGTCGTTTTTTCAGGTGGTTTGACAGGTTGGTGCTGAATCTGCCGCACCCATGGCTTCAGGAGGAGAGAAGCCGCGATGGATACACAAATGAAACTGATGAGTGTAGCCAGGGGCAGGGAGGTCTTAAACGGAAAAATCAAGACCCACTGGATGAAAACCAGCAGCAGGGCAAACCCAATAACAAGAGCGGTCAATTTCCATTGAGCGGGGAGCTTCATTCTTCCTCGTCGCGAAAACGATAACCCACGCCTCTAACCGTCTCAATCCAATCCCCCATTGATCCTAATTTCTCTCTTAAACGGCGAACATGGGTATCGACGGTTCGGGCATAACCCTCATAGGTATATCCCCAGACTTTATTGAGGAGGTTTTCACGCGTCTGAATCCTTCCCCTCCTTGAGGCCAGTTCAAAAAGGAGTTTGAACTCCGTGGAGGTTAAATAGACGACACGATTCTGGATGGACACCTGGTGCCGGTCCGCGTCGATCAGGAGGTTTCCGATCTGAATGATTTTCTGATCCTCCTGGGGAATCTGCTTTCGTCTCAGGATGGCCTTGGCCCTCAACACCAGTTCCCTCGGACTGAAGGGCTTGGTCACATAGTCATCCGCACCGAGTTCAAATCCTACAACCCGATCCATCTCTTCGGCCTTAGCCGTAAGCATCAGGATGGGGATCGATGTTGTGAGGGGATTCGATTTGATGGCCCGGCAGACATCTTTTCCATCCATCAAGGGAAGCATGAGATCGAGGACGATGAGTCCTGGACGAATCTTTCTGGCCTGCTCCAGTCCTGATGGGCCATCGAATGTTTTGACCACATTGAAACTGGATTGCCGCAAGTGGTATTCGATTAAATCGGCAATATCTTTTTCGTCTTCGATGATAAGGATCGTTTTCGTAAAAGCCCGCCTCCAATTTTTATCGGTTCGGCAAAAAGGGTATATGGTTTGATCAAAATATTACCATAGAAGGAGTTGAAATGGCAAAGGAAGATCAGAAGTGACTGGTCGTGTGAGCCCGTCGGAATCTCCGGGGGGCGACATGCCAGACGAGAAGAACAGAGATGGCAGAGGATAGGATGGCGAGAGAGAAGGCTCCTAAATAGCTTTGGGTTTGATCAAAGATATAACCCGCCAGCCAGGAGCCCATAGCAGCGCCGATCCCGATCATGCCTTCGAGCATTCCATAGATCAACCCGAAATGCCTTCCCTTGTAAAGGTCTCCGGCAATCGACATAAACATCGGCGCAGTGGAGCCCCAGCCCGCTCCAAAAAGAAGGGCAAAGAGATAGA
>VGSS01000126.1 GCA_016874935.1 Deltaproteobacteria bacterium | reverse complement strand
AGAGGATCTCTTCTTCACTCAATCCATCCAGCCGACTGATCCCAACCACTTTAGGCTTCCCATAAGTAAGGGTGCCGGTTTTATCCATCAAAAGAGTCTTCAATTTTCCCATCTGCTCGAGGTAGAGTCCCCCTTTGATCAGAATTCCCTGCCGGGCCGCATTTCCAATGGCAGCCACCACAGCGGTGGGCGTCCCCAGAACAAGGGCACAGGGACAGGCTACAATGAGGATGGTAATTGCACGGATGGCATCTCCCGTAATAAGAAAGGTTGCAAGTGCAATGAAGAGAATGGCCGGAATGAAGTAGCGGGCAAAACGATCCATCACCCTTTGAGTAGGCGACTTTTCTGCTTGAGCCTCAAGGATCAACCGCTTAATCTGAGCCAGCTTTGTATCCTCGGCGACCTGAGTGGTCTCAATCTCACAGGAACCCGACTCGTTAATGGTTCCGCAGTAGACCCGTTCCCCGACTCCCTTATCAATAGGAATCGACTCACCGGTTAGCATCGACTGGTTGATCGAACCGCATCCGGAGACGATCTTCCCGTCCACAGGGATCCTCTCTCCGGGCTTGACGATCACAATCTCGTTAGCCTTCACTTCCTCGATGGGAACACGAATCTCTTGCTGCTCCCTTCTGACCCATGCGGTCTTTGGAGCAATCTGAATCAGAGAGGAGATCGCTCTGCGTGTCTTTCCGACCGTGAGATGCTCTAAAAATTCTCCCAGAAGCATGATGAAGATGACGGTTGCAGCCTCCTGATAGGCGCCGACCGCTGTTGCGGCAATGGCTGCAATGGAGACGAGGGTGTCCACGTTTAAATCGGGAATCAAAAGGGCTTTGATGGCGCTTTTCAGAATGGGATAGCCACCTAATATTAAAGAGGCGATGGCAAAGACGGTCGGGAGGGTGGCAGGTCCAAGATCAAGCCATCCTGAGAGGTAGGATAGAACCATCATTGTCCCGGAGGAAGTCATGAAAAGGAAGGGCCTCATCTCACTCCAGATGGCGCGGGTCCTCTGGGTAAAGGTTTCCCGGACAACATAACCAGGTTTGATAATGGCTTTCTTGATGTTCTCTTCTTCCACCCGGTGCGGATCATAATAGACTGTGGCTGAGGAGAGAACATAGCTCACTTCTGCAGAGAGAACTCCGGGAAGGTGTTCCACCGAGCGTTCAATATTGAGGGCGCAATCCGCACAATGGATGCCGTCAATATCAACGACGATCTTCGATTTGCCTTCGAACTTTTTTTCTTCCATCAATTTAGTCTGTTAGTCTTATAGTCAGATAGTCTCATAGTCCTTTCATTGACTATTGGGCGATGAGACTAAGCGACTATACGACTAATCGCCCCAGCTCCAGATGCCTGTGTTATGGAGGCTGTAATATTGATCGTTGAGCAACTTTTCGTGAAGTTCCTCTTCGCCAGCGAGGCGTTTATACATATCTTTCCCCTGGGGGTCTTTCGTTAGCTTCGCCATGGAACGGTAATAGACCTGAGCCTTCTTCTCCTCCCGGATGGCCATTTTGAGGGCGTCCAACTCGGTGAGCTGTTCCTGTCCTTTTGGTTTTGCCGTCTTCAAGGGAATCTTCTTCTTTTTAAGGCTTGTCCCCTCGTAGAGAACCCACTCCCCTTTTTCCTCGAGCGATTTGAGAAGACCTTTAAGCTTCTTGTAGTGGTTTGTCTCGAATTCGGAGAGCTGTTGAAACATATCCTTTCCTCTGGGATTCTTCGTCATCTTAGCAGCCTTCGCATAGGTCTGGGAAGCCTCCTTCTCTGCTTCCATGGCTACCCGGATCGCTTTGATGTCCTCTCGGTCAGACCATAGAATATCTTTTCCACAGGACTTGCAGTGAAGACCTTTCTCCCTCCGGATAACATCCTGGACGCTGTCGAATCCTTCAAGGGTCATGTCTGCTTCAGCGCCACAACTCTGACATGAAAACGTTTCATGGGTATGCGTGGCGATTTCTACTTCTTTTCCGCATGTCTTGCATATCCCTTTCTTCGATCGTCTGATGACATCTTCCACCTTCTCAAATCCATCAAGGGTGATGTCCGCCTCAGCACCGCAGTGTTGACAGGCATAAGATTCTTTTGAAATCATTTTTATCTCCTTTCACTTCCACCTTTCCTCTCCGGAGAATGTGCCACAATCCCAATTTGTCTTTGCGAGCAACCGAAGGGAGCGTGGCAATCTCAATGTTTTAGAGTATGACGAGATTGATTCGATCGCTTCACTCCCTCGCAATGACATTGCGACACAGCCTCCATGGGAGGAAGGGGAAAAAGTGGGTATTATTGAGCAAGCACGGCAATCATCTCCCTGCAGAAAGCAGGAAGATCATCAGGCTTTCTTGAAGTAACAAGATTTCCATCCCGTACTACTTCGGCATCGACATAATTTGCTCCTGCGTTGACCAGATCATCCTTGATCGCAAAAAAGCACGTCACCTTTTTCCCCTTTAAAATGCCGGCAGAGACAAGCATCCAGCCCGCATGACAGATGGCTGCAACCATCTTTCCCATCTGATGAGTTTCTCTGACAATCCTGACCATCTCCGGATACCGCCTCATCATATCCGGCGCATAGCCGCCTGGAATGACTACGCCATCGTACTTGGAGGGGTCGATCTCTTTGGCTTCTTTCTCCACTTCGACAGGATATCCATATTTGCTGGTGTAGGAACGAGCGCTACCTGAACCCACCACCGTGACTTCTGCTCCTTCTTCTTTTAGCCGGTAGTAGGGAACCCAAAATTCAAGATCCTGATAATGATTCTCCACCAGAATAACCACTTTTTTGCCTTTAAGGCGCATCTGCTTACTCCTTTCGTTAGATATCTTAATAAATTCGAAATTCGAATATCGAAATCCGAAACAATGACCGAAATTCGAATCTCAAATGACCCAAACCCACTTTTTCAAGTGAAATGTTTCGAATTTGAAACATTTGAAATTTGAAATTGTTTCGAATTTCGTGCTTCGATATTCGAATTTTCACTCCCTTGACACATAGACGACCCAGATTCCTTGTGTCCAGTCCCTGACTTATGGGACACGATCAGCTCCCATCAAGGGAGAGGGTTAAAAAAATTATTCATTTAAGGCTTTATCCTTTTTGCCCACCAACCTCGGATCGATGTTGCCCGGTCCGCCGCAATCCGGGATGTAACAGGTCACATCGCTGAAGGTGCAGGTCTGTTTGCACGATGGACATTTCTCAGGCACGGTCTCGGCTCCAAACGTATAACTGCAATTCGAACATTTCCACTGCGTCATTGAGTCACCCCCTCTCGGTCATCTCCCAACGCTTTTCATTCAAGAAAGGCGGAGAGGAATGAAGTTTAAAGAAAAAATGTTAGAAATATTACACCCAAAACGATTTGAATCAAAACGAAGAAGAAAGCACTGTAATTGATCGCCATATGAGTCAGGGCAAGACGATTCGTTCCTTTCCCTTTAGACAGCTTTCCTCCAAGAACTACCCCAATGGAGAAGAGCAGGAGGATGAGAACGGCCAAATAGGCATGAAGGCCCGAGGTCAACAGGGTCCCCTTCAGATAAAAAAGGGCTCCAACTCCAATGATCGAGCCGATCCAGAGAAGGAGATAGAATCTTTTTCCCCATTGGATGTGTTTCTTCCAGGGGAAATCTGAAGCGGATCCAAGGCCCCTTCTGAACCGGAACCGCTTCCAACCCAAGAAGCCTGCGTAGACTCCAGAGATGATTGCCAATACGATCACCATCGGATGAAGGAATGCCATTTCCTTAAATTTCTCCATTCCAACTCGCGATTAATTGTTCCGGCCTTCCTTCTACCCGGTACATTAAAGTCGAGGACACCTTATATCGTTTTCCCGTTTCAAAAGAAACCGAATAGTCGAAGGTGGCAGTTTGTTGAGGAGGGATTCCATTTTTCTTCAGGGTCGAAAAAATCTCCTCTTTAGAAAAAATGGTTTTCCCCTCAGCCTCTTTCACCTGGGTTTGGAGGACGATCCGATAATCCCCGTATTTCCCGGTAGGCATGTTATGACCGGATGCTCGATTGGTGAGGGATATTTTGACGGATTCCCTTGTGGTTTCACCTGTGATCAGGGCGGCTTCCTTGAGGAGTTTTTCGAAGATCATGAGATGTTGGCCAATCATCCTTTTTGGCACCACCATCGAGAGGAGAAAACCCTGAACGGACTTCCCTTCTGTCCTTGGCATATGGCATTCCTGACAGGTTTTTTTTGAACCACTCGCTTGCCATTCCTGAAAAGTGGGCATGTGGCATCCCGCACAAAACTCGGATTTCGCCATCGATTCATCCTGTTCGGCTTTATGTTTGGCGGTCAACTTATAAGTGCCATAGATCATATGATTTCTGAGGTGGCAGGTGGTGCAATTGATCCCTTCCTCTTTATGGACAGGCCTGGTCTTGAGATTCTTTTCCTCTGCGATTTCTTGAGCGGTATGGCATGGGATACACTCGGATGAAGTGTAGTTCTTTGAACCTTGTTTAAAGGGGGCATTCACATAAGCCTTCGAATGGAAGTCTTTCGACCATTCCTCATAGATCGACTTATGACACTCCTTACACTCTGTCGATTTCACCGTCTTTTCGCCCACCTCAAGGAGGTAATCGTATTTAGCGGCCACCAAGAATGGTGAAAGAAAGATTAGCCCTAACAAGATCCATGGTTTACTTCTCATCATTCCTTCCCCTCTATCGGGATATTCATATTAATCTTCATACAGATTAAGATCGTAGCCCAGTTGAATCGCCTTCAGATTTTCTTTCGCATAAGACTTTGGCAGGAGTTTCTCGAGCTCCATATGGCTGATATCGATATCGATTAATCGAAAAAGGCGTCCTAGAGCGATCATATTCCCAAAGATGACCTGGCCAAACTTCTCGATTCCCATCATCCCGAAAGGAACCTCTTCATCCGTACAGAGTCCGGTATCACAGATCGTCTTTTGGGCGACGAGTTGATCTCCTTTTTGATGGAGCCTGATGAGAATGTCGGCTTCATCGATCATCGGATTTTCAATCGGCTTCCGATCATAAGTGAGATAGGCGGTGATTCTCTGATTCCGGATGGAAGAGTCGTAATCGAAGAGAAGAGCTACCTCATAACCTAATTCTATCAAAGCCATGGCCAGAATATGGGAGACGACCCTGACCGATTGACCTCCCACGCCTGAAAAGACGATCCGTTTCATAAATTCAATCCTCGAAAAGGTTCCCCATATCACCTTGAACAGCCATCCTCTAAAATTCCAATCACCAAATCCCAATTACCAATAACCAAATAATAACCAATATCCCAAGCACCAAGTAAGATCTTAAAATCATCAATAAAAAGTTTGGTTATTTGAAATTTGGTTATTGGAACTTATTTGGAGCTTGGAATTTGGTCATTGGTTATTATTCTTTCAGCCTTCCTACCAATGGAAATTTAAAGATAAGGTCTTCTCCATGGGGTGCGACGTCTAATTCTTTTGTCAGATCTTTTCCTGCCATGTGGCATCGCATCCTCTTTTCTCCTTGGAAGAGAGGACTCGCAGAGATATCATAGACCTTTCCCTTATATCCGATATAGAGAGGCCGTCCTTCGGCGCCATCGAATTGTTTCAGTTCTTCGCGGGTGAAGGTTTTTAAATCTTCATGCTTAACCTCAACCTTTCCCACAGGAACTTCCTCAACCTTAACCTCAGCCTCTTTTTTCGCTATTCCAAGTTCATCGTCTTTGAGATGGTCTCTCACCCCTTCGACCATATGAAACCGTTCATCGAACCATTTGAACATCTGATGGGCTGTTTTAAAACCCAGCCTCCTTCCATTGAGCTCAATGCAGTCGCTGATGATGTCGACAAAACTGAATCCCTTCCAGAGCAGGGCCTCCTGGATACAGGCCTTAAAATGATTGAGATGATAGACAGTCGTGCGGGCATAGAAGTAAGGAGCTTGAGTGGTAAGGATACGATTCAATCGAAGGGGCTGATAGTGTTCCCCACTGGGTGAGGTGATGGTCTTTGTTCCCTTGGGTGTGGTGGGACCGGCCTGGCCTCCGGTCAAACCATAAATCTCATTGTCGTTACAGAAGACCGTGATGTTTGGATTTCTTCTTGATGTATGGAGGAGGTGATTTCCGCCGATGGCTCCAAGATCTCCGTCTCCGGATAAAACAACGACGTTTAAATCGGGGCGGACCGTTTTAATGGCTTCAGCCGCTGTCAAAGCCCGGCCATGGGGCGTGTGAACGGCATCGAGGTTCATATATCCTGCCATTCTTCCCGAACAGCCAATCCCTGAGACCACGGATGTGTTCTGATTGTTCCAGCCAAGTTCTTTCATAGCCATGGCGACATTCTTCAAAACAGCACCAATCCCGCAACCCGGGCACCAGGTATGGGGAAAACGGCCCAACTTCAGAAGCTCTTTATAAGATCGGTCGATCATTTTCCTTCTTTTAATCGCTCCTCAATCTGACTTTGAATCCACTGGAACTTAAATCCTCCTCCCAGACAGTGAACCCTCATGACCTTGCGATGAATCGCGCATTCTGTCCAGCTTGCATACTGCCCATCATTTCCCTCGACCACGATGATATGGCGGTAAGGACGGGTGATTTCCTGCAACTCCTTCTCCAGAAAAGGAAAGATGCGAATCGGCCTGAAGATGGAGAATCTTTCCTTCAGGGATGAGATGATTCTCGAAGTGATCCCGAAGGCAATGAGCAGGGTTTCGGAATCCTTTTTTGGGATATATTCGAAGAGAGGGTACTTGTCAGCAGTCGTCAAATGGCGTTCTTTCAAATCGTTGAGCCAGTCACGATAGGCCTCTGGGTCATTGGTCTTCACATTTCCCATCCGATCATGGGCTGTGCCAGTAAAAAGCCTGCGACCTTTACCAAGAGGCTCTTTTGTACGAGGGACCACTTGCGCTTCAATCCCGTCGAGATCGGCCATTTCATTGAGATGAGAGAGAAAGGCATCGGCGAGGAGGATGACAGGCGAGAGAGACTCCTCCGCGGCATTGAAAGCGGTTATGGTTAGGCGAAAAGATTCCTCCACAGAATTGGGATAGAGAGCAATGGGATAATAATCGCCAGCACTTCCCCCCTTGACCTGAAAGAGATCGGATTGGGCAGGCTGGGTGGGCATCCCTGTGGATGGCCCCACTCTCATCGAGTTGATAAAGACGCATGGAGCCTCAA
>VGSS01000125.1 GCA_016874935.1 Deltaproteobacteria bacterium | reverse complement strand
CCGTCTCATACTCCACATGCGCAATCGCTATCGTCAACCCGCGCTCCTTCTCCTCAGGCGCCTTGTCGATCTGATCAAACGCCATATACGAGGCCAACCCCTTGCCCGCCAACACCTTCGTGATCGCCGAGGTCAACGTCGTCTTCCCATGATCCACGTGCCCAATCGTCCCCACATTCACATGCGGCTTCGTCCTCTCAAATTTCGGCTTCGACATGGCTCATTCCCTCCTTGTCTTCGGGCGCTCTCAGGCGACCCTTTTCAGTTCGGAAAGGATCTCCTCACTCACGGATGGCGGCACCGGGCTATAATGAGAGAATTGCAGAGTAAAGGTGGCTCTTCCTTGCGTGAGGGATCGAAGGTCGGTGACATATCCAAACACATTAGCCAGAGGAACCTCTCCGGTGATCACATTGGTTCCCTTCCGGTATTCGACTCCCGCTGTTTTTCCTCTTCTGGAGTTGAGGTCGCCCACAACCTGACCCACAAACTCCTCCGGCGTGATGATCTCGATGGACATCAGAGGCTCAAGCAGGATGGGGCTTGCCCGGCGGGCTCCCTCTTTAAATCCCATGGATCCGGCAATCTTGAAGGCCATTTCAGAGGAGTCGACATCATGGTAAGACCCATCGATGAGAGTGATTTTCACATCGACCATTGGAAATCCGGCGAGGACCCCTTTCTCCATGGCCTCTGTGACGCCCTTTTCAATCGCAGGGATATACTCCCTCGGGACTCTGCCCCCCACGATCTTGTTGACGAATTCGAAACCTTTTCCAGGAGGCTGTGGCTCGAGGGTCAACCAGGCATGGCCATACTGACCCCTTCCGCCTGACTGACGGATAAAACGGCCTTCGGACTTGACCGTTTTGGTAATCGTCTCGCGATAGGCGACCTGGGGTCTTCCCACGTTGGCTTCCACGTTGAACTCCCTCAGGAGCCGATCGACGATGATTTCGAGATGGAGCTCGCCCATTCCGGAGATAATGGTTTGGCCCGACTCTTCATCGGTCTTCATCTTGAAGGAAGGATCTTCAAGAGTCAGTTTATGAAGAGAGACCCCCAATTTTTCCACATCCCCCTTCGTCTTAGGTTCCAGGGCGATGGAGATCACCGGTTCCGGGAAGTTTATTGATTCAAGGATGATCGGCTCCTTTTCAGTACAGATCGTATCGCCGGTGGTGGTATATTTGAGGCCCACGGCGGCAAAGATGTCTCCTGCGGAAACTTCCTGAATCTCCTCCCGCTTGTTTGCATGCATCTTCAACAACCGGCCGATTCGCTCTTTTTTCCCCCTGGTGGGGTTGAAGACCGAATCGCCCGATTTGAGCGTCCCGGAATAGATGCGAAAGAAGGTGAGCTGGCCGGTATAGGGGTCGTTCATAATTTTAAAGGCAAGGGCTGAGAGGGGATGCCCATTATTGGCTGAAAAGGCTTTCTCTTCGCCCCGGAGATCGATTCCTTTCACCGGAGGGAGATCGAGCGGGGAAGGGAGGTAATCGATGATGGCATCAAGCAGGGGCTGGACCCCCTTATTTTTAAAGGAGGCTCCGCAGAGCACCGGAGTTCCCTTCAACTTCAAGGTGGCCTCCCTGACGGCCTGTCTGATTTCAGGCTCTGAAATCTCCTTTCCCTCTATAAATTTCTCCATCAATGGCTCACTCGACTCCGACAGCCTCTCGATCAGGATCTCCCTTTGCTTTGAAGCTCCCTTCAAATAGGCTTCTGGAATATCGAGGACATCGAAGAGGGTGCCCTGGCTGTTGGGATCGTAAAGCAGGGCCTTCATGGAAACAAGGTCGATCATTCCCTGAAAATCCTCTTCTTTTCCGATGGGGATCTGAAGGGGAAGGGGGTTAATCTTGAGGCGATCGATCATCATCTGAAGACATCCGTCAAAATCCGCTCCCATCCGGTCCATCTTGTTGACAAATGCGATGCGGGGAATTTCATACTTGTCAGCCTGTTTCCAGACGGTTTCCGATTGAGGCTCCACTCCACCGACCGAACAGAAAACAGCCACCGCTCCATCGAGAACCCGGAGGGATCGTTCCACTTCGATCGTAAAGTCCACATGGCCCGGGGTGTCTATGATGTTGATCCGGTAATCCTTCCAGAAACAGGTCGTGGCTGCAGAGGTGATCGTAATCCCTCTTTCCTTCTCCTGTTCCATCCAGTCCATAGTGGCTGAGCCATCATGGACTTCTCCCATCTTGTGGGTGACGCCTGTATAGTAGAGGATTCGCTCCGTGGTAGTCGTCTTTCCCGCATCGATGTGGGCCATAATGCCGATATTCCTGGTCTTTTCTTTTAAAACGTTTGACACTTAAAACCTCTTAATGATTGAAACCACGTAGTTGGCGTGGTTGAAACTCAAATTTATGAGACACAGGTTGAGGATAAGATTGAGATTGAAGGGGAACTAATTAATTCCTGAACCTTAGCCTTGACCTAAACGTTTAACCCATTCGGCGGCGCTTGGCGCCGCTCAGGGCTGATTTGACGCTGTTACCAGCGGTAATGAGCAAACGCTTTATTAGCTTCGGCCATTTTGTGTGTATCTTCTCTCTTTTTGACAGAGGCCCCGCGGTTATTGGCTGCGTCTGTCAATTCGGCAGAAAGTTTTTCCTCCATCGTCTTTTCCGAACGCTTTTTTGCATAACCGATTATCCATCGAATCGCTAAAGCAGTCTTCCTACTCGGTCTCACCTCTACCGGAACCTGATACGTAGCGCCACCCACCCTCCTTGGTCTTACTTCGATCATGGGCTTCACATGATCCATGGCCTGGCTGAAGGTTTTAATCGGATCGGAATGGGTCCGCTCCTTAATGAGATCGAGGGCCCCATAGAAGATCCCTTCTGCCACGCTCTTTTTTCCCTGACGCATGATCCCGTTGATAAACTTGGCGATCATGGCATCACGATATTTAGGGTCCGGCAATATCTCTCTCTTTCTTACTTCCCTTTTTCTGGGCATAACTACTCCTTCTTCCTGTGTTCAACTATATTAAAAGAGAGGTTGTTACTTGGGTCTCTTGGCTCCGTATCGAGAGCGGCCCTGTTTTCGGTCCTGAACACCAACCGCATCGAGGGTGCCACGGATAATATGATAGCGAACCCCTGGCAGGTCTTTCACCCTTCCCCCCCGAATGAGGACAACGGAGTGTTCCTGAAGGTTATGCCCGATTCCCGGGATATAGGCGGTCACTTCGATCCCATTGGTCAATCGCACACGGGCAACTTTTCTAAGGGCAGAATTGGGTTTTTTGGGAGTGTTTGTGTAGACTCGAATACAAACGCCTCTTTTTTGTGGCGACCCCGTAAGAGCCGGAGCAGAAGTCTTGCTTTTTGCTTTACCTCTTCCAATTCGAACCAGTTGATTAACCGTTGGCATTTCGACCCTCTTTCGGCAGAACTAACAATTTCAATAAGTTATAAAACAAAAAGATTAAAACTAAATTTAAAGCGAAAAAACCTTATAATACTATCTGAAAAAATTTTATTTGTCAACATTTTTTATTGGTTTTATTATCTTTTTTTATTTGGCTGGAGGCTATCCGGGGTGGCTGTCAGATGTGCCTTTGTATCAATATATAAAATAGAAATCAGAATATGGCAAGACTTGAAAACCAATCAACCATGCCATTAATAGGTATAATATGTTGTATTTATTTAATAATTACAATTTTTTATCCTAATATTCATATCGCCAGTACCCCTGCACCCAGACACTTTCCCATCCATATGGGGTCCACCTTTCCTCCCAGTAGCCCGGAATCCAGACCCTATAGCCATATTCATAATAAGGATAGGCTCGATAAGGGGGGTAATATGACCGGTAATAGAAGGGAGGCGATACCCGTATGGCTGGGGGACCCTTATAAATTCTGGAGTAGTAAGGGGGGCGGTGATCATGGGGCCGCCTGTCTCTGTCCCTGGCCGAGACAAGGGTTGCCGTGAGGAGAAAAGTTATTAAAATCAACAAGATAAATACTGTCTTTTTCATTCTTTTTCGCCTCCTATGTTCATACTTACACTTTAACCTTTTTGTCTATTTTGACGAAAGGATGAGGGTATTTATTCATGATGCCATGAAAATTGACACCTGGCATTATTGAATCATATAATAGGATTCATTTAAGAATAGATTCCGTCAGCAATCAGCAAGATGATATTCGAAAAACGGACCTACCGAAACGCCGTCAAGGCAGATGACCTTGTTCAATTCGAAGTCATCGTCAAGGAGACCGACCTCCTGATTCGTGCGGAGAAGGATCTTTCACGCGAGGCGAAGGAGTCGGTGTTTAAATACCGCAACCAACTCGAAACCTATATCGCCACAAATCCTGACTTCGAGAGAAGCCTCATCCCTGTCCAAGAGATCTCTCATGCCCCGGAGATCATCCGGGAAATGATCCGGACCTCCAGCTTGGCCGGAGTCGGCCCAATGGCGGCCGTAGCAGGAGCCATGGCCCAGTCGGTTTCAAAGGATCTGCTCCAATTCTCAAACGAGGTGATTGTCGAAAACGGTGGGGATATCTATCTGGCCACCTCAAAGAAGAGGATCATCGGAATCTATGCAGGGGCTTCTCCACTCAGCATGAAGATCGGGATCGTGATCGAACCCGGAGAGTCTCCCCTTGGCATCTGCACCTCTTCGGGAACGGTTGGTCATTCGCTCAGTTTCGGGAAATCGGATGCGGTCTGCGTCCTCTCGAAATCCGGGGCCCTTGCCGATGCGGTAGCCACTGCTGTTGGAAATATTGTCCGGGAGAAGAAGGACATCGAACGGGGATTGGAGAGAGGAAAAGAGATTGAAGGGGTATCGGGGGTATTGATCATCGTCGGAGAGAAGATGGGCGGGTGGGGAGATATCAGGCTGATTAGACTTTGAGAAGATGAAGACCGTTTCCATTGTCACACTCGGATGTAAAGTAAACCAGTTCGAATCGGAAGCCCTTATGGCTGACCTCGAAGGCAAGGGTTACTGCCTTGTTCCCTTTGGACCCGGGGCGGATATCACGATTATCAATACCTGTACGGTCACCCACCGGGCTGATTTCGACTCGAGGCAGATGGCCAGAAAAGCCCTTCGAAACAACCCGGATTCATTGATCATCGTGACCGGATGTTACTCGCAGGTGGCGCCGGAGGCTTTTGCCCAAATGGAGGGGGTTAAATATCTCCTTGGAAATAGGGAGAAGTTTCAGATTTCCGACCTTCTTCCGCTGATGGAGAAAAGTGAACTTCCATCGGTGCAAATAAGCGATATCCGGCATGAGAAGACTTTTACAGAAACTCCAGTCCACACGTTTCATCGCCACACCCGCGCCTTTCTCAAAATTCAGGATGGATGCAATGAACGCTGCTCTTACTGCATCGTTCCCCGTGCGAGAGGGCCTTCGAGAAGCCTGCCTCCGGAAAGGATCATCGGACATCTCAGAAGCCTGAAAGAGAGAGACTTTAAGGAGGTTGTGCTCACCGGCATCCACATTGGCTCCTACGGATGGGACCTTCAGCCTCCCTTCTCCCTGGAGAGATTGCTTCATCAGATCGAGATCGAGGATACCCCCCATCGGATTCGACTCAGTTCAATTGAACCTCTCGATTTCTCCCCTGGCCTCATTTCCCTCCTCTCGCAATCAACAAAAGTATGTCCCCACCTCCACATCCCCATCCAGAGCGGAGACGATGAGATTTTAAGAAAGATGAACAGAGGTTATGACCGTTTTCTCCTCCATGACCTCATTGAGGAATTGCACCAAAGCATTCCGGAGCTCTCGATCGGTGCGGATGTGATCATCGGTTTTCCAGGAGAGACCGAAGAGAGGTTCGAAAACACTTACACATTGATTGAGTCCCTTCCCATTTCTTATCTCCATGTCTTCCCTTTCTCTAAAAGAAAAGGGACACCTGCGGCCCAACTGGACCAACAGGCGGGCGGGAGAGAGATCAGGCAGAGGGCAGAGAGGATGAGGAAACTGGGAAGACAGAAACGGCTCTTTTTTTACTGCCGGTTTCTCCATCAGGCGTTGAACGTTCTGGTGGAAGATCGAAGGGAGAAGGGGACAGGGAGATGGAGGGGGCTTTCACGCAACTACATTCCTGTTCATCTTTCGGATGGAGACGATTTGAATCTGGCCAATCAGGAACAGAAGGTCGTCGTAACGGAATTAAACGGTCAGGGAGTCATCGGCAAAGTAGCGGAGGGTTTGCATGGATGAGGAAAGACTGATCTCTTTGAAGGAACTCGAGGAACGTTTAGGATATCAATTCCAAGAGAGGGTATGGCTGGATCGGGCGCTCACCCACACGTCCTTCATCTATCAGACTAACACTCCAAGTAAGGTTTCGAATGAGGTTCTCGAATTCCTCGGTGACGCCGTTCTCAACCTTGCCGTAAGCCACCTTCTACTTAAGGAATTCCCAGAGGCCCAGGAAGGCACCCTCTCCATGTGGAGATCCCATCTTGTTAAGCGAAGCTCTTTGGCCTTTTTTTCGAAACAACTTCGATTGGATCAATATCTCCTTTTCGGGAAGAGCGAGATCCTGGATGGCGGGGCGAAAAAAACATCGATTCTTGCCAATGCCTATGAGGCCGTGATCGGAGCCATCTACATGGATTCCGGATATGATCAAGCTCTGGAAATCGTCCGGAACCATCTCGAACCTTATATGGGATCGGATAACTTTCCATTCCTTTGTAATGATTACAAAAGCCTTCTTCAAAAATTTGCCCAGAAGGTCATTGGACTCACTCCCCAATATCATGTCCTGAAGGAGTCAGGGCCAGAACATGAAAAGCAGTTTCAGGCTTCCGTGATGATTGGAGAGGAGATCAGGGGGACGGGGTGGGGAAAAAGCAAGAAAGAGGCAGAGCAGGAAGCCGCCCGAAACGCTCTATGGAAGCTCGAAATTCAAAGCGTGGGGGAAGCATCCCCCGGGGATCCATCCGAAACAAATCCGAATGACCAAAATACCAATGACCAAAACGAATAGAGTTTCGAGATCCCTCCCCCCCTCCCTCTCCCCGTTGAGATTGTGTCGTAATATGAAAAAACCCCATTTTTCAAAAGGGGGAGAGGCGGTCGGGGATTTTGGGCGGCTTGCCGGGAAGCGACCTGTCAAAGGATAAATAAGACGCTTCCCAAAGGTTTAGGGCG
This sequence comes from Deltaproteobacteria bacterium, assembly GCA_016874935.1. Lineage (GTDB taxonomy): Bacteria > Desulfobacterota > BSN033 > BSN033 > UBA1163 > RBG-16-49-23. Next base: position 84 of record VGSS01000125.1, on the reverse strand, counting down.
GTTACCTTTAGCCGTTCGGATTCAGGCGTGCCAAGCATATGAAAACATTTGATTTTATACAACTGACCATTTCCCATCATCTAA
>VGSS01000124.1 GCA_016874935.1 Deltaproteobacteria bacterium | reverse complement strand
GGGAAAGCGCAATGCAGAGATCCCGATGCGAACCTTGCTGAAACAACTGGGCATCGCACTGTTGCCGGTGATCATGGTTTCACTGCTCATGGGCTCGATCTATCTTTCTTTGACAGCCCCCGAAGGGAAAGTGCCTGAAGGGGTTGTCCCAATGGGCATAGGACATGAAATGCCGGCCGAGGAAACCAGGGCTGAAGAATTCGGAGGTCTGCAGGAACCGGAGGAAGCCAAACAAGAAGAGCCCCACGCTCCCGGAGCCATCGCCGAGACAAAAGAAGAACCTTCTGAAACCAAGGGGACTCCTCCGGGAGGGCGAAAACCTGCACCTGGAGGTTATTGGATTGCCCTTGGCATCAGCGCCCTCGGGCTTGCTTTTTTTTATATCTTTTTCAACTTTGTCCGGCTCGAACTTTTCAAAATGCTTCTGGCTTCATTCTTCCCGCTTGCAATCCTGATCCTCGGGGTGCTCGGGACCATTATCCTGGGCCTGGCAACGCCAGGTGAAGCGGCAGCGATGGGATCATTCGGGGGGCTGGTCCTGGCGGCCGCTTACGGACAGCTCAACTTCAAAATGATTAAGGAATCGGTCTTCCTCACCGCAAAGACCAGCGCCATGGTCTGCTGGCTGTTCGTCGGATCAAGCATGTTTGCTGCGGCATTCGCACTTTTAGGAGGACAGGAGATTATAAACAGTTGGGTGAAGTCGCTTGACATGAGTCCGATACAATTTATGATCCTGGCCCAGGTCATCATCTTCCTGCTTGGCTGGCCGCTCGAGTGGACCGAGATTATCGTCATCTTCATGCCGATCTTCATTCCGCTGTTAGCCCATTTTCAAATTAACCCCCTCTTCTTTGGTTTGCTTGTAGCGCTTAACCTGCAAACGGCGTTTCTGTCGCCGCCCGTTGCGATGGCCGCCTTTTACCTGAAGGGCGTGGCGCCTCCGCATGTGACGCTGAACCAGATCTTCCTCGGGATGATGCCGTTCATGGCGATCCAGGTTTTCGCGATATTCCTGCTGTACGTGTTCCCGCAGATCGGATTGTGGCTGCCGAGTTTGATTTACAAATAAGGACCAAACAATCCCATCCCCGCCCCACCCCTCCCCTTGAAGGGGAGGGAAATAGATGAGCTCATCCCCCTTCAAGGGGGATGTTGGGAAAGGGATGGGGTAATAGGAAACCATGAAACCGAAAGTTCTTGTCACAAGAGAGGTATTCGATGATGTGCTCGAATACCTCTCTAAACATTTTGAGGTGATCTCCAACCAGTCCGATCAGCCCATGGATGCGGAAACCCTTGCTTCGAAGCTTTCTGACAAACAGGGCGCCATGATCACTCTTTCCGAAAGAATCGACGCCACCCTTCTATCACGCTGTCCAAACCTGAAAGCCGTATGTAACATCGCCGTAGGATATAACAACATCGATATTGAGGCCTGCAATAAAGCCGGGGTCATGGCGACTAATACCCCCGGTGTACTGGATGATACCACCGGAGACTTTACCTGGACATTGATTCTTGCCACGACTCGCCGATTAACCGAGGCGGAGGCCTACCTCCGCGCAGGACAGTGGGACGGCTGGAAACTGAAGCAGTTTCTGGGATTGGATGTTCACCATGCCACATTAGGAATCTTTGGCCTGGGACGGATAGGTCAGGTGGTTGCACACCGTGCGACTGGCTTTGAGATGAAGGTGATCTATCACGATGTCCGGCGAGCCGTTTCGGAGATCGAAGAAGCGTGTCGTGCCAGCTTCGTCAGCAAGGAAGAATTGCTCTCGCAGGCGGACATTGTCACGATCCATGTCCCCTACTCTTCGGCCACCCACCACCTCATCGGCAAGGCCGAATTGAAGCAGATGAAATCCACAGCCATTCTCATCAATGCCTCCCGTGGCGGCGTGGTGGATGATGTGGCGCTGATTGAAACCCTCCGTTCGGGAACGATTGCAGGCGCAGGCCTCGATGTTTTTGAAAACGAACCCAAATTCAACCCTGAATTTCTTGGGTTAAAAAATGTCGTTCTCGCGCCTCATATTGCAAGCTCGTCAAAAGCAACCCGCCACAAAATGGCCATGCTTGCCGCCGAAAATCTGGTGGCCGCTCTGACCACCGGGAAGCCACCCAACCTGCTCAACCCTTTATAAACCCCGGAGGACTTGGCTTGGGGTAAAGGCAAGGATGCCCGTTTCGTCTTTGGGTAATGGAGATAGTTTAAAGCCTTAACCGATTGATCAGGCACCAAACTGGCCTCATCGCCCTAACCTCTCTTCCTTACCTGGTCGGTTAACCGTCTTGACAAAGGATCAACCATCATTTAATAAAAGGTAAGACCATTGGAGCATTGTCATGTTTAATTCCGTCAAACACACCAAAATCTCCGAGGATATTGCCAATCAGATCAAACGTCTCATCGTCGATGGGAAGTTAAAGCCGGGCGACAGGCTCCCTCCCGAACGGGAACTCATCAAACAGTTGGGCGTAAGCCGGCCCTCTCTCAGGGAGGCCCTGAATGCTCTGGCGGCGATGGGATTTCTGGATGTCAGACAGGCCAAGAGGACGTTTGTAAAATCGGTCGCCTCAAAACTGATCGAAGATCCACTGGCCCTGCTTATCAAAGCAGATACCCAGAAGATTTTCGATCTCATCGAGGTAAGAAAGGCCATTGAGACCTGGGCCGCCTTTCACGCCGCACAGAAAGCCTCAGGGGAAGACATTGAGCGACTCGACATCATCATCCGGGAGATGAAGAGAGCCTTTGAGGAAGGCCGGTCCTGGGAAAAAGAGGATGCCGACTTTCACCTGGCCATTGCCAAGGCCACCCACAATACCATCCATATGCATATCATGTCTGGGATTTATGACCTTCTCAGAGAATCCATGGCGAAAATTTTCATCGGTCGGGATCAGGTGAAGAAATTGATGAATCACCACCAGCAGATTTTTAATGCCATCAAAAGCCGGTCTCCTGAAAAGGCAAGGCAGAAAACGCTTGACCATTTGAATTATGTGGAGTCGGAGGTCAAAAAATCAACCGGTTAGCATGGTGTCTCAATAATCATTTTACAATCCGTTTGTGGTGAGCCGTTCGTCCTGAGGTTCTCGAAAGAGAACGGCTCTCTAAGGACAAGCAGGTTGAACCACGAATTGAACCTCCTTATGATTTACCCTTCGACAGGCTCAGGGTGAACGGTGTATATAAAAAAGCGTGAGATTCTTACATGGTTCATTTTGAGAATTTTCTTCTAACATTTAAAGGGACAATAAGTTGTCATGCCGAACTTGGTTCGGCATCTCGTTTTAACCTGAACCCCAGATCCTGAAACGAGTTCAGGATGACAGGTCTGTGAAATTTCAAATATTTTTGTTTAGTGTTTAGAGTTTTACCCTGTTTGTTTCCGGCTATGCCGAGTTGGGGAGTGTTATCAGATGATCAAAAAATTGGTTGAAATCGTGGGTCAGGACAATTTCACCGATCAATTGGAAGAATTGGTGCCCTACAGCTACGACGCTTCGATGAATGTCTATCGACCTGATGCGGCGGTCTGGCCCGAATCAACAGAACAGGTTCTGGCCATTGTCAAATTTGCCAATGAGAATAAAATACCGGTCATCCCACGGGGAGCCGGGACCAGTCTCAGTGGAGGCGTGGTTCCAATCAAGGGAGGCATTATCATCGACCTCTCGAAAATGAATAAAATCCTCGAAGTGAGCATTGAAAACCGTTATGCCCACGTTCAGGCAGGCGTGGTTTGCGACGATTTGAATCGGGAGCTCGCCAGGCATGGCTTTATTTTCCCCCCTGATCCAGCAAGCAGTTCCGTTGCCACGATCGGAGGAAATGTGGCCACCAATGCAGGCGGAATCAAAGGCGCCAAATATGGGACGACCCGAGATTATGTCCTGGGCCTTCAAGTCGTTTTGCCCACTGGAGAATTGATGCGGACAGGCTCCTATACGATGAAATGCGTCTCGGGCTATGATCTGGCCAAACTCTTTGTCGGAGCGGAAGGAACCCTTGGAGTGATCACAGAGGTTACCCTGAAGATCAACCCCCTTCCCCGTTATGCCATGACCGCTGTCGCCACCTATGCCAGACTGGAGGATGCAGGAAAGGCGATCTTTCAGACGATGACCAGCGGGGTCATTCCCAGCGTGATGGAGATCATGGACAAGGTGACTCTTAAATCGATCCGGGAGAATACCGACATCGCCCTGCCGGATGCGGAGGCCATGATATTGACAGAGACCGATGGCTTCACCTGGGAGGAAGTCGAAGCTCAAATGGAGGTGGTTCTCGGTATATTGAAAAACAATCATCCTGTCGAGATCAAGACCGCAAGGGACGAAAAAGACCGGCTTAACCTCTGGAAGGCCCGCAAGTCTGCCTATGCCACTCTTGCTCGGGTCAGTAGCAGTTTTGTGCTGGACGATGTGACCGTTCCTATTTCAAGGATTCCGGAGTTATTGGTGGGAATTCAGGGAATTTCTCAAAACTACGGCATCGTCGTTGCCACATTTGGCCATGCCGGCGATGGAAACCTTCATCCCCAGATTCTCTACAATGAATATGACCCAGACCAGGTCGAAAGAACGCACAAGGTGGAGAAGGAGATTTTCCACCTTGCCATCTCTCTCAATGGCACGCTCAGCGGAGAGCATGGCATCGGAATCTCCAAGGCAAATTATATGACTCTTGAACACGACCCGGTCGAAATGGATTTGATGAGAAGGATCAAGAAGACACTGGATCCGAATAACATCATGAACCCAGGCAAAAGAGCCCTCGACTAAATTGCGGATTTCAGATTGCGGAATGCGGAATTTAAAATCTGAAATCAGCAATCCGAATTCCGAAATCGCTTGAACCCCATTTCAGAACGGTGACCAATGCCTAATCAAATCAAATTCGATGAAAAGATGCGAAAGGCGATTGTCCAGTGTTCCCGGTGTAGTTTCTGTCGTGCAGTCTGCCCGATCTTCGATCTGACCAAAAGACCCATTGCTAATGCCAGCGGCAAAATGATCCTTCTCAAAGAGTTGATGGAGGGAAAACTTCCCCTGACAGAATCCGTGGCTCAAGCCTTCCTCCGTTGCACAACCTGCATGAACTGCACGACCAATTGCCCTTCTGGGGTTGACCCTCAGGAGATGGTCAAATCCATGCGAAAGGACATGGTGGGAGCAGGTTTTAACAACCTCTTCAAGGCAATGGGCGAGACCATTGAGAAGTATGGAAACATCTATGGCGAAACAGAGCGCCACGATTGGGGCCGCAAAAAAGAGAAAGCCCCTTATACGTTATTCCTGGGCTGTGTGGGAACGTATCGTGAAGAAGAAAGCGTTCAGGAGACGCTTCGGCTCCTTGACATTCTGAAGGTTGACTATACGATGGTCGATGAGGTCTGCTGTAGCGGCGTGCTTGAAGATGTGGGTTATAGCATCAAGGAAGATTTAGCCAGACGCAATATTATCGAGATCCAGAAAACAGGAGCCAAAACCCTGATCACGACCTGCCCTTACTGCTACCGTGTCTTTAAAGAACACCCTTCGTATAAAGATTTAGGGTTGGAAGTCAAACATATCACTCAGTTTCTCAAGGATTTTGATTTTAAGGTGAAAACGGATAAAAAAGTCACCTATCATGACCCCTGTGATTTAGGACGCCATGCAGGCATTTATGATGAGCCAAGAGAGATCATCCGCAAGATTGCGCCCAATTTTGTGGAACCAAGACGGACCCGGGAAAATGCGATGTGCTGCGGAGCAGGAGGCGGGTTCAGAGGGGCCTTTGCAAAGGAGTCCGTTAGGATTGCAAGAAATCGCTTAAGCCAGATCATTGAGGATACAGGAGCAGAGATCCTGCTGACCGAATGTCCTTCCTGCCTTCACAATTTCAGGAACGCCAAAAGACAAAAACAGAAGATCGAAATCTACAACCTGACAGAATTCCTCGCCAAACTCTACCAGGAAAAAACTTCTCCCGCCAAAGAAGCAGCTTAATCCACAAATGAAGGCGAGTTAGGCACTCCAAACTTCTAAAAGTCTCATAATACAAAGAAGACATTGAATTCTATTTTGACCTATTCGCCGATGATGAGGTTTATTCTGATGGATGAAGAAAAACGGAAATTTATAGCGGAAAGATATTGTTTTCTCGGATCAATAGACGATTGGATAAACATAGGTGGTCCTGACAAGCTGGAGAATTTAACAAAAAGGTCTTATTTTTTTCGAAAGAGGATTGGGAAGAATGCCAGTTTCTCCAGCTCGGATCACAGTTTCAACATAACCGGTCACCGGTTCACCCCTGTCCTTCGCAAGAAGATGTTGAAGGATATTTGCCATCGCTTCGGCAATCTCAACAAGGGAATATTTTAGTCCTTTCAATACCCAGGGATCCTCGAGAAGATCTGCGTCAGAGCACTTCTTCAATAATTCTGTGATCTCATGGTGACGTGCCTTAATCTCCATAAGATATTTCTGTATCTTTTCAATGTCGATCTTCATCCCAGTGAGGCCTCGGCAAGGAGTCCCGTACATTCCCTGTATTTGAGGGAGACATATTCGATGAGATCGGTTCTCAGGTCCGGATCAAGGTCAATAAGAAGCCTTCCTTCCCTGAAGATTCTATTCAGGAATGTAAATGGGGCACCATTTATCACCTTTACATCAAATTGGTCTGCAGTTAGGTTCATTCCCTCTTCCCTGGCATGACGGGATAGTTCATCCTTGAGATCGGCAATGATGACGAAAATATTCTCTCCGTGATCTTTGATATAGATTCCGATATCGATATCTCGGAACGATTCTTCTCTTACGAAGGAGCCATAGGCATAAGCAAAAATTGCCCTGCCATCTTGAACGAGCACCTTTTTTATGAAGCTGAGAATCCTCTCACTTTCCATATCCAATGCATCCTATTGTCATATCTATGGAAATTCTATCAGACTTTTCCATTCTGTGCAATGATGGTAAACCCCATTAGAAGAGCTTCGCCCTTCTAATGGGACGGCTTACACCCCGATAGAAGCTAAGCTTCGCACGGGGCAAGCAGCGGGGCTTTCTAACGGAGTAACTCCCGGACTATGCGAGCATTTCTCTTAACGCTCCGATCAAACAATGGATGTATCGGAGTTTGCAGGTTTCTCCCATGAGGCCGACCCTCCATATTTTGCCTTTTAGGTAGCCTAACCCTCCTCCCACTTCAATGTTATATTCGTTTAAAAGCCTCGATCGCATTTTTGCATCATCCACCCCATCCG
>VGSS01000123.1 GCA_016874935.1 Deltaproteobacteria bacterium | reverse complement strand
ATCTCTATGGTCCCATTGCGGGAGCCATCTTTCTCACCTATCTGATTGACGGACTCAGCCGCTATCAAGAATACAGCCTCCCCATCTACGGAGTGATTTTAATCCTCCTTCTCATCTTCTTCCCGGATGGGATCGGAACGCGATTGCGAGTCAGGTTGATCTACCTGATCAGTTACTGGGGGAGAAAGAGGAGAAGGGAAAAGGTGGAGTTCTGATGTTTCTCAGTGTGGAAGAGATTGTGAAGAATTATGATGGCGTCCAAGCCCTGAACCGGATGTCCCTTCAGGTGCGTAAAGGAACTGTCAAGGGATTGATGGGACCCAATGGCGCTGGGAAATCCACCCTCTTTCATCTGATCAGTGGGATGGAGAGACCTGATTCTGGAAGGATTTTTTTTAAGGAAAAGGAGATCACGGGTTTTCCTACCCATCAGATCTCACGCCTGGGCGTGGGTAGAACGTTTCAGACCCTTCAGATCTTCGGGAATATGACCGTGGTCGAGAATATCCTCACCGGTATGCATAGGAGAATAAAGGGAGACCTGCTCTCCAGCGGCTTCTATCCTCCATGGATTAAGAAAGGTGAGGAAGTGGCGATGAAAGAGGCCAAGGAGATTCTCGAACTTTTTGGCCTCTTCGGAAGATGGAAATGGTTTGCCTCCCAGCTTTCCTATGGCGAGCAGAGGAGGCTTGAAATTGCACGTGCCTTTGCTGCCAAACCTGAGCTTTTACTTCTCGATGAACCCGCAGCGGGTTTGACCTATCCAGAGGCAAAACAACTTGCAGATACGCTTTCAAAGCTGAAAGAGGCTGGACTCACCCTCTTTATGATCGAGCATCATATGGGGATGGTGATGGAGACGGCGGACGAAGTGGCTGTGCTCAACAATGGAGAGCTCATTGCCGAAGGTCCTCCGGATGTGGTGAAACAAGACCCTGAAGTGATCGAGGCTTATATGGGAAAAAAATAAGAGCGTAACGGTAACGGCAACGAGGCCCGTATCGTTAATAAAAGGAAACGTTTATGACTTCTTAATGATTTACACGTTACCTTAACCGTAACCGAAACGGGCTTCTTCACCCTAACCTTAGCCTAAACACCAATAAACGCCAATGCTTAAAATAAAAAAACTGACTGTCCATTATGGTCCTCTGCCTGCCCTCAAGGAGGTCTCTCTTGAAATCGCAAGAGGAGAGAGCATTGCCCTGATCGGTCCGAACAGGGCGGGGAAAACTACCCTGCTTCTCACCCTCTCCGGAATTCTTGAAACCACCGAGGGGAGAATTACCTTTGAAGAAGAGGACATCACCAATCTTAATCCTCATCAGATCGTATCAAAAGGTTTGATTCATATCCCCCAGGGCCGTCACATCTTTCCCACCCTCTCTGTCCTCGATAACCTCTTGTTAGGCGGTTACACGAAGAGGAAAGAAAAGGGGGTGATGGAAGAAGGTCTTGAAAAGGTCTATCACCTCTTTCCCAAATTGAGTGAGAGGAAAGATCAGAGAGCAGGAACACTGAGCGGCGGTGAACAGCAGATGCTGGCCATCGGAAGGGCGTTGATGGGAAGGCCAAAATTATTGATGCTGGATGAACCTTCTCTCGGCCTTGCGCCCCGGTTCATCGAAGAGATCTTCGCCATCCTGAAAAAGATGAATCAGAACGGGCTTACCCTTTTCATCGTCGAACAGGAAATCCATCTCACTCTCTCCATCTCCCATCGCGGCTACCTGCTTAAAAACGGCCGTCTCATCAAAGAAGGACCTGCTCCTGATTTCCTCGAAAGCCCGGAGATCAAGGACCTCATCAGCATTTAAAATAATGAGATATTTTACCTCCCTTTGGCAAACCTGTCCTAAGTTTGCCGAAGGAGGGAGGCAGGAGGGATTTTAAAAAGTTTATTTTCGACAATAAGACTATATGACTACTCGACTATCAACCCTTTCAGTCCTGTCTTCTCCATCATGAGCCTATAGAACCCTTCATCATCAAGCCGCAACCGTTCTCCTAAAAGCTCCTTCACAAAAGGACCCTTTGCATAGACCGCCCCCGGAGAGTCGGAGAGCACAGCTTCGACAATGAGATCAGCAATCAATTCCGGTCCCGGGATTGAAACATTCGTGAACAACTTTGCCATTCCCGCGCCGTAGGTCTGATAGACAGGCTTGTAATCGGGATCTGTTCTCGAGAGGAGGTCCCCTGTCAACCGGTTGGCTGTCTCATTGAATTCAGTGCCGATCATTCCCGGCCGGATTGTTACGACACGAATTCCAAAGGGTCGCACCTCCATTCTCAGGGCATCGGTGATCGCCTCCACCGCATGTTTGGTGGCAGAATAAGGGCCGCTCGTGGGAAAAGGAAACTTTCCCACGATGGAGCTAAGATTGACGATCGTTCCTTTCCTCAGGCGACGCATCCATGGAAGACAGGCCTGGGTGATCTTAATGAGGGCAAAGAGATTAACCTCAAAGAGGCTTTTGATTGAGGAGAGCGAAACATCCTCGAGGGCTCCCCGGAGGCTGAACCCCGCATTATTGATGAGGACAGTCACAGGCTCTGAAAGATTGAGCAGTTCCCTTGAGAAATCATCCAGAGCCTGCGAATCAGAAAGGTCCACCGGCCTTGGAACGATATTCGGACTTCGCTTTGCCAGTTCTTCGAGACGCTCTTTTCGGCGTGCCGCCGCAATCACCTGGAAACCTTCCCGGGCCAGCCGAAGAGCGGTCTCCCTCCCGATCCCGCTGCTCGCCCCAGTCACCAACGCCTTTCCCTTTGTCTCCATCCCTATCCCTCCAGATTGAAATTTTTATCTCATTCTAACAGAAACCCTATCAAAATGGGAATCCCTTAAAAAACCTCTCGATTAAAATCCTTGACCCTCCATCACTGGATCAATATAATATCCCAAAACCATATAAGTAAATTCTCTTAGGGAATTGTGGAAAAGGTTGGAGCGGAGCAAGAGTTGGAGTAGGCTAACCGTAAGCTGATCGAAATCTACGAACAAAAGACCCAGTCCAAATTGTCCGAGATTTAGGGAAGCGAAGAAGGATGAAACCAACCACACCTAAGGCTTTATTGAAAGACCTTCGTGATCACATCTTTTAGGAAACAGGTTGATGAGCTGATTCACGGTAATCAACAATGAGATCCGCGTGATAAATCTCTTAAAGCGATAACAGGACAATGGAAGACATCAGGCCAGATCAAAAAGCCAGTATCCGAGCCCTTCGCAAGCTTCGACAGGAGGGGCTTTTGCACGAGCCTGCTTTTATCGTTGCGAGCCGAATGGTGAGGTCAACCTCCGATTGGTTTGAGTGGGCGAGACGAATGCTTCTCTTCTTTGGGAGTGCATTGATATTGGCCGGAGTTATCTATTTTTTTGCCTACAATTGGTCAAAGATGGGGCATTTTCTCAAGTTTGCATTGATCGAGGCGGGAATTGTAGCCTGCATCCTTGGCTCTCACTTCCGGGGTATTTCAAGGCCCAGTGGTAAAATTCTTCTCCTCAGCAGTTCGGTGCTGGTTGGGGTGTTGTTGGCTGTTTACGGACAGACTTATCAGACGGGGGCTGATGCATTCGAATTATTTATGGGTTGGGCAGTCTTGATATTAGGATGGGTCATCATCTCCGAATTTTCACCACTCTGGCTCATCTGGCTTATTCTTCTCAATATCGGGGTGACGCTCTATTGGAAACAGGTTGGAAATCCAGCCTATTCGATCCGATATGAATTCCTCAGCCTTGCCCTTGCTTTCCTAAATGGGATCGCCCTTGCCTTTTATGAAATAGGTTTACAGCAAGGCCTGAAATGGTTAGGAAAGAGGTGGCTCAGAAGTATTTTGCTCACCGGATCTCTGATTGCATTAACTCTCCCGACCCTCGCATTAATTGTTGTTCCAGGAGAGGCGAAAGGGATTACCATGTTTGTCGCATTGGCATGGGGGATGACGGCTGCAGGGGGATACCTCTATTATCGTTACGAACTGCGTGACATGATTCCTCTTGCAATCATTATTTCCAATGCTTGTATCATTCTTCTCACCCTTCTCGGGAAAGGCCTGTTTCATGGCATAAGAGGTTCTGAAGCAGGGTTGTTCTTACTCTTCTCGTTGATCATCTTGGCTGTGGTTAGCATGGCTGTCTTCTTGCTCCGATCAATTGCTGCAAAGATGGCAGGTGAGGTTGGAAAGCATGGCACATAAAAAATTCCCTACCCTTAAAGAGCTTATGGAGGTCCTCTTCACTCAGGGACTGATCACACCGAGCCAAATGAAAAGAATCGAGTCACGATTGGAAAAACCTGCGAAAGAATCAAAAGACCCCCTCTATATCCGGATTCTCGTCGGCGTGGGCGCCTGGGTTGCCTCCCTGTTTCTTATCCTGTTTCTCCAAATATCCCATCTGCTCAGAAGCGATATGAGTGGAATCATTTTTGGGGTTCTTTTCCTCGGAAGCGGAATCGCTATCTTCCGGACCAGTAAAGCTACTTTTTTCAATCAGCTCTCTCTGGCTCTTGTATTTTCAGGAAATATCCTGTTTCTTATGGGATCCGTCAAAGTATTCCAGGTACTCCAAGCCCACGTACTTTCCATCCTCATCATCTCCCATGCTCTTGTCTGCAGTGTGGCCTACCCCTATTTTCCTAACGGCATCTACCGCTTTCTTGCCCCAGCGGCCTTGGTGACATTGATCACGTTGTGGATTCTTGATAGGAAGGTCTTTTTTCTGATCCACTTCCTCATTGGCATGGAGGTGATGTTCACAGGAATAATGCTCTTACTCAAGAAGCCGAAGGCTTCACTGACCCCGCTCATTTATTCGGCGGCGATCATGCTTCCTCTTACGCTTCTCTTTATGAATCTCACCCAGATGGAAATTGGCAGAGGTTTGGGAACGTGGGGAGAAACATTCCGGGAACCTCTTTGGCCATCCAGCCTTCTCCTGACGGCAGGGTTGATCTATCTCTATTTACATTTGGCAGGAGGGGTGAAACAGATTCGTAATGATTGGATGATTCTTGCGGTTCTGGCAACGATCCTTCTTGGCGTCTTTACCACGCCTGGTGTGCTGGTGGCTATTGGTCTTCTTGTCATTGGATACACATTTGACGATCACCTATTGACCTGGCTTTCGCTCCTTTTTTTAACATGTTTCTTGATCCTCTTTTATTATGCCCTGAATGTCAACCTGGCCTACAAATCACTGGTGATTGCAGGAAGCGGAGCCTTGCTTCTTTTGACCCGCTGGATGTTAGGATATAGAAGATTCGAAAGGGTGAGCCAATGAAGAAGATCGTGATTTGGGGAACTGCTCTTCTCATCCTTGCTGTGGTCAATTACCTTATACTGAAGAAAGAGGATACCCTCTCGCGTGGACGAACGATGCTGTTACGACTTGCTCCAGTTGATCCACGTTCCCTTATCCAGGGTGACTATATGATTTTGAACTATGCCATTTCAAGAGATATTCCGATGAGAGCCTTAAGACAGAAGGGATGTATCGTCGTTTCTCTTGACCAAAATGATGTGGCCAAGTTTATAAGGGTCCATCAAGGGGAAAGATTGCAGGAAGGGGAGCACCTCCTGTTCTATCGTAACCGAGGAGGACTCCGACTGGGTGCAGAGTCCTTCATGTTTCAAGAGGGAAAGGCCGAGTTGTATGGGAAGGCAAGATATGGAGAACTGAAAGTCGATGCTTCGGGGGTAAGCGTCCTTGTGGGCCTTCGAGATGAAAATTTTGAACCCTTGGGCAAAAGAAAGTAAACCCCGTTAGAATTTAAGCTTCGCACGGGGTAACATGGAAAAAACTCCCAATCAAAATCCTTGACCCTCCATCACTGGATCAATATAATATCCCAAAATCACAAATAATAATTTCTTTAAAGAACTATGGAGGAAATTGAGGCGGAGCGAGGGCGGGTAGAGGAAAACCGTGAGCTGATCAAGATCTACGAACAAAAGATTCAAGCCAAACTATCAGAGATTTGGGGAAGTGGAGAAGAATGAAGCCAACCAAACCTAAATTGCTATTAAATGACCTTCGTGACCTAATCACCCAAGCACGTCAAGACGTGGCACGTCAGGTAAACTCTGCGCTGGTCTTGCTTTACTGGCGTGTGGGCAAACGAATCAGCCAGGATATTCTTAAAGAGAAACGAGCGGAGTATGGGGAACAGATTGTCTCTGCAGTGAGTAGAGAATTAACTGTTGAGTTTGGGCAGGGATTTTCGACTCGAAACCTATGGCATATGATCCGATTTGTTGAAACATTCCCCGACGAGAGAATTGTGAACGCACTGAGTACACAATTAGGTTGGACACACTTTCGGCACATCATCGCTTTGGATGATCCATTGAAGCGTGACTTTTACGCTGAGATGTGCCGCATCGAACGCTGGAGCACCCGCACGCTCGAAAAAAAGATTAGCAGCATGCTCTTCGAGCGCACCGCATTGTCGAAAAAACCAGAAAAGCTAATCCGATATGAATTAGATAAGCTTCGAACAGAGGATAAGCTCACGCCAGATCTGGTATTCCGCGATCCATACTTTCTCGATTTTCTGGGCCTTAAAGACCGTTATCTTGAAAAAGATATTGAGGATGCGATCATGCGTGAGATGGAAAATTTCATTCTTGAACTCGGTGTTGGTTTCACTTTTGTGGCCCGACAGAAGCGTATCCAGATAGACAACGATGATCATTATCTTGACCTGCTGTTCTACCATCGAGGTCTCCGCCGGTTGGTAGCAATAGATCTAAAGTTGAAAGACTTTCAGCCTGCCGACAAGGGCCAGATGGAGTTCTATCTGCGCTGGCTGGCAAAGTATGAACAAAAGCCGGAAGAAGAATCGCCCATTGGTCTTATCCTTTGCGCTGGTAAAAAACGGGAAACGATTGAACTCATGGAGCTTGAAAAAGGAACGATTCGGGTGGCTTCTTACTGGACTAAGGTGTTGCCGAAGAAACTTCTCCAGAAGAAACTACACGAAGCCATTCAACATGCCCGTGCGCGACTCGCACAGATAGAACAAGTAAACGGAAAAAAATTACTGCCCCAATAAGGCCAAGAAGAGTATGAAAACCATTAAAGATATGCCAAAACATGCTCGGCCTCGGGAAAAGCTAAGAGAAAAAGGGCCTTCTGCCCTTACGGATGAGGAGCTTGTGACGGCAATTCTTGGCATGGGGACAGCCGGCGTTGATGTCAGGACAATAGCCAGGCAGGTGGCAAGCCTAATCAGGGAGCATAAAGAGGAGCTATCACTGGACCATTTGCTCGAAGTCCCTGGCATGGGATTGGCCAAGGCATCTCAGATTTTAGCTGCCTTTGAGCTCGCGCGAAGGCATTTACTTAAGGAAACGATCAAAGTTGTATCCGCCAAGGAGGTCCTACCGCTTGTTGCTGATATTGCTGGAAAACAACAGGAACACTTTGTCTGTATTTCACTGAACGGAGCAAACGAAGTCATTGAAAAACGGATAGTTACAATCGGTTTGCTCAATAAAAGCCCGGTGCATCCCCGAGAGGTCTTTGCCGATGTCATTGCTGACCGTGCGGCTGGAGTGATCTTTGTTCATAACCACCGTGTCCTTTCGGTAAGCCTGCATGAAATCCGGTCATAAGCCGGGTTATCGTCGGTTATCCCAATAGAGAAAAGAATAGGATACCGATGAGAGAGAGCCACAACCTTGTTCCCGCACCCATAAGACCT
>VGSS01000122.1 GCA_016874935.1 Deltaproteobacteria bacterium | reverse complement strand
TGTTCGGATCTGAAGCGATTGGCCGGGGAGACGATAACATTGGCTATCAGATTCTGGTCACGATGTTGGAATCTCTGGAGAAGCGTGACGATAACCCCATTGCCTTTATCTTCTGGAACACAGCGGTTAGGCTGCTGGCGGATGATTCCCCACTCGTGCCCCATTTTAAACGGCTTGAGGAGAAAGGCACCAACATCCTGCTTGGAAAATCCTGCGTCGGGGAATGCGACCTGACAGGAAGAATAGCGGTCGGTAGGCAAGCGACCATGGATGAAATTTTAGACTTGATTTTAAACAACGAGGTTGTTAATCTTTGACCCCAACATCTCCTAAAGGATTGGGCCCTCTCTTAATACAGAACCGAAAACCGATTCTGGAAAGGTGGCTCCATCTGATATTGGAGACCTATCCCGTAGACACGGCTCCCCTGCTGAAAAAGGAAAAGGACCCGTTTCTCAACCCGGTGCGTTCAACCATCGCCCGGGAGATTGAAATTCTCTTTGAAGAACTCCTTCACGACATGAACGGAGAACGGCTTTCAACCTCTCTCTCTTCCATCCTCAAGATCCGGTCGGTTCAAGACTTCCCGCCCTCCGAAGCGGCTGGAATCGCCTTGCTCCTTAAAAAAGCCGTTCAGGAGATACTGGAAACCGATCCTCAGAAAGAGACGGACTATGAAGAGTGGGCCCGATTCCATGTCAAAGTAGACGCACTTGCACTTCGGGCATTTGATATTTACATGGAGTGCCGGGAAAAAATTTGCGAGATCAAGGTGAACAAGGCACTGGCCGAAAAGGAGATGGCCTTTAAGATGCTGGAGAGGGTCGGTTTCCGAAAAGAGAAATCACATAGAGGAAAGGATTCAGATGGCTAACAAAAACAGCCTCTATTCTATTGTTGCTGTCGTCTTCCTCTTGCTCATCCTATTGGTCGGGGTGCAAGGGTTGGGATGGTATCTTCTTTTCGGAGTCCTGATCCCTTACGTTGCCGTAGTGTTCTTCATCGTGGGATTTGTCTATCAGGTTCTGAGATGGGCGAGTTCCCCTGTTCCCTTCCATATCCCCACGGTCTGCGGTCAACAAAAATCCCTTCCCTGGATCAAAGCCGACAAGATGGACAGCCCACAGACCACCGGAGGCGTTGTGGCGAGACTGGCTCTCGACATCCTCTTTTTTCGTCCGCTGCTTAAAAATGACAGGATCGAGCTTCAAGAACCTCAAAAACTTCTATTCAAGACGAGCACCTATCTCTGGCTGGGGGCGCTTGCCTTCCACTGGTCTTGTTTGATCATTCTCTTGAGGCATTCGAGGTTTTTTCTTGAGCCGGTTCCTTCTGTGGTTCTCTGGCTTCAATGGTTCGACGGGATTTTTCAGGGACTTCTTCCCATCCTCTATGCCACGGACCTGATCATTCTCTTGGCCCTCTCTTATTTGTTTATTAGAAGGGTGGTCTATCCCCAGATCCGTTACATCTCCCTTCCTTCTGACTATTTCGTCCCCCTGCTGATTTTAGGGATTGTCGTTTCCGGTATTTTGATGCGGTTGGTTTATAGGGTGGACCTGATGCAGGTCAAGGCATGGGTGATGTCCATGCTCAGCTTTCATCCGACGCTCCCGAAGGGGGTCAACCTGCTCTTCTATATCCACCTATTTTTCGTCTGCCTCTTGATTGCCTATTTTCCTCTCAGCAAGTTGATGCACATGCCGGGGATCTTTCTCAGTCCTACGAGGAATTTGAGAAATGTGAGCCGAAGTGAAAGACATATCAACCCCTGGGACCGTCCTGTCAAGGTGCACACCTACCAGGAGTATGAAGACGAATTCCGGGAAGCCATGAAAGAAGTAGGATTGCCCTTAGAAAAGGATTGAAGATGACTGAGGAAGCTTTAAAGGGGAATGCTTTGAAGATTGACCATACCACACCGGATAGGGGTTGGATGGACCCAGCCGTTGAATTCAGGAAGGGGACATACTGTTATCCGGCCTCAGTGAAACATATGAATTATCTTGGCCTCCCGAACCCGAGGGAATGGCAGCCCTATGATCAAGACTGGAAACTTCCGAAAAACTGGAAATCGATCCTCCTCGAAGGGATGAAGGACCGGTTGAAACGTTACCGGTCCTACAAACTCTTTCTCGACATCTGCGTGCGATGCGGGGCCTGTGCTGACAAGTGTCACTTTTTCATCGGCTCTGGCGATCCCAAGAACATGCCGGTACTCCGGACAGAACTCCTCCGGTCGATCTACCGGAGATATTTCACCCTGTCCGGGAAAATCTTCGGGAAACTGACCGGAGCCAGGGAACTGACCGAGGATGTGGTGAAGGAATGGTTCTATTACTTCTATCAGTGCACGGAATGCCGGCGCTGTTCGGTCTTCTGTCCCTATGGGATCGACACCTGCGAGATGACCATGATGGCCAGGGAGCTGCTCAGCCTGATCGGTTGCAACATCAACTGGATCGTGGAGCCGGCGTCGAATTGCTTCCGGACCGGAAACCACCTGGGCGTTCCTCCACATGCCTTCAAATCGACTGTTGATTTTGCCATTGATGAAATCAAGGAGATCACGGGAATCGAGATCAGTGTCCCTATCAACCGGAAGGGGGCAGAGATCCTGTTCATCTCTCCCTCTGCGGACTATTTCGGAAATCCTCACTGGTATACGTTCCTGGGATATCTGATGCTCTTTCATGAGATTGGACTCGACTATACGTGGAGTACCTATGCCTCAGAAGGGGGTAACTTCGGCCTTTTCCATTCCGCAGATCTTGCCAAGAGGTTGAATGCCAAGATCTACAGCGAAGCTAAAAGGCTTGGTGTGAAATGGATTCTCGGCGGGGAGTGCGGCCACATGTGGAGGGTTCTGCACCAGTATATGGACACCCTCAATGGTCCGGCTGATTTCCTCATGGAGCCGGTTTCTCCAGTGACAGGCACTCATTTTGAGAATGCGAAGTCTACTAAGATGGTTCATATTTGTGAATTCACAGCCGATCTTATTCAGAACAAAAAACTTCGATTGGATCCCAGCCGAAATAAGAAATGGAAGGTCACCTACCATGACTCCTGTAACACCTCCCGCGGGATGGGATTTTTCGAAGAACCCCGATACATCCTGAAGCAGGTATGCCAAGAATTCTATGAAATGCCGGAAAATACGATCCGGGAGAGGACGTTCTGCTGTGGAAGCGGAGCGGGTCTAGGAGCTGACGAGAACATGGAGATGCGACTGAGGGGCGGTTTGCCGAGAGCCAATGCCGTTAGATATGTTCAGCAGCAGTATGGAGTGAACCTGCTCACCTGCATCTGTGCCATTGACAAGGCCTCCTTTCCTCCCTTGCTGGAATACTGGGCCCCTGGGGTGGAAGTGGCTGGCATTCACGAATTGGTGGGAAATGCCTTGGTGATGAAGGGAGAGAAGGAGAGAATCGCCGATCTCCGTGGAGAACCCTTTGAGCAGAAGGAGGAGAATGGACATGTATGACGGGAAGAAGATCATCCCTGGCCTTCTCATCTTCTTGGGATTGGTGACTTATCCATTCTGGCACAATGGGGTGAGCGGCAAAACCGGTTATGTTCCCAAGCCCAAACTCCCTGTTGACAAGAAGGAGTGCGTAGAACCCAAGGACTATATCCGGGTCAATCACAAGGATTTGCTTGATGACTGGAAATCCTCGGCCATCC
Organism: Deltaproteobacteria bacterium; assembly: GCA_016874935.1. Taxonomy (GTDB): domain Bacteria; phylum Desulfobacterota; class BSN033; order BSN033; family UBA1163; genus RBG-16-49-23. The sequence continues at coordinate 4,110 of VGSS01000122.1, read as the reverse complement.
GCAAGGGCCGCCGGACCTACGTGGCAAGCAACCAGAAACGTTACACCATGAGCCTGACCCGCACCTGCATGCAATGTCATACGGACCGGGCTGAATTCTGCGATCAGTGCCACAAGTATGCGGGAGTGGAGAACAAATGCTGGGATTGCCATATGTTTCCAAAGGAAATTAAGAAGGAATAGTATCCATGGAACTGAAAAGAAGAGGATTCTTAACCATTGCAGGGCTGACCCTTCTTGGTCTTACTGCCAAGCCTGGTTGGGATATTTTTTCAAAGGTCGAGCTACCAGAACCCTCGCCCACACCCGAACGGCTGGCCAAGAAAAAGTGGGGCATGGCCGTGGACCTCAAAAAATGTTGGAGCTTAGAAAAATGTAAAGACTGCATTGACGCCTGCCATCGCATCCACAACGTGCCTGATCTGGGGACTCTTAAGGAAGAGATCAAATGGATCTGGCCGGTTCCCTTTGAGAAGGTTTTTCCAGAACATGAGCTGGAATATTCAGGGGAAGATTATCACCAGAAACCCGTGATGGTCTTCTGCAATCAGTGCGATGATCCCCCCTGTGTGAAATATTGTCCCACCCGAGCGACCTGGAAGAGAAAAGATGGCATTGTGATGATGGATTTTCACCGCTGCATCGGGTGTCGGTACTGTATGGCCGGATGCCCCTACGGCTCGAGAAGTTTCAACTGGAGAGATCCACGGCCATTCATCAAAAAGGTTCACCTGGAGTTTCCCACCAGAACAAAGGGGGTTGTTGAGAAGTGCAACTTCTGTGAGGAGAGGCTCAACCGGAATCTCCTTCCGGCCTGTGTTGAGGCGTGTAAGGAGAAGGCTCTGTCGTTCGGCGATCTGAAAGACCCGGGGTCCGATGTGAGAAGGGCCCTTTATCACAGGACGATTTACCAAAGGTTGCCTGAACTGGGTACGAAACCCAAGGTTTATTATATCCTTTAAAGTTGAATCATCTGAAGGTGAATCATCCATAACTAGGGAATAGCGTATGACCGATAAAAGGGAAAAGATCCTCGGAGAAGACACCGTTCTTTTTGAGCACATCTATAAGACCGGAAAAGGCTTCTACATTACCGTTTCGATTCTAGGTGGACTCGTTCTCCTCGGACTCTATGCTTATATCACTCAATACCAGGAGGGATTGACCGTTACCGGGCTTTCGAGACAGATCTTCTGGGGGGTCTACATCACGAACTTCGTCTTCTTCATTGGCATCAGCCATGCAGGGACGTTCATCTCAGCCGTGCTTCGTGTCCTGAAGGCGGAGTGGCGAAGGCCGATCAGCCGGGCATCAGAACTCACCACTGTCTTTATACTCATGTTCGGTGTGGGAAGTGTTCTGATCGACCTGGGAAGGCCCGACCGGATGTTGTATGCCATCCGCTATGCCCACTTCCGATCTCCTCTGCTTTGGGATATTTGCAGTATCACGACCTACCTCACGGTGAGTTCGATCTGCCTCTACCTAGCGCTGATTCCGGATATCGCGCTGCTCAGAGACCTCGGAGAAAAGAGGGAGTGGTTCTACCGGATCCTCTCATTGGGTTGGACTGGAACGGAGAGTCAGCATCGCAGGCTGGATAAAGCTATCACGTTCATGTCCATCCTCGTCATTCCTGTCATGATCACCGTTCACACGGTCGTTTCTTTTGTCTTCGCCATGACCATCCAACCCTTGTGGCACAGCGCCATCTTCGGTCCCTATTTCGTCGTCGGTGCTATTTTCTCCGGCGTGGCGAGCGTGATCGTGGTGATGGCCATTCTCCGAAAGGCGTATCATCTTGAAAATTACATCAAGCCCATCCATTTTAACAACATCGGTATCTTTCTGATGGCCATGACCCTTCTCTGGTTCTATTTTACCTTTGCAGAATATATTACCATTGTTTACGGGAATGAACCCATCCACATGGATATCTTCTGGTCGAAGATCTCCGGGAAATTTGCTCCCCTTTTCTGGCTCCATTTCGTCCTCTGTTTCATCATCCCTCTGCCGATTCTTGCGATTAAAAAATATCGAACGATCCGGGGAACCGTTATCGCCTCCATCTCCATCATCTTAGGCATGTGGTTGGAACGGTTTGTCATCATCGTCCCAACATTGACCCGACAGAGGCTTCCCGTAGAACAGGCAATTTACATTCCGACCTGGGTCGAATGGTCAATTTTTATTGGCTGCATCTCCTTATTCATGCTCCTCTATGTGCTTTTTACAAAAATCTTCCCTATTGTTCCGGTGTGGGAGATCCGGGAAGGCAGGGAGAAAGCGGTCAGCCAGGTCGGGGAGCGAATCAGATCCTACCTTCCCGATGATAAGGGTTGATGGAAATAAGATATAGACTCTTGAATCGTTTTCGATTAATCCAAACAATCACCAAAGCATTGGAGTAATGAGTTCAGGAAAAGTCTACTTAGTGGGAGCCGGACCAGGAGATCCTGGATTGATGACGCTCAAGGGGCGGGCCTGCCTCCAACAGGCGGATGTGGTCGTCTATGACCGCCTGGTTGATGAAAGCATTTTGAAAGAAGCCCCTGAGAGAGCTGAAAAAATCTACGTTGGAAAGGCGTCCAACCGCCATACCCTACCCCAGGAGGCAATCAATCAGCTCCTCGTTGAGAAAGCTAAAGAGGGAAAAACGGTCGTAAGATTAAAAGGAGGAGACCCGTTCGTATTGGGAAGAGGTGGAGAGGAGGCAGAGGCACTGGCCTTGGGTCGCATTCCTTTTGAAGTGGTGCCCGGAATCTCTTCAGCGGTTGCCGGCCCAGCCTATGCAGGGATTCCCGTAACGCATCGGGGTATTGCCTCTTCCTTCACCGTGGTTACCGGGCACAAGGCGTCCGATAGAGGCGAACCCAACATTGCCTGGGATAAATTGGCAACGGGGACGGATACCCTGGTCATCCTGATGGGAATTGGAAATCTGTCCCATCTGGTCGAACAATTAATCAAACATGGGAGATCCAGCTCGACCCCTGTTGCCGTGATTACCCAGGGGACCACTCCTCATCAGCGGTGTGTGACAGGAACGCTCCAGGACATCGTTGAAAGAGTGAGTGCAGAGGATTTAAAACCTCCGTCTGTCATCGTCATAGGAGAGGTCGTCAATCTCCGCGACCACTTGCACTGGTTTGAGAAGAAGTGATCGGTTGAGGGCATGGTATCAAGGAAGATCAAGCCGTTGCCTTATTTTCCTGCCTTTCTCGATCTCCGTGGAAAAAGATGCATTGTCGTCGGAGGCGGAAAAGTTGCCCTCCGGAAAGTCAAAATGCTTCTCGACTGTCAGGCGGACGTGAGAGTGATCAGCCCCGCTCTCCACCCTGACCTGGCCAGGGTTGTCAAGAAAAAGGGCCTTCGCAGGGTTCCCCGGGAATTCCGACGGGGAGACCTGGATGGCGCTGTCATCGTTATTGCGGCAACGGATGTAAAAGAGGTGAATGAAAGAATCACACAGGAAGCAAAGAGACGGGGAGCCCTGGTGAATGTGGTGGATGATCCGGAGCTTTCGGATTTTATCCTCCCTTCCTTTTTCAGAAGGGGTGGGTTGAACATCGCTGTTTCAACATCAGGCAAAAGTCCAGCCCTTGCAAGGAAGATCAGAACGAAATTGGAAATGGAATTTGGGAAAGAATATGACTTATTGCTTTCTCTGGTTGAAGGGGTCCGCACGGAACTTAAACAAAAAGGGATACGGGTGAATCCCGAGGTCTGGCAGGAAGCCCTCGATTTGGATCTACTCATCGAAAGGCTGAAGGCCGGTCAGCCCTCGAATGCCAGGGCTGTTTTATTGGGGAATTTAAAAATCTAAGAGATTTTTCAGGATAGAAAATCCATGAGGAATGCGTTCATTCTCTTGTGAAAATAGAAGAAATTTTTTAAAATAGAAAAATATCAGCCCTAAAGGGCTGAGTTACGTAACTCAAGGCTTCAGCCTTGATGATAAAGGGGGATTGAATATGGAAAAAGCTTTAGTGGGAATTCTGATGGGGAGCGATAGTGATTTGCCAGTCATGGAGAAAGCCGCAGAGGTCTTTACGGAGATGGGGATTCCTTTTGAAATGGATATCAGCTCAGCCCATCGCCTTCCTGAAAA
>VGSS01000121.1 GCA_016874935.1 Deltaproteobacteria bacterium | reverse complement strand
ATAAAATCAAGGTTGTTCCGGTTGATTATGAACCCATTGGTGTGGACATCCCCGGAGACCTCCCCAAAGTCATCGCCTCCCTCACCCGCAGCGATTAAAAACCCGCAACAGATCGTTTCCATTAATATTTGATGGAATTCATCGGCTGGATTAAAACTGGATTAAAAAAAGAAAAGTCGATTTTCTCCGATTTCTGCGTTGATTTTTCCACAATTTTAGGGTATATTTAATTATCAGTTTAAAGGAAAAGATGAAATCGGACGCAACGAAACCCTATCTTCCTGTTTTTATCTTACTTTTCACCCTTTTCCTCGTTTTTGCCTGTTCCACTCCATCCTGGTTCCCTATTAAAAAGGGGCCACCTCATAAGGCGAAGATGAAGGAATTGGTGGATAAAGAAGTCATCATCATCGACAGGAATGAATATGTGAAGGTCTTCAATCCCCGGGGCTCTGAAGGAGGGAATCAACCTAAATACCTCTATATTCCTGTGGAGGAATATCTGGCGAAAAAAGAAGCCTTTGCCGCCCCGTCCATGCGAGGTGAGCAAGGGAAAAGAACCTCCCCGGCTGCAACAACTCTCTCCCCTTCTTCCGGGCCGGGAAAAGAGGCTCTTTCAACCTCTGTTTCAGTTTCCCCCGTTGCCCACTTAAAGAAGAAGGTTGTGGTCACCCATTTTGATGATCGGACCACTTCTGCCGAAGAGACCTTCGGCGACTGGTTGGCCGAAAGGCTGATGAAAGAAATGATGCAAAGGTCCTTCCAGATTCTCTTTGTTGACTATCAGATGGTAAAAGAATTTCTTGAAAAAAGGGGATTCTCCCCATCCGATCTGGAATCCCCGAAAATCTCAAGAATGCTCAGCGAGGTCTTCGGCATCCATGCCATTGTTCTGGGAGAGATCGCGGGCCCCTATGTCTTCACCACGAAAGGAGCAAGGGATCAGGATGGGACGTCTACGGCCATTATTAAAATAGAGATGAAAATTGTCGATACCTTCTCCGGTAAAATAGTCAAAACCCTTTCAGCCCAGAACTCCATCGTTCCCACGAAAGAGAGGGGGGTCTTTTCCGACGAGAAGGCAAAAGGAAGGGCGTTTGACCTGACGATTTCGGATCTCAGTCGATCCCTTTCAAGGGAATTGGACCGTCTGGACTGGTTCTGCCGGGTTGCTAAAGTGGATGGGGAAGAGGTCTACATCAATGCGGGCAAATTAAGCGGCCTCAGGGTGGGAGATGTGATGGAGGTGCTTCGCCCCGGAAATCCTGGAGAAAGAGGAGAGATAAAGGGGAAGATTCAGATCTCAACCATCTTTGGAATGGATGCTTCTATCGGAAGGCTGATTCAGGGAAAGAAGCCTGATGAAGAGGATATTTTGAAACTTGCCGGACGCGAAGGATCCTGATACCTCACAAAACTGCCCGTTCTTACCTTACCGGTCAGGCTGATATACGGGGGAAAAAAACTTCTTTGGATGGTGAATGATGAGGAAGGAGGGTAAATGTTATGTTTCACATTGGTGATAAAGCCGTCTACCCGGGTCATGGGGTAGGAGTAATCGAAGCCATTGAGACCAAGCGTATTTCGGGTAAGGAGCAGAGCTTCTTTATCCTCCGCTTCGTCGATAACGGGATGACCATCATGATCCCCGAAGATAATGTCGAATCCGCCGGCCTGAGAATGGTGATCCGGAAGATCGAAGTCCGGAAGGTTATCGGGATATTGAAAGACAGGGAGATCACCCTTGACACTCAGACCTGGAATCGGAGATACCGGGAGTATATGGAAAAGATCAATAAGGGATCGATCTACGAAATTGCAGAAGTGCTTCGGGACCTTCACATCCTGAAGTCAGAAAAGGAGCTCTCCTTTGGTGAGAAAAAAATTATGGACATGGCCAAGACGCTCCTGGTAAAAGAACTGGCGATCGCCAAGGATGTGAAAGAGTCGAACATCCTGAAAGAGATCCAGACGATCTTTGGTGCATAGGCATCTATCTCCCCCGTCTCTTCTTTAAATTAATCAAAACTTCATCGAAAGGAGGTGAACGAGTTGGACACTTGGATTCTTCGTCTTTTTTTGTTTTTCATCTGCGGTGCAAGCGGATATTTCTTGACTAAGGGAATTTCACCGCGGATGGGTTTGTTCGGGCTTTTCGGAGGTCTGCTTCTCTCCGGCCTGACCCTCCTCATGGAGGATCGGTTGAGAAGAGTCCCTTTAAAAAATCTTTTAGGAAGTTTTATCGGACTGATCCTTGGAGTCATCTTAGCCAATCTCATTTCCAACATTTTCTTTCCCTTTTTCTTCAATGAACAACAAATGGCCTTGCCTGTTATGGGTCTGCTTTATGGGGTGTGCGGATATACCGGTCTGAGGATCGGCTTAAAAAAGGGAGCCGAATTCCATCTGCCGCATGGTTCGAGGAATTGGAACCCCATGGGGAAAGAGCTTCCCCGGGATGGAATCGCCAAGATCCTCGACACCAGCGTTATCATCGATGGCCGTATCGCCGACATCGCTGAAACAGGTTTTATTGAGGGTCCCCTTCTTATCCCCCAATTTGTCCTCGGGGAACTCCAGCACATCGCCGATTCCCATGATCCCCTCAAACGAACCAGGGGAAAAAGGGGACTTGAAATCCTCCATCATATCCAGAAGCAGGTCAATGTGGATGTCCGGATTGTCGACACGGACTACGCCTCGGTCAAAGAGGTCGATGCCAAACTGATCGAACTCGCCAAAGAGGTCAGTGGAAAGATCATCACCAACGACTCCAACCTCAATAAGGTAGCCGGGCTTCAGGGAATAGAAGTGCTCAACATCAATGCCCTGGCAAACTCTTTGAAACCCGTCGTCCTTCCTGGAGAGGACATGAATGCCAAAATCGTTAAAGAGGGCAAGGAGATGGGGCAGGGAGTGGCCTATCTCGATGATGGCACCATGATCGTGGTGGACAATGGAAGGCGTCAAATAGGAAAAAATGTTGATGTCATTGTGACCAGTGTCCTTCAGACGCCCGCCGGAAGGATGATCTTCGCCCGTCTGAAGGAGGAAGCAAACCGGGAAAACAGGGGAAAAGATTACTATTACCCCTTGGACAGCGAATTCTAACCTCTATTTGGAATGATGGAAAAGTGGAATGATGGAAAGATGGTCTACCCAAACTTCCATTGTTCCATTATTCCAATATTCCGTGGTGTTTGTATTTGACTCATGAAAGCCGATGCTGTCATCGTCTCTGCTGGCAAGGGTCAGCGATTCATGGGGGGAAGAAAGAAACAGTTCTTCTCCCTGGGTGGAAAACCGATCCTCGCCCATACTCTTGATCAATTCGACGCCTGTCCCCTTATCCGGTCTATCCTTCTGGTGGTTGGCCAGGAAGATCGGGACTATTGCCTGAAAGAAATCATTGAAAAATTTCAATACCGGAAGATCTCCCAGATCATCCCGGGCGGAAAACGGAGACAGGACTCTGTTAGAAACGGACTGAATGCCCTTTCCGTGGATTCGGAGATCATCGTCATCCATGATGGGGTTCGGCCTTTTGTCACGAAAGAGATGATCGAAGAATCGATCCGGTCCGCCATTCGTTTCGGAGCGGCCATCATCGCCATGCCTGTAAAGGACACGATTAAAATGGCCCATCCTGACGGAACGGTTCTCAAAACTCTGGAGAGGGAATCCCTCTGGCAGGCTCAAACCCCCCAGACATTTCAGGCCCCTATCATCAGAGAGGCATGCCTCAAGGCCGCGGAGGACGGCTTTGTCGGAACGGACGATGCCTCCCTTGTAGAGCGACTGGGGAAGAAGATTCACATCCTTCCGGGGTCTTACACCAATATTAAAATTACCACGCTGGAAGATCTCATGCTGGCCAATTTCATCCTCAAGATGAGGACCCGTACGAAGGGAGAAGCGTGATGAGGGTGGGTTTCGGTTATGATGTCCATTCCCTTGTGCCCAACCGGCCTCTAATCCTCGGAGGTGTCCGTATTCCTTATCTCTACGGGCTCGACGGTCATTCGGACGCCGATGTCCTCCTCCATGCCATCTGCGACGCCTTGCTGGGAGCCATTGCAGAGGGGGATATCGGAAGACACTTTCCGGACACCGATCCCCAATATAGAGACATTAAAAGCACCCTTCTCTTGAAAAGGGTGATGGCAAAGGTGAAGGAGAAAGGGTTCCATCTCCTCAATATTGACGCAACGATCGTCGCTCAGAAACCGAAACTCCTGGACTTTATCCGAAGGATGGTGAATGAAATCGCCCAGGTCGTTGAAATCGACGCATCGAGGATCAATGTGAAAGCCACCACCACGGAAGGGCTGGGTTTAACAGGCAGAGGCGAAGGAATCGCTGCCTACGCCGTAGCCCTGGTGGGGGAAGGCTTATTATAAATCCAAATGTCAAAATCGAAATGTCGAAGGAATTCCAAATTTCAAAGAAAAAAATCTTTTCACATTTGAACTTTGAGTTTTGACGCTTGATATTTTGTAGAGACTCCTATGAATGCTCCTGTTCGTGTTCGTTTCGCTCCTGCTCCCACCGGGCTTCTCCATATCGGAAATGGACGCACCGCCCTTTTCAACTATCTCTTTGCCCGAAAGGAGAGAGGTACATTCATTCTGCGGATCGAAGATACGGATGTGGAGCGATCGACCGATGCCTCCATCGAGGCAATCCTCCAGGACCTCAGATGGTTGGGGATCCTTTGGGAAGAAGGGCCTGATGGAGGCGGCCAGAGCGGTCCCTATCGTCAATCCCAGCGCCTCTCCCTCTACCATGGCGATGCGGAAAAACTGCTTGGGGAAGGAAACGTCTACAAATGTTTCTGTTCTCCCGAAAGGCTCGAATCTCTTCGCAAGGAGCAGCTCGCAAGGGGCACGATGCCAAAATATGATGGAAGATGCCGTAACCTCTCCGAGGGGGAGATCTCAAAGATGGAATCGGAAGGCCTCCTGCCCGTTCTCAGGTTTCGGGTGGACAAGGGGACGGTCGTTTTTGAAGATCTCATTCACGGCAGGATGAGTTTCGATTCGGACGGGATCAGTGATTTCATCATCGTTCGTTCGGATGGGATGGCGGCTTACAATTTTGCCTGTGTCATTGACGATCATTCGATGCAGATATCCCATGTCATCAGGGGTGAAGACCATCTCTCCAACACTCCCCGGCAGATTCTGCTCTATCGCGCTCTGGGATGGCAACCTCCGGTTTTTGCTCATCATCCCCTCATCCTCGGTCCGGACCGATCCCCTTTGAGCAAACGCCATGGCGCCACAGCGGTCTCCCAGTACCGGGAGGAAGGCTTTCTGCCGGAGAGTCTTCTGAACTACCTCATCCTCCTCGGATGGACTCCACCCTCTGGAGAAGAGATCCTCTCTCTGGAGGAGATTGTTGAGGCTTTTTCCCTCTCCGGCCTTTCAAGAAATGCTCCTACCCATTCCCGAAAAAAATTGGAGTGGCTCAACAGTCACTATATTCGGAAAATGGACAAGGATCGGCTCATCCGACACCTCCTTCCATACTTTGAGAAAGCGGGGATTGCGGTCCATGCGTTGGATGAAACATATCTCGCTCAAATTTGTGTTCTTCTGAAGGAGAACCTCTCCATCCTCTCTCAGGTTGAGGACTATCTGTCCATTTTTTTCGATGAAAAGTTCTTCTTCGAGGAAGAGGCAAAGACCCTCCTGATTTTCCCTGAAAATAGGAATCTTCTTCAAACGATTCTAAACGCGATAGAAGGTTGGTCTGAAATCGAAGACGATAGCGCATCGTCCCTGCTCCGGCAGCTCGAAGAGAAGACGGGCAGGAAGGGGAAACCCCTTTATGGACTTCTCCGGGCAGGGATGACTGGAAAGATGAAAGGTCCCGAACTGGTAAAAACCCTTCCTCTTCTTGGAAAAGAGAGGATGATGAAACGGTTGAAAATGGCGCTGGAACTTACTTGAGGAAAGAATATCAAAACTCAAAACACGAAACTCGTTCACCCGTATTGCAGTTGTCATGCTTCTGAATTCATTTCAGCATCTCTTGAGATCCTGAACCAAGTTCAGGATGACATTTTAAAAAGGTTAATTTAGGTGGGTGATTAATAATGTCCTTTCGCATCTACAATACCCTGACCGGCAAAAAAGAAGATTTCCTTCCCCTCCGGGAGAAACAGGTGGGGATGTATGCCTGCGGGGTTACGGTTTATGACCTCTGCCACATCGGCCATGCCCGTTCGGCAATTGTCTTCGATGTCATCTACCGGTATCTTCGCTACCGGGGGTATGATGTAACCTTTGTGCGGAACTTCACCGACATCGACGATAAGATCATCAAAAGGGCCAATGAGGAGGGAGTGGACTACAGGGTCATCGCTGAGAAATACATTGAAGAGTTTAACATCGACATGGGAGGGCTTGATCTTGAAAAACCCTCTTTCGAGCCTAAAGCCACAGATCATATCTCAGGGATGATCGACCTCATCTCTATCCTCATCGAGAAAGGAGTCGCCTATCAAAGGGAGGGCGATGTCTTCTTCTCCGTAGGAAAGTTTAAAGACTACGGAAAACTCTCCGGAAGGAATCTCGATGAGATGCAGGCCGGCGCCCGGGTCGAGATCGACGAAAAAAAAGAGAACCCTCTCGACTTTGCCCTCTGGAAATCGAGCAAACCCGGAGAGCCTTTCTGGAAAAGCCTCTGGGGAGAAGGAAGGCCCGGCTGGCATATCGAGTGCTCGGTGATGAGTCAGAAATATCTTGGAGAGACTTTCGATATCCATGGCGGCGGGAAAGACCTCATCTTTCCCCACCATGAGAATGAGATCGCCCAGTCCGAGGCAGCCACCGGAAAGCCCTTTGCCCGTTACTGGATCCATAATGGCTTTGTGAATATTAACAAAGAGAAGATGTCAAAATCCCTTGGAAACTTCCTAACGATTAAAGAGATACTCAAAGGGTGGCATCCCGAGGTCCTCCGGCTTTTCTTCCTCTCCCATCACTACCGGAGTCCTGTGGATTATTCGGAAGATAGCCTCCTCGAAGTGAAAACAGGACTGGACCGGTTCTATTCAACTCTCAATGCCATTCAGGAAGAGCTTAAAAAGCCAGCGATATCCTCGCAGAAGAAAGTTGATTCTAATGCTATGGATCAATCACGAAAAATCATCGAATCCTTTCAAGTCCGATTCGAAGAAGCGATGGATGATGATTTTAACACGGCCCAGGCTTTAGGATATTTTTACGACCTTCAAACGGCCTTAAATAGTCTGCTCGATCTTTCAAAGGGGCAACCCACGGATCAAATTCGGTCACTCCTCAGCGAAGGAGACGAACGGTTTAGAAAAATGGGGTGGGTTTTCGGACTTTTTCAGGAAGAGCCTGAGGTTTATATGGACAGGCAGAAAAAAGAAGGACTGAAAAAATTGGACCTCTCAGAAGAAGCGATCCTCAAACTCATTGAAGAAAGAAATGGAGCAAGAAAAAATAAGGACTGGAAAAAAGCGGATGAGATCCGAAACCATCTCCTCTCAAAAGGAATTATTTTGGAAGACACCCCTTCTGGCACCCTCTGGAAAATCAAATAATTTCAATCAAATGTGAAATATTGGAATACTGGAAAAATGGAAGAATGGGTAATTCATAAAAATAAAATCTTAATAAATTATTTTTTCTCTTAAAACCCAACATTCCATTATTCCAATTTTAAGGCCGCATAAGCCGCCCCAAGTATCCCTGCATCATCGCCGCATCCGGCCCGGACGATTTTAACCTTCTCCCGCTGCCCTTTCATCGCCCTTTGATAAACGACTTCTGTTGCGCTTCCGATAAAATAGTCCCAGGCTCTTGAAACCTTTCCGCCAA
>VGSS01000120.1 GCA_016874935.1 Deltaproteobacteria bacterium | reverse complement strand
ATCTTCTTTCGGTCAAGTATGATCTAAAAGGCATCCCCCGAAAGGAGCTTCCCAAGTTTATCCCAACCCTTGTAAGCGGCGCCCATTTCCTGATTCCGATTGCCGTTCTCTTCTATGCCCTGGTTTTCAAGAGGCTGACACCACTCACCGCAGCGGCGATGGCGATCGGTGTCGCCGCTTCGATTTTTATCCTCCAGGGATTAGTGGCAAGCCTGGGGTGGGGTCGTCAGACCGATCAGACCGAGAAGAGTTCAGGTGCAATGGAGACGGTTTCATGGGAGCCGTTGGTCTCTTCCTTCCGGAAGATGGTTGATGCTATGTTTAATGCATCCAGGACGATGGCAGGGATCGGGGTGACCTGTGCCTGTGCCGGGATTGTCGTAGGGATGGTGACATTGACCGGGGCCGGATTGAACATGACCAATGTGGTCGTGACCCTTTCGGCAGGGAATCTCTATTTAGGGTTGTTCGTTACGATGATCGCCTGCCTCATTCTCGGAATGGGCGTTCCTACGACTCCCAATTATGTCATCATGGCAACGATCATGGCCCCGGCCCTCAAGGCCATGGCTCCCGAGGTGCCGATCATCGCCATTCATCTTTTTGTCTTTTATTTCGGAATTCTTGCTGACGGAACCCCTCCGGTGTGCCTGGCCGCCTATGCGGCAGCGGGAATTGCAGGCGCCGATCCGTTTAAGACAGGAGTCAATGCATTCAAATTGGATATGAGGACGTTTCTCCTGCCCTACATGTTTATCACTGCTCCTCAGATGCTTCTGATCAGCACCAATGTTTTTGAAGCCACATGGATTTTTATTACGGCCTCCATTGGCATGTATGCCTTGGCTGGAGGCATGCAGGGTTTCTTCATAACTGAAGACAAATGGTATGATAGAATCATTCTTCTTGGCTCTGCAGTTGCCTTGGTCAAGCCCGGCCTCTATACGGACGTACTTGGCCTTGTTGGCGTAGCCCTGGTCTATTTTTTGCAAAAAAGGAGGATAAAGGGAGCGGTTGTCTAATTGCGGATTTCGGAATGCGGATCGCGGAATTTTATTCAAAAGCGATTTCCTTGATTCGCTCGATCACCGTCATGTAATCCTTGAATTCAATCCCATCCACGGAATGCTCCTGCTTGCAGGCAGGTGCTTCGGATTTATTTTTTAGATCCGTAATCGCACCATTTCCAAATCACACACTGACCGCAGAGAGGCTTTCTGGCCGCGCAGGTCTTCCGGCCATGCCAGACAATGAGATTGGAGAAGTGGGTCCATTCTCCTTGGGGCACGATCTCCATCAGGTCAAACTCAATCTTAACGAGATCATCATTTTTCGTCAGGCCGATCCTCTGGCTCACCCTGCGGACGTGGGTATCCACTACAATTCCCGGAATTCCAAAAGCATTTCCGAGGATGACATTGGCGGTTTTTCGTCCCACACCCGGGAGGGTCACCAGAGCCTGCAGCGTTTTCGGAACCTTTCCTCCGAATCGGTTCATCAGCTCCTGGCAAGACCTCTGGATTGACTTTGCCTTATTCCGGTAGAATCCAGTGGGCCGGATATCCTCCTCCAGTTCTTTCGATTCCACTTCTGCATAGTCCTTCGGAGAGCGATATTTTTTGAACAAGCCTTTTGTCACCTCATTGACTTTGACATCAGTGCACTGGGCGGAGAGGATCGTTGCGATAAGGAGTTCAAAGGGGGTTGAAAATTTCAGAGCGATCTTCGAATCCGGAATATCTTTCGAAAGAACCTTTATGATATTGGCGACTCTGTTTCGGTTGGATTGATTTTTCATGACGACCTCTTATGCAACTATGAACGATGAACAATGAACTTTGAACATAGGCATAATCTCATGGATATACGAATTTTAACTGATGTCCTTGTAAGGTCACAATGGATAAGAGGTGGGTGGAAAAAGTTGAACAACGAGTGGGCAAGAAACGTCACTTTCCCCTTTTTGATGGAGTGGGAACTTTAATAATCTCTTTAAATATCGATAAGAACAACGATATGAAGAGATTTGGTATGGAAAATGCAGTCAACTGTTGTCAAATTCTGCTTAAAAGGTGAAAAGAGATATTAAAAGAGAACGGTGTGATAACAACGGAAGGGGCTTGCCACTATATTCGAATCTCAAAGCACACCTCCCTGAAGTACCTCCATCTGAAAGGGGCAAAGTATAAAGCATATAGAGGGGCAGTGAAAAGTGGACAATAAGTTAACTGCTCTCATAAGCGTAGAGAAGGTATTGGAAAAGAGGGTATAGAGGAAAAAAGTGATTGATAGGATATGTTCCTTTGGCTCGAATTCCTATAAGCAAAGGCATCCCAAACCATGGAAAAGGATATGAACCAGGAAAAACTCACTCTCAATGACATCGCCGCACTTATTGTTCAAATCGAACCGAACGACCTGGCCGATTTAGGCCGTGTGCGAAGTGCGCTCAGTATCATCTCAGAGTCCTCCCCAGCCTCTGTCCAAAAGCCTATTGCGGAAGCGGTGAAAAAAATCGACCAGATGACAGAGGGAAAGGCCTCTGACCCCTCCGCTCTTCTTGTCGATATAGGCGCTCTCATAGAGGAGGCCATTGATGCGATGGAGAAATTCAGCGAGGAGGAAGCCTCCTTTTTAGGCCCTGATCTCGAGCGAGTGCAGATCGATGGGCCGAGCCATAAGGTTGGGCGATCCAATACCCTGCCGTCCGAAGCTGATCCGACCCTCTTGGGAGAGTTCATCACCGAGAGCCAAGATTTGATTGCAAGCGCCGAGGTGGCTCTCCTGGAACTTGAAAACAACCCGGACAACACTGAGGCAGTCAACACTGTTTTTCGCGCTTTTCACACCATCAAAGGCACATCTGCTTTCCTTGGGCTTGACCAAATATCAGAGCTATCCCATAGGGCGGAGTCTTTTCTCAGTCGCGTCCGCGACAAAGAAATACGCTGTACCAGAGGATACGCTGATCTGGCATTCCGCTCCGTGGACATGCTCAAGGACCTCATAAAAATCGTCCAGGATGCTTTGGGCGGGGAACCCATGGTCGCACCTGATGGGCTCGATGATTTGATTGCGTTGCTTGTCGAGCCAGAAGTAGCAGATATTTTCGATGAAGTTGGCGAAACCGAACCGGCAGAGACACCACTCCGTTTGGGCGATATTCTCGTAGCTCAGGGCAAGGCTGATCGCGAAGAGATCGAGGGGGCTGCCATTGATCGGGGCGATCAACCCATTGGCTTGGCCATTGTGAGGTCAGGGACTGCATCCCTTACAGAAGTTGGCCGTGCGCTAAGAAAACAACGCAGCATGGTAGGTACCCCACCCGCAGCCGAATCATCGGTCCGGGTGCGTACGGACCGTCTGGATCACCTTATAGAGATAGTCGGAGAGTTAGTGATCGGACACTCTATGGTCGCGCAGGATAAAACAATTAACTCAGGAAACTATCTTGAGCTTCAACGGAAGGTTAACCATACGGGTAAGATCGTTCGCCAGGTGCAAGACTTGTGCATGTCCATACGGATGGTTCCGCTCAAGGCCACTGTTTATAGGGTCGCCCGGCTGGTCCGTGACCTGGCTCGCAGGCGGGAGATCATGATCAACTTTATTCCAGTCGGGGAGGATACCGAGATCGACCGCAATATGGTCGATCTTATCAATGATCCCCTCGTTCATCTCATCCGTAATGCTGTAGACCACGGCATCGAGCCCCCCGCAGAGCGGGAAAGGAATGGAAAACCAAGAGAAGGAACGCTGTTGTTGAAGGCATTTCATTCCGGTGGAAACGTGGTGGTTGAGATATCTGATGATGGAAGGGGGCTGGACCGTGGCAAGATCATAGAGAAAGCAATTGCAAAAGGATTGATCCAGTCTGGAAAGGGTATGTCTGACGGCGAGATCGTCGACCTAATATTCCAGCCAGGCTTTTCCACGGTAGATAAGGTCACGGACATTTCAGGCAGGGGCGTCGGACTGGATGTGGTAAAAAAAGCCGTCGAAACCCTCAGGGGCCGTGTAGATGTTTCATCAGAGTTCGGAAAAGGATCTACCTTTTCGGTTTGCTTGCCCCTCACCATGGCTATCACCGACGGCATGTTAGTTAAAGTGGGTAACCAGCGGTACATCCTGCCAACCATCAACATCGATATGAGTTTTCGTCCAGATGCGGAGGCGTTGTCCACAGTCGCCGGCCGGGGCGAGACCGTGATCTTCAAAGGAAAGATAATGCCAATCTTTCGGCTCCACCGTCTTTTTGAGATCGAGAAGGCTGTCGAGGATCCGACCAGGGGTCTTCTGGTCATTATCGGTGACGGGAATCAGCGCTGCGCGCTGCTTGTTGACGAATTAGTGGAACAGCAGCAAGTGGTTGCAAAATCTTTAGGAGATGGAATCGGCAAAGTCCAAGGGATTTCCGGTGGAGCCATCCTCGGTGATGGTCGGGTCGGGCTGATTCTCGATCCTCAGGGGATAGCCACCTTGGCCAGGCAAACATCGGATATGGGGGTCCCGTAGGAGATGGCATATCGATCGTGAACTGGTCAGAAAAATCACGACCCCTGCAGAGGAAATGAATGCCCAGACAGAGAAGAGCAAGAGGTTTGTAGGAGACTTAGTGGTTTTGATATTGTCAAAAAAGCTATGAAAAACTACGTTGAAAAACAAAGGAAAACAAACACATCTCTCCCCCAAGAGACTGTGTCGCAATCGCAAGCAAAGGGGGAGAGGCAGTCAGGTTCCAAAGTTTTAGGATGCGGGTCTTTTAGATGATGGGAAATTGTCACTTGTATAAAATCAAATGTTTTCATATGCTTGGCACGCCTGAATCCGAACGGCTAAAGGTAACCGCCCTAAACCTTTGGGAAGCGTCTTATTTATCCTTTGACAGGCCGCTTCCCGGCAAGCCGCCCAAAATCCCCGACCGCCTCTCCCCCTTTTCAAAAATGGGGTTTTTTCATATTACGACACAGTCTCCAAAGAGAGAGGGGAGATAAATTTTAACAACACGGTGATGATTGAAAGGAGTGTCTAAATGGAAATACTGTTGATGGCAATGTTGATCAATTTTTTGTTTGTCAGATTTACTTTTACTGGCGGAACTGCGAAAGAAGCGGAAGCTTTAGTCAGAAAAGCGGCAGCATATATAGAAGCCAATGGCAACGAGAAGGCTTTCGCTGAATTTAACGACCCCAAAGGGAAATTCACTGATAGGGATCTCTACATTTTTGTGGTTGACTTCAATGGGCTAACCATAGCGCATGGGGGGAATTCCAAACTCGTAGGCAGAGAAATGAACGAACTGAAAGACGCCGACGGTAAATTTTTCATCAAGGAATTCATCGAGTTGGCGAAAACCAAAGGAAGCGGATGGGTGGGCTATAAGTGGGAAAACCCTGCGACCAAGAAAATTGAGCAAAAGGCCACCTATATTCAAAGACAAAGACAAGAAGATTGTTTCCTCGGTTGCGGGATATATAATAAATAGATTTCACAAAAACGACAAGATGCAGGCTATGGTTGGTAACTCTTTGGTCGGAGGCAAGTAGTAATATCCCTTAGGACTGGTGTTCGGGTTTTAAATCCCGTTGCCCGAAATGAGTTCGGAATGAGATGGAATTGTTTTCAAAAAAATAAATTGAATGCGGCCTCACAGAAAGGCGGAAGAACGAAGCTGTCTGGTCCGATTCTAAGACATAGCCGTCTTGGCCAGACAAACATCTTCAAAACATTTAGATGAGGAGAATGACAAATGGATAACCAAACGACTGCAACTGTGGCTAAGACCGGGCAGGAAGCCCATGGGGTCAACCAAGTGAGAGCACTGGAAGGGGGAAAGTTTTTAACCTTCCTCATGGCGAATGAGAAGTACGGCCTGGAAATCTTAAAGGTGCGCGAGATTATCGGAATAATGGACGTAACCTCTGTCCCCACGACCCCGGCTTTTGTCCGCGGGGTCATCAACCTGCGTGGCAAGGTCATCCCTGTGGTCGACCTGCGACTTAAGTTCGGGATAGAGGCCAAAGAGAATACGCAGAGGACTTGCATCATCGTAGTGCAGCTTGCGCGTACCGCTCACGAGATGACCATGGGGATCATTGTGGACGAGGTCTCCGACGTACTTTATATCAACCGGGACCAAATTGAACCTCCGCCCTCCTTCGGAGCGAACATTCGGACCGACTTCATTCTGGGAATGGGCAAGGTTGACCAGAAGGTCATGACACTTCTGGATATTGATCGGGTGCTCACCGAGCAGGAGGTTGCCCTTGTTGAAAGCTCAGCCGGAAAGAAGGGGGACAAAATGGATCAATCCGCCAAGGGCAAGAACTACCCAGGAAAGGGAGAAGAGTAGAAGTGGATACGAACGTAATCCTTTCAAACGAATGTTGAGCGGGCTATCGAAAATATCGGTCAAGGGAAACAGGTCTTGAAAAGAACAGATTAAAAGGAGGTTGAAAATGTCTTTTGCATGGAGAACTTCTCCTTTCCTTATCAGACAAAATGGTAGGAAAATTGAGATTGTGGTCTTGGCTCCTGAAATAACATATGCGGGTGAAAAGGCCACTCAAAAGATCGTCGATTTTGCCAATTCGGACCTGGTGAAATCTGGGAGCGACTCGGTCGTCGTGGGAGCGGTAAAAGCAGAAAATGCAGAAGGGACAGATGCTATACCAGATCAGAACCACTGGACGACAAGAAATGGATCGTCAACTCCGCCGCAACCAGCAAGGAGCTGGCTCAGGGTATTGATCGGGTGGTCACTGCTGTGGCTCAGAGAAGCCAAGTGAACCGGTCCAATTCGGTCAATGCCGGGGAGTCAGCCTCTGCATCGGAGAAGATGGAGGCTCGGTCAGAGCAGATGAAGGGTTTAATGGGTGAGTTGGCGGCCGGAATTGGAAGGGTGTGGTTTCGGTGAAGGGGTCTCATCATCATCAGCTATAACTAACGGAGGGATAACTAATGAAAGGCATGAAGTTGAGCGTGAAGTTGACAGGGAGTTTTTTGGTATTAGCCCTTATCGTTTTAATGGTTGGCCTTTGGGGATGGATAGGGATCTCCCGAACCGATAAAGCTCTGGCAGAGGTTGTAGAGGTTCGCCTCCAAGCTATCGTAGGGCTATCCCTGATGCGCGAAGCCCAGACAGGGATTCAGCGTCTTGAAGGGATCTTTTTAATAGACCAAGAGGCATTGGAGAAACAGATTCCTAAGGTGGAGGAGGCATGGAAACTTGGTGACAAGGGGTGGGAGATCTATGAGCCTCTACCTAAATCAGATAAAGAGATGAAGCTCTGGAAGGAATTTGTACCGCTATGGACTGATTTGAAAAATATGCATGGCCAGGCCATCGTCCTCATAAAGAAGGGAGACGTTAGCTACCTCAAGATTGTAAACAAACTGAGCCATGATGCTACCATAAAAACAGCTTTCAAGCAGGGCGAAAAAATTCTCGGCGAGATTATCGACCTTAATGTGAAGGCCGCTGAAGAAAATAGCAAGGCGGCAAAGGCTCGGACGGCCTGGGCCAAAACTCTGGCATTCGCTGGCATGATCATCGGAGCCATTGTTTCCTTTGTTTTAGGGATCTTCCTCTCCCATTCCATCACCAAGCCTCTTAACCGCGTCGTTGAGGGCCTCACCGAGGGGGCCGAGCAGGTGTCGTCTGCATCGGGTCAGATCTCGCAGGCCAGCCAGCAGGTGGCACAGGGTTCAGGCGAGCAGGCTTCGGGCATTGAGGAAACCTCTTCTTCGCTTGAGGAGATTGCCTCCATGACCAGGCAGAACGCAAGCAATGCGAGGGAGGCCAATGGGCTTATGTCTGAGGTTGGAACCCAGGTTAACAAAGGAAAGGAATCAATGGACCGTTTGGGCGTAG
>VGSS01000119.1 GCA_016874935.1 Deltaproteobacteria bacterium | reverse complement strand
GAACGGGAAATCTGACCACAGAGCTCATCCTCGAGGAGATTCAAAATACCAAACCCCTGTCAATCACGATGAGTGAAAAGGTTGAAGCCCTCCGGGAGTGGGCAAAAGAGAGGACCATTCCTGCAGCCTGAAAAGGATAGACGACAAAGGAAGCCTAATCGGGAACAGTGTTGACTTTTTAAGGTAAACGATGGTTGGCTGAAGCCGGTAGCAGTTTATTTTTCAATTTCTCTCCGTAGTTTCCGGATGGTTTCTCGGTAGCTCGCTGTCTTGAATATTCCTGTCCCCAGAACAAAAATGTCTCCGCCAGCTCTTGAAACCTCTCCGATATTCTCTAATTTGATGCCGCCATCCACTTCGATCTCAACGGGATAGCCATTCTGATCAACTGTCTTCCTCAATTGTTCGACTTTTTTCAAAACCTCCGGCATAAAAGCCTGCCCCCCGAATCCGGGGTTGACGGACATGAGAAGCACGAGGTCAATCTCATCGAGAACAGAAGAGAGCTTTTTTAATGGGGTAGCCGGATTAAGTACTATCCCCGGTCTCACTTCCAACTGACGAATCTTTTTCATCATCTGTCTCAAGTTGCGGCAAACCTCGACATGGATTGTAATCCAGGTTGCACCTGCTTGAGCAAAGGCTTCGATGTATCGTTCAGGTTCTTCGATCATCAGGTGAACATCCAGGGGCAGAGAGGTCAGTTTCCTCAAACCGTTCACAACCAGAGGCCCGATGGTAATATTGGGGACAAAATGTCCATCCATCACATCAACATGGATCAGATCCGCTCCAGCCTTTTCAACAGCCCTAACCTCTTCCCCGAGCCTGCTGAAATCCGCAGATAGAATCGAAGGCGCTATCTTCTTCATACGGATACCTCGAATTTCCTATTCTCTGGTGAACAGCTTGCTAAGGAATCCATAATTGACAAGGCATATCGTCATTCCCGCGGAGTCGGGAATCCAGGCTTTGTCCCTGCGAAGGCAGGGAAACAGAAATATATGAAACTGGATTCCTGTTTTCACAGGAAACTCTGGATTCCTGGTCAAGCCAGGAATGACAAAGCAAGGTGCGTGTCTATACAATTATAGACTAATTCGTAAGTGTTTGGGCAATCATAATAGAGTCAAAGGGTAAATTCAATAAATTTCTCTCTCCCCATCTCCCAATCACCCGATCTCCCTAATCTTTTTTAATCAGTCTTGCGATAAAGAAACCATCCATTCCATCCTTTGGAGGAAAGGTCTTGAGGTATCCGTCTTTAATCAAGGCATGGCATTTCTTCGGAAGGATTTCAGCCATCCGATCCAATTGAAATTCCGGATGTCCCTCTAAAAACTTTTCTACCACTCCTTCGTTCTCCTCATGAAAGACCGTGCAGGTGCTGTAGACTAGAACGCCCCCTTTTTTCACATATTCTGAGAGATGAGCGAGAATCGACAACTGCAGGTCGCTCAATCGTTTTATATCCTCCTCTCCCTTTCTCCACTTCAAATCCGGGTTCTTCCGGAGCGTTCCAAAGCCGGAGCAGGGAACATCTGCGAGGACGCGATCAAATGTCATCCCCTCTGAAACAGGAAGAAATTGGGTTGCGTCTCCCTTCAATGTCTTCACAATCTTTATCCCCAATCTCCGGCACATCTCCTCGATGAGGGCCAGCTTATCTTTCGTGAGGTCCAGGGCATAGACCTCTCCCCTATTCTCCATCCTTTGAGCGATGTGTGTTGTCTTTCCTCCGGGCGAGGCGCAACCGTCCAGGATTTTCTCTCCTGATTTTGGATTCAGAACAGATGTGACCAGTTGAGAAGCCTCATCTTGAATGGTGAAAAAGCCGTCGTTGAGAAAGGGCAACTCAGAGGTGGGCGGAGGATCTTCCAGCAGGATTCCTTCCTGTGCAAAAGAGGCTGGGATCGCCTTCAACCCCTTTTCCCCAATCCTCTCAATCAGTTCTTCCCTGCCCATCTTTAAGGTATTCGTTCGGAGCGTGAGCGGAGAAATCCGGTTATTGAATACACAGACATTCAATGTATCTTCAATTCCCACCTCTTCGATCCATCGCCGAACCAACCAGAGGGGATGGGAGTGGACGACTGAGAGATGAAGGGCCGGGTCCTGATCGATCTCCGGATAGGAAATCTCTCCCTTCTTTCGTAGAAAGGAGCGGAGGATGGCATTGACAAAACCACCTCCCCCTGAACCTCGATGCCTTTTGGCTAACTCGACCGATTCATTCACTGCGGCCGAGGCCGGGGTCCGGGTCAAAAACTCGATCTGGTAGAGTCCGAGACGGAGAATGTTGAGCGTCCCCGGTTCGATCTTTTCGAGCGGAATTTTTGAGAGATGACGGATGGACCAGTCGAGTTTCTCCCTCCATCGGAGGACTCCATAGGTTAACTCTGTGAGAAACCCTCGATCGAGAGGAGTGAGGTGCCTGTATCTTTTAAAGGAGTCGCTTAAGAGGCGATCGGGATGGCGATCCTCTTCTTTTAGTTGATTCAGGATTTCAAGACAGATCGCCCTCGGGGTCTTCTTTTCGAAGTTCCTCATAGGATGGAACTTCCCGGAGATGAAATATCATTTATATTGTATCCTGCTGCCCCGTCCCAGGGCCGGCCAGCAGGGGGCTTGCCGGTCAAAACCTGCCTGTTCTCGCCATCTCCTCGAGCCTGGCGATTCGCTCTTGAATCGGAGGATGCGTGCTGAACAGGGAAAGAACCCCTCCTCCGCTTAATGGATTGACGATGAACATGTGGGCAGTCGATGGATTGGCCTCCATGGGAATCCGGCGGGCCGCCATGTCAAGCTTGCCAAGGGCCTTTGACAATGAGAGAGGATGGCTGAGGTGCGCTCCTCCTCGGTCGGCCATATACTCTCTTGACCTCGAGATTGCCATCTGGATGAGGACAGCGGCGATTGAGGCAATCATTGTAGTGATAAGAACGAAGAGAATGTTTCCTCCGCCCCTGCCTTCACCGTCAGAACGGCCTCCTCCGAAGATCGCTCCCCAGCGCGCCATGGAAGCAAGCATGCTGATCGCGCCGGCAAGAGTTGCGGCAATCGTGCTGATGAGGATGTCCCGGTGCTTGATATGGGAGAGTTCATGCCCGATCACCCCTATCAACTCATCCTTTGACAGGATTCTCATCAAACCGGTCGTTACTGCCACAGCGGCATGTTCGGGGTTTCGGCCTGTCGCAAAAGCATTGGGCGTGTCATTGTCCATGATATAGACTTTTGGCATTGGCATGGAGGCCTTGCTCGTCAATTCTGCAACGATCCGGTGAAGTTCGGGAGATTCTTCCTGGGAAACCTGATGCGCTCTATACATTTTGAGCACGATCTTATCGCTGAACCAATAGGCGAGAAAGTTCATCAAGGCGGCAAAGATAAAGGCATAAACCATCCCGGTCTTCCCTCCTATGGCAGAACCCACAATAATGAAAAGGCCGGTTAATACGAGCATTAAAAGGAATGTCTTAAAATAGTTCATTGTTTATGAAAACCTCCTTTTTCCTGATAAGTATAATAATCGCTTGAACTTTTGTCAAATGATTGAAGGGGTGGTTTCGGGTTTGAGGAAGTCTAAAATGGCTGCTTTCACTTTTCCAATATCAGCCTTGGTATTGATACAGGGGCCAAAAGGCCTCTCGTTGAGGATGCCGATGACCGGGATGGGATAGGTATCCTGGATGCCGCTTGTCAGATCGAGCTCACAGGCCACTGCTACAATGGCCTCGGGTCTGTTTTCTACGATGATTCTCCTCGCCAGCGTCCCTCCGGTTGCCACCGCAATCTTTATCTGATACTGGTCCGCCAGCTCGATCAGGTCTTTGATCTCGCACTTCCCGCACCCTTCGCAGTTCTTGATATTCCCTGTGATCTTGATCTGGCAGTCAAAATCCTGGATGCAATGCGGGAGAAGAAGGAGGAGCCGGTTGGGCTTTGCCCTGTGATGGTTTGACCGGACGAGGTGGTTGTTCAGCTCGATGAAGGACTGCTGAACTTTCTCCTTCGACACCCCTACGACTTTTCCCATCAGGATCATGAAGGGAAAAAGGACCTTTGCCACGATCCCCCTCAGTCTCTGGGAGAAGAGAATATCTTTGCCCCGGAGGACGGTGAAAATAAGGAGAAGCCCGCCGGAGAACATAAAGAAAACGAAGATGGCAAGGATGAGGCTATAGAGAGAGGGTAAAGCGGAATGAATGTTCTTCAGCCCCACCAGCGGAACATACCAGAGGAGAAAGGTGAAAAAAGAGAGAATCAGACAGGTCAGGACCAGCAGTCCGATAAAGATTCTTTTTTTAGGAGTAGGTTCCAAAGTAACCTCTTTAGTTCGGAGTGATGAGTTCGTAGTTCGGAGCAAAAGAATTTAATTCTCCGTATCAATTTAGGGATTTGAAAAAATATCTAATCCCCCTTCATCCCCCTCCTTCGACAAGCTCAGGATGGTGAGCATGCCGAACCATTTGTCAAAAGGGGGAAATCCTTTTTCCTCCCTTTGGCAAAGGGAGGTGGGGAGGGATTTTACAAGTTTTTTTTAACAGCTAAATTGTTACAATTCTCCGAACTCTGAACTCCGAACTACGAACTCAATTAATGAAAGACAGTGCCAACCGTGATTCTATGACCGGCGAGAAAATCCCGGACGCTCATCTTTCTTTTTCCTTCCGGTTGAACTTCTCTGATCAAGAGGGAGCCCTCTCCAGTCCCGACCTCGATAAAATCAGAGCCCACCCAGATGATCGAGCCTGCCCCTACCTGTGAGATTCCCTTCCGAACCTCTCCTCGATAGATTTTTAGCAGACCCTTCTCCCATCCTGTAAACGCCCCTGGCCATGGATTGAATGCCCGGACCTTCAGATCGATCTCTTCTGCTGGCCTCTTCCAATCGATCCGGCCATCTTCCTTCTTCAGGGAAGGAGCATATGTGGCTTTGGAATGGTTCTGTGGTAATGGAGAGAGAGCGCCTGCCTTCATCCTTTCCACTGTCTCTATCAGCAATCGACCACCCAGAGAGGATAACTTTTCCTGAAGGGTCTCTCCGGTATCCTCCTTCTCTATCGGGATCTCGGCCTGCATCAGGATATCTCCTGTATCCATGCCCTCATCCATCAGCATCGTGGTGATACCGGTCTTCTTCTCTCCTCTGAGAATTGCCCAGGCGATGGGAGCCGCTCCTCGATACATAGGCAGAATCGAACCATGGACATTGACCGCTCCGAATCTTGGAACCTCCAGAAGGGTCTTGGGCAAGATCTGACCGAAGGCCACCACAACAAAGAGGTCAGGCGTAAGAGCTTTCATCGTCTCCAGAAAGGAACTCTCTTTAACTTTCTCCGGCTGGTGCAAAGCGACCCCGTGCTGAAGCGCAAATTCTTTGACCGGAGAGGGACTCCTTTTTCGCCCTCTTCCTCTCTCCCGGTCCGGCTGTGTCACCACTGCCACAACCTCATCCGGTCCCCGGAATAACCCCTCAAGGGAAGGAATGGCAAAGGCCGGGGTCCCAAAAAAAACGATGTGCCAGCGGGATGCCATCAATCCTTTTCTTCCTTCTTTTTCTCTTTCCTTAATTTATTCCGGTAGAGCTCTCTCTTTAGCCGGCTGATGCGATCGATGATGAGCATTCCGTTGAGGTGATCGATTTCGTGCTGAATGGCAATGGCCAGTATCCCATCGGCTGAAATCTCGATCTCTATCCCCGATGGAGAAAACCCTCTGACCAGAACCTTCTCCTTTCTCTTCACCTTTTCCAAACAGTCGGGAACGCTCAGGCATCCCTCTTCATGTTCGATCTCACCCTCCTCAGAGATGATTTCGGGATTCACCATTGCGAAGAGCTCCTTTTCAGGATCGACGGGGCTGACATCGACGACAATGACCCTGCGGGAAACGCCAACCTGACATGCAGCCAGTCCGATCCCGTTCGCCTGATACATCGTCTCTGTCATCTCCCGGACCAACTTTTTTACCTCCCCATCGATTCGGTCTACTTTCTCGCATCGTTTCTTCAAAAGAGGATGGGGATATTTCAGGATCTCTAAAGCAGCCACCTTCGCTACCTCCTCCGCGCTCTCTTTAAATAAAATAACATAAAAAGGGAGGTCAAGGCCAAAAATATTCCTATCCCCTGAGAAGTGGAGAGAATTTCTCCGAAGAGAAACCCTCTCGGGTCATCTCTCAGAAATTCGATCATGAAGCGGATGCCTGAGTAAAGGAGAAGAAAGAGCCAGAAGATCTGACCTTCGAAGGTCTTTCTTCTCCTCTTCCAGTTGAGAAAAAAGAAGAGGACAAGACTGCCAAGCGCTTCATAGAGTTGCGTGGGATGGAGGCTGAAATTGAGACGGGCCAATGAGTTCGGATCAATGAAGGTGATCCCCCATGGAAGAGAGGTTTCCTTCCCGTAACAGCAACCGGCAAAGAAGCAGCCTATCCTGCCAAAGAAAAGCCCCAGGGCAATGGAGGGTGAGAAGAGGTCGGTAAACTTCCAAACCGGAAGCCGGTTCCACCTCAAATATCCGATTGAGACGGCAACAGCGAGGATGAGCCCTCCGTAAAAAACCAGTCCCCCCTCCCAGACACTGAAGACCTGGAGGGGATAGTCGCGATAGTGATCGAAGTTGACCAGGACAAAGAGTAATCTCGATCCGATGATGGCGGATAATACGACGCAGAAAAAGAGGTCGACCATTCTCTCAAAGGGGATCCCCTCTTCACGGCCCCTCCGGACGGCGATGAAAAAGCCCAGCACAAAACCGATGGCGATAAAGAACCCATAAGCATAAATGTTCAAACTGCCCAGGCGAAAGAGGATCGGATGCATTGTTAACCTTAACGTTGAAGAAGATTTAGTCATACGGACATGGGTGAACCGGTCGTAAAGGCTTTGGGGCGAACCTTTAAGGCGATCGGCACATACATTTCCAACCCTTGCTAAAGTTCACCTTAGGTGAAGTCCGCCGATTCCCCTAACATGTCAAATCAATCGCCGTTCGAAGCCTTGAAGAGCGGTTTACCCATGGCCGTTTATGCAACTGTGAGGTTAAGAGTTAAAAGTTATGAGTTTAGAGTTATGGCAACCTCTAAAAATGTCATTCCTGCGAAAGCAGGAATCCGGCTTAGAAATACTGGATTCCCCCGTATCAAGTACGGGGCAGGCTTAGCCAAGCCCGGAATGACAATCAAAGGAAAGAGATTTATGATGCATTACATTAGCAGTGTTTTTTATAAATCACGGAGAAGTTTTTAATCTTTTTTTATCATGAAATATTAACTCAAAGGCCATCAGGCCGATGCCGATGGTGATGGCGGAATCCGCAATATTGAAAGCAGGCCAGTGGTATGAGAAAAGGTGAAAATCGAGAAAATCGACCACCTCTCCGTATCGAATACGGTCGATGAGATTTCCGACGGCTCCGCTCAGGATGAGGGAGAGGGACAGAGAGAGGATTTGTTCGTGTTCCTTCGCCTTATGAAAGAGGTAAAGAATGATTCCGATCGCAATCAGTTTAACCGCAATGAAGAAGAGCGAGCCAATCCCTCCTTTTTCGCCCGCAAGGATCCCGAAGGCTCCACCGGTGTTTCTCAGGTGGGTGAGGTTAAAGAATCCATCAATCACATTGATGGTATGATAGAGGGGGATTTTCTGCTGGGCTTCGTGTTTGGTGTATTGATCCAGGGCGAGAATAAAGACAAAGCAAATCAACAGCACCCAGTGCTTACGTTTCATTTTTAATTCCGCATTCCGCATTCCGAAATCCGCATTGGTGTTACCCCTTCAGCGCCTCCACACATCTTCCGCAGGCAGTCAGATGCCCCGGATTTTTCCCTACACTGACATCATAATTCCAGCATCGTTCGCATTTCTCTCCATCTGCACGGAGGACCTCAACGCTCACCCCCT
>VGSS01000118.1 GCA_016874935.1 Deltaproteobacteria bacterium | reverse complement strand
TGAATGAGGGAGTGACGACACTGATGATATTGATATTATGTTTCTTAAAAACTTCGAGGATCCCGAGCATGGTTCCGGGTTTGTCCTCAAAGGCAACAGTCAATCGTGTTCCCTTCTGATTAATCCCGAAGATGTCCACCAGATGATCAAGGGCATCCGTCTCCGTAAAGATTCCATATAACTTTCCTTCATCCACAACAGGAAGGCATCCGATCTTATGGTCCCGCATCAGCTTAACCGCTTCTTCGATGATGGTGTCAGGATTGATCGTGATCAGTTTTTCCTTGGGCGTCATGAAGGCAGAAACCTTCAGTTTTCCTAAAAGATAATTGAGTTCCTGGACACTGAGAAGTGTTGCGTCAGAAGGAGCGGCTTCCCTGACATCCCTGTCTGTGACAATTCCGATGAGGTGGTTCTCCTTATCAACGACAGGAAGATGGCGAACTCCTTTGTCGTGGATGAGGGTCCGGGCCTCAAAAAAATTTGCCTCAGGCCCGATGGTGATCGGATTCCTTCGTATCTTTTCTCTCATAAATCCCTTGTAGTGGATCTTCATGGCACACTCTCCTTTCATTTAATTTGCAACTTTTTTACCATACTTTATCATTGGGGTCAATTAAAAAATTCAACATAAAGGCATTGAATTAACTCATTATTCATTCTTGAAGACAACAGGATTTTCTTATGCGTGTTATGTTATTCCTCTCAGTTTTTGGTTGAGGTATTCAAGGCGCTTTTTATAGGGCATAGTCTCAAGGTTCTTCTTGAGAAAGCCTGAGGTCCGATCCATTGGGTCCTTTTTGGGCATGGGATTCTCCGGCAAGAAGATCTTTTCCCCTCCCCCTTTGCGAGGGAGGAGGAGGGGAAAAGGAAATAGATTTAAAGGTGGTGGAAGTGTCAAGTAAAACTATTTCTTGGGGAATATTCCTTCAAAGGGGACGAAGAAATCTCCTTTTGCTCCCTCGCTCGAGAAGACGGCCATTCCTTCTCCAGCTTTGATCTTAAATGGGAATTCACCGGTAGCGATTTTCGTAAACCATTCTTTGGTCAGGGGGTTGACTTCCAGACCCAATCTCACTACTGCTGGTCTGTTCGGAATCAATAATGCCCTCATCACACCACCGGAATCAATGAACTCAACGACACGATACTGACTGACCGATTTAGGCGCAAAATAAATCTGATCGTAAACAGTCGCCGTGCTTATGGTCATAAATTCATTCTTGCCTGGCGCCTCAAACAGGACGGAAAACTTACAGTTTTCGAGTTTAATGGGATAACTGCTCGGATTATCTACATTAAAAACAAATCCCATGGCCATTAATGTAGGGGCGGGAAGTTCTACCCATGGGGCCATGCGCATCAGATCCACCCGTTCCAATGTAATTTTTGGTTTTCCTGTATCATCCGTCGGGCGAAGGCCTGCACAACCCATCACCCCTGATATTCCAAATATCATTATCAATAACATCAAAAATAACCTTTGCATAATGAACCTCCTTTGTTTAAAAAATTAATTTCGAAATCCGAATATCGAAATCCGAAACAATCTCCAAATTCTAAATCCAAAATTTTAAAACAAATTTTTTTGTATTTTGGTCATTCGAATTTGTTTCGAATTTCGGATTTCGTGCTTCGAATTTAAACTTAAGTGAGCCATCTCTTTCTTCGTTTATAATGTTTCACGTGCCTGAAACTCTTTTTCTCGCCAATATCAGAGAGTCCCAAATAGAAGTCTCTGATGTCCGGATTCTCCTTCAATTTCTCTGAGGTGTCATGCATCACGAGCCTTCCGGTTTCCAGCACATAAGCATAAGGAGCTACCGTGAGGGCTAACTTTACATTCTGTTCCACGAGAAGGAGCGGTATCTTCTCTTCCTGGTTTAATTTTTTGATGATCTCGAAGATTTCCTTAATCAGAAGAGGGGCCAGGCCCATGGAGGGTTCGTCCAGAAGCATCAGTTTGGGCCGGGCCATCATTGCTCTGCCGATAACAGTCATCTGCTGTTCCCCGCCGCTGATAAAGCCTGCCATGATATTTCGCCGCTCGACCAGTCTTGGGAAATAGTGATAGACCATTTCCAGCCTCTCTTTAGTGGCTGACCCTGTTCCCCTGAGATGGGCGCCCACACGAAGATTTTCCTCTACGGTGAGATGTCCGAAGACCCTTCTTCCCTCAATGATCTGGAAGATTCCCCGCTTAGAGATCTCCTCGGCGGAAAGATGGTGGATCTTCTCTCCCATAAACTCGATGGATCCATCTGTCACCTCGCCATCTTCATGCTTGAGCAGACCGGAAATCGATTTCAGGGTGGTGGATTTCCCTGCTCCATTCGCCCCAAGAAGGGCGACAATCCCTCCCTGGGGGACTTCAATGGAGACCCCCTTTAAGACCAGAATGACTTCGTGATACATGACTTCGATATTGTTAAGCTTGAGGATGACGCCATTTGTTTTTTGTTCCAAGATATTTCCTCCTCAATCTTTAATTTAATTACCAACCAAGCCACCCGGCCCATCGGTCAGGAAATTTAGCTTTCATATCAATTTCGCCAATGGTTTGAGGTTTTCCCTTGATGACCCTTGCAACCCTGACAATGGAACTGTAACGATGGTCTGTGGGAGTAAGCGTAACCAATTGGCCGCCATATTCCTTCAATCCCGGCCAGTCTTTAAAGGTTTCAAAAGCGTCTTTGATTCCAGGGCCATTCAGTTTCCCTGCCTTATCAGCTTTTTTCATAGCTTCAACAGCCATGCCGACTTTTACCCAGCCCTGAACCGTTCGAATGAGCCGGTTTTCGAGAGGGATGCCCGGATTCAGTTTTTTGGCATACTCAATCACTCTACTCTTTGCAGGATATTCGTCGATAAAAAGCGCACAGCCGAGCAAGCCAATTACACCTTCAGCCGCAGGACCACCCAGTTTCGGAAGATTTTCATCGAATCCCCAATTATTGACGATATGGTCTGCGCCCAGCCCCAGAGCGGAAGCGTCTTTCACAGCGGCGGAGACGGACATCGTGGTGTTCCCGTGCCAAACCAGATTGGCTCCAAAGCCTTTTGCCGCAATCACCTGGCTCTTCGTATCGAGAGCAAACAATGAAACGTTTTGATCAGGTCCGATGTCAAAACCGAGGATGGTCGCCTGATCTTTAATGGCTTTGATGGGTGCGGTAGCGTAAGGTGAGGCAGTGTCGATAAAACAGACGAACTTGGGTTTGGTTCCCTTGTCCCTTAGTTCCTTCCATTTTGGATCCTTTTTCCAAACTTCCTCAAACCAATAAGTAATTGCACCGCGGGCGTTGGTCGAATAATCCGTCCCGTAAACAAAGTTGTAAGGAGTCTTTTTCGGATCGCACAGATGACCTGAAAATGAACTGGAGAGGTAGGGCATCTTATCGGCGTTAATAGTGGGTGAAAGGGCTTCGGTATCACCGGTCCCCCATCCAAGAACCATGACCACCTTATCATAATCCCGGAAGCGTTTGTAAGTCGTGATGGCTTCAGGAACCCGGTATCCATAGTCATATTGGAACAATCGGATCCTTTTACCATTAATGCCACCGGTATCATTAAAATATTGAGTTGCTTCCCGAACTCCGAGAGCCTCATCCTTGCCCACGTCCGAAGTTGCGCCGGTGGTGTCCTGCAGGGCTCCCACTCTGACTTCCTGGCTTAATGCCAAGGAAGAAAAGAAACACAGGATAAAAGATATCGCGATGACCATTTTAATTCTCATTTTTCACCTCCTGTTAAAGTTAAATAAAACAACAGAATGATTACTTACCCAATCTTACTCCCACCATCCAGCGACGAGCACCACCTCCTTCTTCCAATGTTTTTCCCCTCCCTTGGTGGGAGGGGATGAAGGGGAGGGGGAAATTCATGTTCCACCCCCACCCTCACCCTCCCCCATCGAGGGGGAGGGGAAAATTTGTTTAATATGAAAACGGCCATAGGTTAAAATAATTCTTGATCTGCCACCAACGATAAGAAATCCCATTCGGTTCATAGATGAGAAAGAGGGCGATGGCCAGACCGAAGGCGGCCTCTTTAACGAAAAGAAATTTTTCTAAGAGAAGAGGCAAGAAAGGCATAATATCTACAAAGACAGGATTCTGGGTGAGAACGAAGATGAGGAACTTGAGCCCTTCAGGGATAAGTGTCATAAATAAGGCGCCGAAGATCGTTCCGTGGATGCTTCCTACTCCTCCGATGAGGATGACACCTACGAGCCAGAGAGACCAGCCGAAATGGAAGTGTTCGGGGCTAACTGCAGCCAGGGAGGTGACCCAGAACGCGCCGGCAATCCCGCCAAAAAATCCTGCCACAAAGAAGGCTAATAGTTTATACAAAACGATATTAACGCCCATTGTCTCTGCGGCGATATCATTGTCCCGGATGGCAATCCATGCACGGCCGATCTTTGAACGCACAAGATTTGCCATGATAACAGTTAATAGGACAACCAGTATCACCATGAGATAATAGACATCTTTGTCATCCTTGATCATCCAGGGGCCGATTTTTACTGCTCCGGGTGGAATGGAGAAGGCAACCCCTCTTCCGCCAATCTGGCTGACATACTGGGTGATGAAAAATTCCACCGTGAGAAATTGAGCGGCCATCGTGGTCATAATGAGATAGAATCCCTTCACCCGGGCAGAGGGGAGGCCAAACAGGACAGACCATAAACCACCTACAATTCCCCCCATGACCATGGCAATAGGGTAGGGGATATGAAGTTGAAGCATTAGCAGAGTGCAGGTATATGCTCCCATCGCCAGAAAGGCGGCGTGTCCCAGAGTAACCTGGCCGCAGTAGCCAATGAGCAACTGAACTCCCATTGCTGAAAGGATGGTATATCCCACGACATTGGCGATAGAAATAAGATACATACCTGCAAATTGGGGGAAGAGGTAAAAGACGGCTATAAATAAGAGAATCATTTTCCCCCAGACGAATTTGGTCTGCCACCAGGCATGGTCCTGTTTGTAATATTGATGATAGTTACCACAAGGACGATAACTCATATTAAACCCTCCCAAAAATGTTTAGGTTGAGGTTAAGGCTTAGGTTGAGATTAAAAATTAAATTTGAGTTGCGTTTATTCTCGACCTTAACCTTAGCCTTAGCCTATTGTTTTTAGACGCGTTCGATTCGCACCCATCCCCATAGTCCGTAAGGTTTAAAGAGCAAAACGATGACCATGACCGCAAAGGGAAAGACCTCTTTGACCCCGCCCGGGGTGAAGCGGCTCAGATAGCCATCTGCCAGATTCTGAAGAATACCGATCACCAACCCCCCTACAATGGCTCCCGGAATGGAGTTAAGGCCCCCCAGAACGACTGCCGGTAACACCAATAAGCCCAGATAACCCACGGAGATATTAAGACCGTTGATATTTCCAAGCAGGGTTCCTCCCACTCCTGCGGCCATGAAGGCGATTGCCCAGGCAAGGGCATAGACTACCTTTGCATTGACCCCCAAGGAAAGGGCGGCCATCTCATCATCAGCCGTTGCCTGCATTGAGAGTCCCCACTTCGTAAATTTAAAGAAGGAGACAAAGGCGACAAGAAGGATGATGGAGGCGACAAAAGCCCACAGGAATACCTGACCGACTACGACCTTTCCGAGGAAAACAGGTTGAATTGGAAATACGGGGGGAGAGAAGACAACGGTGTCCGTTCCCCAGATGAGCATGACCAGCCCCTTAAAGAAAAAAGCAAGCCCGACGGTTACCATGATGACAGCCAGATGGGGCTCTCCAACCATTGGCCTTAAAAAGATGATTTCCGTTAAAATCCCAAGAATAAATCCAATCACCAAGGTGAAGAACAAAGCCAGGACGAAAGGAATCCCCCAGTGATAAAAGGTCAGGCAGACATAGGCCCCGATGAGTGTTAATTCGCCCATGGCCAGATTGAGGACGCCGGAGCATTTATAGATCAGCGTCCATCCAAGAGCCACCAGGGCATAGATACTCCCCACCAGAATCCCTGTAATTAAAAGCTGCAAAAAGATTTCCATGAAAACCTCCCTAAAAAAGCAATTATCAATGATCAGTTTTCAATAATCAATTATCATTTTGTTAGGAACTTTCTTATTGTTAATAGTCATTGACCATTGAACATTGGCAATTGAACATTGATCATTGGTTATCGACCCTTCTTCTCCTGGCGGTACTAACGCTTTTCCCGATGATGGCACAAAGCTCTCCACACTCGTCTATCAGGGGCTGAACCTCTTTTGGAGAGAGCATTTGGGTCCGGTGGATCACTCGGAGCCAAAAACGGCTCTCTTTCAATTCCTTCAGGACGATACTCATTTTGTGGATAAAATCGGATCTTGATTCGGCACCACAACCTTCTTCATAGTTGGAACCGGAGGATGTCCCAGCGCGTACCAATTGCCCTCCGACATGTCTACCTGAAATTGTCTTTGGTAGGGCTTCGGCAATTTTTATGATCTTCACTACAAAATCAAGCAAACGCTCCGAAAGCTGGTCGCCTTTTCCGTTCATCTCAATCGTGGCTTCCAATCGATCATTACCGGTTGACCATCTATGTTTTGCTTTTCATTGATAATTGTCCATTGATCATTGCAAATTGACCATTGCACATTGACCATTGATCTTTTACTGTGGCACTTCCATTACTTTCATGTCTGTTTTAATATGGATCACCCTTCCGTCTTCATAGGTGATGTTGGTGTCCATATGGACCGTGCTTACATCCGAGTAAAGCCCATTGACAATATCCTTATAGCGTTCTTCGACAAATGCCCTTCTCAGTTTTCGGGTCCGGGTTAATTCGTCGTCATCCGCATCAAACTCCTTATAGAGATTGACAAATTTCTTCACCCGGGCAACCGGAGGAAGGTCACGGTTCATCTTGACGATTTCCTTTTGGATCAATTCATAGATTTGCGGGATCTGAGAAAGTTCAGGGTAGCTTGAGTAGACGATATTCCGGGCCTCTGCCCAATTGCCCACGACAGCATAATCGATGCAGATCACGATCGTGACATAAGGTTTTTTGTCTCCGATGGCCCAGACTTCCCTGATATAAGGGCTGAATTTGAGCCTGGTCTCAAGATACTGAGGGGCGAACTTCGTTCCATCGCTCAAGATCATCACATCTTTGGTGCGATCGAAGACGACCAGATGGCCTTCGGCATCGATAAAACCGGTATCGCCGGAATGAAGCCAGCCGTCTTTTAAGGTCTTGGCGGTTTCCTCGGGCATCTTGTAATAACCCAGAAAAACAGAGGGGCTCTTTGAGATGATTTCGCCATCCGGAGTAATTTTTACTTCTGTTTCAGGAATGGGGACGCCAACCGTGTCAAACTTGATGTCTCCATCTCGATGAAGGACCGAAATTCCGGCGATCTCTGTCTGGCCGTAGATCTGTTTCAGGTTGACTCCGAGGGCATGAAAGAACCGGAAATGGTCCGGCCCCATGGCCGCGCCACCGGTATAAGTGTCCCTTATTCTCGACAGCCCAAGATGGTCCTTCAATTTCTTGTGGACGCCAAGGTAGGAAAGATAGTAGAGACCTTTCCAGTAAAATGGAACAGGCTTTTTGGTGAATTCGAGTTCTGCCACATGATAGCCAATCTTCATCGCTAATTCATAAGCTTTTCTTTTTGACCAGGAGGCATCGAGGTATTTTACCTGGACGTTACGGACCATCTGCTCATAGACCCGGGGAGGCGCAAACATCACATGGGGACCGATTTCGCGGATATTCTCCTGGGCGGTTTCCGGCTCCTCCGGAAAGTTAAGCGTGAACCCGGCCTGAATTCCGCAGGAGATAGACATCATCTGTTCGCCGATCCAGGCATAGGGAAGATAGGAGACAAAATCATCGGTCTCGAAGTAGGGATCCACCCGCATCAGGTTCTGTCCCATGGTTAACATATTATAATGGGTGAGAAGCGCCCCTTTCGGAAGGGCTGTGGTCCCGGAGGTATAGAAGAGAAGGCAGACGTCTTCAGCCTTTCCTTTTGAAATCAAGT
>VGSS01000117.1 GCA_016874935.1 Deltaproteobacteria bacterium | reverse complement strand
CAACATCTTCCCCCTCTTAAGATAAGAGGGGGGAAGGGGAGTTATGAAGGGAGATCGTGTGAGGTTATTATAGAAGGGATAAAGGTGAGGAGAGTATGTCGAAAGCTTTAGTTACAGGAGGGGCGGGGTTTATCGGGTCGAACTTGACGGAAGCCCTGCTTAAGATGGGGCATCAGGTTCGGGTGCTGGATGATTTTTCAACGGGCAAGAAAGAGAATTTGGCTTACAATGAAGCTTACCCATTTCTTGAATTGGTTGAGGGAGATATCCGTGATGTTACTACCTGCCAGAAGGCGATGGAGGGGATCGAATATGTCTTTCACCAGGCCGCTCTACCATCGGTCCAGCGTTCGGTAGAGGATCCCCTGACCTCCAATGCCGTCAATACCGGGGGCACCTTAAACCTTCTCGTCGCTGCCAGGGACGCGGGAGTGAGACGATTGATCTATGCGGCCTCCTCCTCAGCCTATGGGGATACCCCAACTCTTCCAAAACATGAGGAGATGGTTCCGAGCCCACTTTCTCCTTATGCCCTCCAGAAGTTTACCGGAGAGGTCTATGGCCGGCTCTTTTTCGAGCTTTACGGGTTGGAGACGATCTCACTGAGATATTTTAATATCTTTGGCCCAAAGCAGGATCCAAATTCGATTTATTCCGCCGTCATCCCGAGGTTTATCGATGCCCTGGTTTCGGGCCGTCCTCCAGTGATCTATGGCGATGGAGAGCAATCCCGGGACTTCACCTATATTGACAATGTGGTCCATGCCAATCTTCTGGCGATGAATGCGGTACGAACTCAGGGAGAGGTAGTTAATGTCGCCTGTGGCAGAAGAGTCTCTTTAAACCAGTTGGTAAAGATTCTTCAGGATATTATCGGCTCGCACGTATCGCCTCGTTATGAGGAAACCAGGCAAGGGGATGTCAGACATTCACTGGCAGATATCAAACGTGTGAAAACGCTATTGAATTATGATCCGAAAGTCGGCATTGAAGAGGGGTTGAGAAGAACGGTAGAGTATTTTAAGAAGTGAAAAGTCGTATCATTGGTAGGGGCGATTCATGAATCGCCCCTACGGAGTCCTTCGATGGGGGAGTGAGCGATGTTTGAGAAAATCATTAAGCGGTTTTCCGAAGTCAGGATTCTCGTCGTGGGCGATATCATGTTAGACCGGTTCATCTGGGGAAATGTGTCAAGAATCTCTCCGGAAGCACCTGTGCCTGTGCTCGTTGTGGAGAAAGAGGAGTTCCTCCTCGGAGGGGCGGCCAATGTAGTCAATAATCTTCATTCACTTGGAGGAAAAGTTCTTCTCTGCGGAGTGATTGGCGATGATGAAATGGGGCAAAAAGTGACTCAAAGACTGGACGAGATGGGAATTGAGCGAAGTGGCGTATTCATAGAACGAGGTAGGCAGACGACGGTCAAAACGCGGGTGATCGCCCACCACCAGCAAATGGTTCGAATCGATCGGGAGACGACTCACCATCCGAAGGCATCCACGCTTCGGGATCTCTCTGATTATTTAAAACAGAATATAAAAGGATTTGATGGGGTCATCCTCTCTGATTACGGGAAAGGTTTGTTAACAAAAGGGATCATACATGATACGATTCATGCAGCTAGAAATGCAAAGAAGTTTGTGATGGTCGATCCAAAGATAAAGAATTTCATTTTCTTCCGAGGGGCCACGGTTGTGACGCCCAATACATCGGAGGCCAGCGCTGCTTCGAGGATTTCCATCACCGATGAGGCCTCTTTAGGCAGGGCAGGCCGGGCCCTTTTGAAAAAGTTAAGGTGTGATGCACTTGTGGTCACACGTGGGGAAGATGGGATGGCCATCTTTGAGCCCAGCCGGCAACCCTTTCTTGTGCCGACCGAGGCAAAGGAGGTTTATGATGTTACAGGAGCCGGAGATACGGTGATCGGGACCATGGCCCTTGCATTGGGGGCAGGGGCCAGTATTCGGAAGGCAGCGGAGTTAGCCAATCACGCGGCAGGGATTGTGGTCGGAAAGGTGGGGACAGCAACGGTTGATCAGAAAGAATTAATAAAAGTGATGAAAGAGAAGATCCGGCTGAAATAGGCTAAAGCCCGCAAAAAAATAGCCCTATCTCTCACAAGTCGGTTTGACTTGAAAAAGGATAGGGCTATTTTTTAACAAATGGGCCCTAACGGCATAGACACCCGCAAACCATGAAATTATTCCGGGTGTTTGGATAACGGTTACGAAGCCCGTTTCAGTTACTGGTTACGGTTACAGAAAAGGGTTTACGGTGACGATGCTCGTATCGAAGCAGGAATCTCGAAACTTGAAGCTCGAGTATCCAGCATCCATATACGAGCCTCGATACGAGCTTCGACAACGACAAACGTCATTTTGAATTTTACGATACGGGTCTCGTTACCCTTACCGTTAGACTTTTAAATTATCTCCTTATGTTTCGAGGACGAAAATAACTTCCATTCTTACGCGGTATTCGATAATCTTTGAATTCTCCACAGCCACTCGAAAATCCACCACTCTTAGTCCTGTGATCCCTCTCAGGGTTTTTGTCGCTCTTGCAAACCCAGTCTTTACAGCTTCCTCAAACCCCTTTGGAGAACCTGAAATAATTTCCGTTACCCTTGCCACTCTTGGCTCCGCCATACTCCTCACCTCCTTTCACCATCCTTTATTAAGATGAATGTAGTAAACCCCGTTAGAAGAGCTTCGCCCTTCTAACAGGAAGGCTCACACCTCACGCCCCGATAGAAGCTAAGCTTCGAATGGGGCAAGCAGCCGGACTTTCTAACGGGGTAAATAAAAGTTTATACAAAAATAGTTTTAATTGTCAATGAGAAAATAAGCACATGCATATTTTTTTCACGGGCATTAAAAAGTCATGAAAAATTGATGGGTTGCGTTAAAATCTATTGATTAATTAAGAATTTGTGTTATAAAATTGTTTTTCAATGATGTTTTCATAAGTTACATCATTTCGGGTGAGTGGAATGGAGGCTATTTCAAAAGGGCAGGATGATTTCATTCAACAATTCGTCCAATACCTTTCAGCGGAAAAGAATGCTTCCCCCCACACCTGTCGATGTTATCAGAGAGACTTAAAAGAGTTTGAGAATTTTTTAAAGAGTCAGAGCGGTGATTCTTCCCGGACGGAAGAACGAGCATGGGAAGGGGTGGACCGGATCGTCATCCGGAAATATCTGAGCGTTCTTCACCGAAAGAATAAGAAGAGTTCGATTGCGAGAAAGATTTCGGCGCTCCGCTCTTTCTTTAGATACCTGGTAAGGGAAAAACTGGTTTCTTCCAACCCGGCAAAGTCTGTCTCAACGCCCAAAGTAGAGAAGACCTTGCCTACTACCCTTACCGTAGATGAGGCTTTCCGGCTGATGGAGTCGCCTGAAAAGCCTTTAGAGAAGGTTTCCGAATCAGACGCGAAGCTCAGGGTGTTGAGAGATCATGCGGTTTTGGAATTTCTTTATTCAAGCGGATTGAGAGTGGGAGAGCTTGTAGGGCTAAATTTAAAACACCTGGATCTCAACCTTGGGATCGTCAGGGTCATGGGAAAGGGGAGGAAGGAACGAATTGTCCCCGTTGGAGATCAAGCGATCAAGGTGCTGAAGGTTTACTTGAATTGGAGGGGAGACCTTGAGAACGAATCGCCTCTTTTCGTCAACTTGAGAGGAGGACGACTGACCAGCCGGAGCGTTGGGAGGTTGATCAAGAAATATACGAGGTCTTCTGGCATTGTCCGTAAGGTAAGCCCCCATAGCCTCCGCCATAGCTTTGCCACGCATCTTTTGGATGCAGGGGCGGATATCCGGGAGATTCAGGAGATGTTAGGGCATGCCAGCCTCTCAACGACTCAGAGGTATATCCATCTCAGCCCGGGTAAGTTGATGGAAGTTTATGATAAGGCACACCCGAGGAGTTTTTTTAAAGAAAAGAAGTAATAGACGAGGGGCGAGAGACGATAGACGATGGAAGGTGTAACGCCCCCCAACCCCCTCTTAAGTTAAGAGGGGGCGAGGGGGAGTTATGAGGTTGGGAGATTGACGATAGGCAATGCACGATGAATAAAGAAAGATAAAGGGAGATACGATGGTTATTATGAAAAGTACGACCATCCTATGCGTTCGGCATAAAGGGAAGGTCGTCATGGCAGGAGATGGACAGGTCAGCCTCGGGCAGACCGTGATGAAGCATACAGCGCGAAAGGTTCGAAGGATTTACCAGGATAAGGTACTCGCAGGATTTGCAGGTGCCACAGCGGATGCCTTCACCCTCTTTGCCAAGTTTGAAGAGAAGCTGGAGCAGTATAATGGGAACCTGCTCAGGGCGGCAGTGGAACTGGCCAAGGATTGGAGGACCGACCGGATCCTGAGGAGGCTCGAAGCCCTTCTCATCATTGCAGACAAAGAGCATTCGCTGGTCATCTCCGGCAATGGAGATGTAATTGAACCGGACGACGGGGTTACAGCCATCGGCAGCGGAGGTCCTTATGCCCATGCAGCGGCCAGGGCGCTGACCCAGTTTTCGGATTTGGATGCGAAAGCCATTGCCGAAGAGTCGATGAAAATTGCAGCCTCCATCTGTATTTACACCAATGATCGTATCATCCTTGAGGAGTTATGAATAAAACCTTCACCCCACGGGAGATTGTCTCGGAACTAGATAAGTATATCATCGGCCAGAAGGATGCTAAACGTTCTGTTGCGATTGCGCTGAGAAATCGGTGGAGACGGCAGCAGATCCCCGAGCCCCTTCGGGATGAAATCGCACCCAAAAACATCATCATGATTGGCCCCACTGGTGTTGGAAAGACGGAAATCGCCAGGAGGCTGGCCAAACTGGCTCAAGCTCCTTTTCTGAAGATCGAGGCCTCGAAATTTACCGAGGTTGGATATGTGGGTAGAGATGTGGAGTCCATGGTCAGGGACCTGACCGATCAGGCGGTCAACATGGTCAAGTCTGAAGAAACCCGGAAGGTTCAGCAGAAGGCCGAGGAGATTGGAGAGGAGAGGCTGTTGGACCTGCTCCTGCCAGCATCGAGAAAGACCGTTCCCAAAGAGGGCGAGGATTCGAAAGAGACCCGGGAGAAACTCCGGAAGCTGTTGAGATCCGGGAAGCTGAATGAGAAGTATGTGGACGTGGAGGTGATGGACCGGAATCTGCCCATGGTCGAGATCTTCACTGCTTCAGGGATGGAAGAGATGGACATCAACATCAAAGAGATGTTTGGGAACCTCTTCCCCAAGAAGAAGAAACAGAGAAAGGTGAAGGTTCCGGAAGCTCTCCACCTCATCACCCAGGAAGAGGCACAGAAATTGATCGATATGGATGCGGTGATCAAGCAGGCTATTGACCGGGTGGAACAGTCCGGAATCATCTTTCTTGATGAGATCGACAAGGTTGCAGGGAGGGAGTCGACCTATGGGCCGGATGTGTCGAGGGAGGGGGTTCAAAGAGACCTCCTGCCCATCGTAGAGGGAACGACCGTTTCGACGAAATATGGAGTGGTCAAGACCGACCATATCCTCTTCATCGCGGCCGGGGCTTTCCATGTATCAAAACCCTCGGACCTCATCCCGGAGCTTCAGGGAAGGTTTCCGATCCGGGTGGAACTCGATTCACTCAAGAAAGAGGATTTGATCCGGATTCTTACAGAACCGGAGAATGCTCTGATCAAACAGTATACGGCCATGATGGAGACAGAGTCATTGAAGCTAAAGTTTGAGCGGGACGCCATTGAGGAGATTTCAGAGATGGCCGCCCTCATCAACGAGAGGACAGAGAATATCGGCGCCAGGCGCCTCTATACCATCATGGAGAGACTGCTGGACGAGATCTCTTTCGATGCCCCAGAGATGAGCGGTAAAGCGTTATCAATAGATGCCGGATATGTGAGAGAAAAGCTGAAGGGGTTTGTGGAAAACGAGGATCTGAGCCGGTTTATTTTATAAAAAGGATTCAAGGGTCCCAGGGTTCCAGGAGTCAAGTAAAAGAATTAAAGGTGATAAAAAGCATCAATTTATTTTATAGTCTTTTCACCTTGAACCCATGAACCCTCGAACATTTTACTTTTTAGGAGATTCAGTCATGGAAAACCCAATCGATAAAGCTAAGGTGCTCGTGGAGGCGCTTCCTTATATCCGGCGGTTTTATAACAAGACCATTGTGATCAAGTACGGGGGAAGCACGATGGAGGAAGAGGGGATCAAAAGAAGTTTCGCCCTTGACGTTGTCCTCCTTAAATATATTGGCCTCAACCCGGTCATCGTCCATGGGGGCGGTCCACAGATCGGTGAGATGCTGACCCGATTGGGGAAGAAGTCAGAGTTTGTCGAGGGAATGAGGGTGACCGACAGGGAGACAATGGATGTCGTGGAGATGGTCCTTGTGGGAAAGGTGAATAAGGAAATCGTCGCCATGATCAATCAACAGGGAGGAAAGGCCGTTGGGTTGAGTGGAAAAGACGGGAGGCTCATCGTTGCCAAGAAATTAAAGTTGACGAGAAGCGCTGACAAGGATAGCCCCCCTGGGGTCGTTGATATTGGAATGGTGGGCGAAGTGAAAGCGATTCATCCCGGAGTGATCGAATCTCTGGAGAAGGAAAATTTTATTCCGGTGATCGCGCCGGTTGGCGTAGGAGAAGAGGGCGAGACCTATAATATCAATGCCGATCTGGTAGCGGGAAAAATTGCAGCAGCATTGAAAGCCGAAAAATTCATCCTGTTGACCGATGTGAAAGGGGTGTTGGATGAGAAGAAAGAGTTGATTCCCACCCTTGATGTCAAGCAGGCAAAGGAGTTGATCTCAAAGAAAGTCATCTCCTCGGGGATGATCCCGAAGGTGAACTGTTGCCTTGACGCCCTGGGCGAGGGGGTGAATAAAACCCACATCATCGATGGGACAGTGGAACATGCGGTCCTGTTGGAAATTTTCACGGATGTGGGGATTGGAACACAAATTACGAATGAATGAAATTCGAAATTCGAAGCACGAAATTCGAAACAAGCACGAATTTTCGAAATATCAATTCCAAAACGGGGAGTTTAAGATTTTGAACATTTGAATTTTAAATTTGTTTCGAAATTCGATATTCGGATTTCGTATTTTCTCGTTAAGAGGTGCTTATGGGTTCTCAAACGTTGATGATGTTATCGGAAAAATATATTGCCCACACCTATAATCGGTTTCCCATTCTTCCGATCAGAGGGAAGGGGACCCGGATTTGGGACATCGAGGGGAAAGAATATATCGATTTTTTTGCAGGGCTTGCTGTTTGCAATCTGGGTCACTGTCATCCGAAGGTGGTCCAGGCGATACGTACCCAGGCTGAGAAATTGATCCATGTCTCAAATCTTTACTATATCGAACCCCAGATCGAGCTTGCTTCTCTCCTCTGCAAACACTCTTTTGCAGACAAGGTCTTCTTCTGCAACAGCGGTGCAGAGGCCAATGAAGGAGCGCTCAAACTGGCCAGAAAGTATGCGAAGGGGAAAACCGGAGAGGATCGATACGAAATCATCACCATGGAACGTTCTTTTCATGGAAGAACGCTTGCTACCCTGACCGCCACCGGCCAGACCAAATATCACAAAGGCTATACTCCTCTT
Source organism: Deltaproteobacteria bacterium (assembly GCA_016874935.1). Classification (GTDB taxonomy): domain Bacteria; phylum Desulfobacterota; class BSN033; order BSN033; family UBA1163; genus RBG-16-49-23. The sequence continues at coordinate 784 of VGSS01000117.1, read as the reverse complement.
ATGCCTGGTTTTAAATATGTTCCTTTTAATGACCTGAAGGCTGTGAGAGAGGCGATTGATTCCAAAACCTGCGCCATCCTGCTTGAACCGATTCAGGGCGAAGGAGGGGTGAACATCCCTTCGGAGGGTTATCTTAAAGGACTTCGGGAGATCTGTGATGAGAAGGGCATTCTTCTCATCCTGGATGAGGTTCAGGTGGGGATGGGAAGGACAGGAAAGCTCTTCGCCTATGAGCATGAGAATATCGAACCCGACCTGCTCACCCTTGCCAAATCGCTAGCCGGGGGAGTCCCGATCGGCGCCCTGTTGATGAAGGAAGAGATTGCTAAAAGTTTTGAGCCGGGAGATCATGCCTCTACCTTTGGAGGAAATTTTTTGGCTACGGCAGCAGGTGTTGCAGCCCTGAATGCGATCCTCGATGAGGGGATGTTGGAGAATTGCCAGAAAGTGGGCGAATACTTCCTGGAGAGACTCCAGGAGATCAAGAAGAAATATGCTTTAGTAAACGATGTCCGTGGAAGAGGATTGATCGTCGGACTGGAACTGAAGATGGATGGTGCGGAGATCGTCAAGGAGATGATGAAGAAAGGATTTCTCATCAACTGCACGATGAACACCGTGCTTCGGTTTCTGCCGCCTCTCATCGTGACCAAAGATGAAGTCGACCGGATGATCAAAGCGCTGGAAGAAGTGTTTGCAGGAATAACTTAATTGCGGAATGCGGATTTCGGAATTCGGAATGACAATCTCAAACTCCACAATCTGCAATCCGAAATCCGAAATT
>VGSS01000116.1 GCA_016874935.1 Deltaproteobacteria bacterium | reverse complement strand
TCGGGGACGTTCTTAAATTATTTAAGTGGCTTTGAAGTGGTGCAAGGTAGGTTCTGAAGCGTTTTATAATATTTTTTCAAATCTGCTTCTTCTTTGGACACGGCCAAACGATTGACAGAAGAAGTTGGTACTTTGGATGTTTAGAGGTGTCTTTTATATGACTATCAGGGTTAGAGAAATGAGTATTGAAAGGGAGACAAAATAGCAGGCCTGCGGCAGCCAGGTCTTGTGGAGTGGAGGGATGGGGACGTAGGTTCTGAAGATACTTGTTTAAATCTGCCGCTTCTTTGGACTCACCGCCAACCGAGAAACTGTCATTCTTGCATTAGCCTTTTTCCTGTATCTCCTAATCCTAATTGTTATCGTTACTTTTGGATCTTTATCCGCATGGCTTCAAGGGAAGCCCTGAAAATAGGTAGGTCGCGTTCGATGATTTCCCAGATTCGCTCAAGACTGATGCCCAAATAGTCGTGGATGAGGACGTTACGAAAACCGGAAATGCTTTCCCACGGAACTTCTGGGTGCGCCTCCTTCAACTCATCCGATAACCGCTGAGTAGATTCTGTGTTAAAACCGCTACTACGGGGTCAGGCACCGGTAATTCGGTATTTACTTTACGGTGAGCCATAGAAGACTCTTCGGGGGTGAAGGATTATGCCGCTGCCTCTTCGGGAAGTTCCCAGCCAGGGAAGACCAGAACACCTGGGTGACACTTTAGGGCCCGAGCCAGAACCTTTGCGCGCTCCACTCCAAGTTGAACTCGATCATTTTCGATTGCCGAGATCGTAGCCTGGGGAATACCTGTAAGCTTCGATAGTTGATTTTGGCTTAATTCCTGGAGTTCACGAACGATTCGCACAGACTCCCCAATCGAAACCGTAATCCTTTTTTTCACAGGACGATATTCTCTCATTTAAAACCTCCGGTAATCATGGGCAGTTATCGAAGCAACTTGGAACAAAAGCTTTTCAACAATAATTCGGTATATCACACGCCATTGTAAACCAATCCGGGAGGACCGATAACCTTGCCACTCGCCTGACAAGGCTTCGTCATGAAACCCTTTTATCAAATGCAGTCCAGATGGACCAGAAATTGCGGCGATGTCTTTCCATTTCTCGTACCGTTTCAGGACCTCTTTAGGAATTGACGCAACTTGCTTATCGACCCGTCGGTGCTCTTCGATTCGCCACATGCTATATAATATCTATACTATATTTAATATGTCAAGCACAATCTTTCGGGATGAAGGGGACATTCGGTTGGACCGGATGGACAAAGGACTTGAAACGTTTCAAAACATTTCTTTAGATCTGATGCCTCTTCGGAGATGGGCAAATGATTGACAGAAGAAGCCACAGGTGCCTTTGATATGACTATCAGAGTCACATAAATGAGTTTTGATAGAGAGAGCAGATAGCAGGCCTGCGGCAGCCAGGTCTTGGCCGCCGCAGGAGAGGAATATTAAAACGGATACTTTCCCATCTTGATCGTGTAATCTGCGACCTCTCTTCTCAATCCCACCGTATTGACAGGAGTGAACCGGGTCAGCTTCTTGAGGCCGGACAACAGCGTTCGGAGCGTATCTCCTTCTGCAATGGCTGAAAGGGCCTGTTTGGCATATCCCTCTACCCTGTTAAAACCGTCATTGACATACACCTTCACCATTGCCTTCTGGATCTGGGCTTTTTCATCTCCGGCTTTCTCCATCGACTTGAGCGCCCTGAGCAATGCGCTCTCCATGGCAAAAACCTCGATGATGATATCGCTGATCAGCGCGAGGATCTCCTGCTCATCCGCTAATTTCATCATATACTTCTGAACAGCGGCTCCTGCAACCAGAAGGGCGATCTTCTTCGACATCTCGACCATCTCCTTCTGCAGGGTGAGAATTCCATCATCTGATTCCACTTTCGGTCTCAGTGTGAGAAGTTCGCCGGCCACCTTCTGGGCCGCCACCAGTACGGGAAGACGGCCCTTCATCGCCCTTTTCGTCAGCATATCTACGATGAGAAGGCGGTTGATCTCATTCGTCCCTTCCCAGATGCGATTGATTCGGTTATCCCGGTAGCCCCGTTCGATCTCATAATCATGAATATACCCATATCCGCCGTGGATCTGTAGCGCCTCATCCACAATAAAGTCTGCCATCTCCGAGGAATAGACCTTGTTGATCGAGTCTTCAATGGCATATTCCTCTATTCCATTGGCCATTTGAATCCCGACATCCTCGGCATTGTAATCGATCTTCTGTAAGATCCGGTCCACCAGGGCTGCCGTCCGGTAAACCATGCTCTCCGTGGTGAAGGATCGGATCGCCATCTCTGCGATCTTATGTTTGATCATGCCGAACTCGGCAATCGGCTTTCCGAACTGGACCCTCTGTTTCGCATAGGTCACCGCACCCTGGAGGGCAAATTTGCACGCCCCCAGACATCCTCCCCCAAGCTTAAATCTGCCGATATTGAGCGTATTGAAGGCAACGACATGGCCTTTTCCAACTTCTCCCAACATATTCTCGATCGGCACTTTGGCATCGGAGAAGATCACGCTCCGGGTGGAGGAACCTTTCATTCCCATCTTATTCTCTTCTTCATCGAGAGAGACGCCTTCGGTTTTTCGCTCGACAATGAAAGAGGTGAATTTATTCCCATCAACCTTGGCATAGGTCACAAACACATCGGCAAATCCGGCATTGGAGATGAATTGTTTCTGGCCGTTGAGAAGATAATATTTCCCGTCAGGGCTGAGCACGGCCGTGGTCTTCGCATTCAGGGCATCCGAGCCGGCCTCAGGCTCTGTCAAGGCATAGGCCATGATCTTTTCTCCTGAGGCGATTTTGGGAAGGTATCGTTTTTTCTGATCCTTATTCCCAAAAAAGATGATGGGAAGAGAACCTATGCCCGTATGCACGGCATAGGCCGTCATGAAGGACCCTCCACCTTGAGACATTTTCTCCATCATCAGGATGACGCTAACCTTATCCAATCCCTGGCCATCATATTCTTCGGCGATGTCTCCTGAAAGAAACCCCAATTCCCCTGCCTTCCTGAGAAGGCTTGGCAGAAGCCCTTCTTTCTGGGTCTCGATCTCGTCCTTCACGGGCTCAAGCTCGCCGACCACGAACTCCGTCGCGGCCTTTGCAATCAACCGCTGTTCTTCATTAAATTCCTCCGGTGTGAAAACCTCCTGAGGTGAAATCGACTCGAGCAAAAACGCTCCCCCCTTCACAAATGTTTCCATAAAATCCTCCTTCAAAGCAAAATTTCGAAATTCGAATATCGAAATTCGAAACAAATCCCAAACTCAAATGATTCAAATTCAAAACTTCTTTCGTTTTAAATTTTGTGTTTCGGAAATTCGAATTTGTTTCGGATTTCGGATTTCGTGCTTCGGATTTAGTATCCAAAGAAATTCTAATCTGCCGCTACTTGCATCTTCCAATAATCTCACTCCGTTCTCTCAAAGATGCCGGCGGCTCCCATTCCTCCGCCGATGCACATCGACACCAGACCATAGCGGACATTCCTTCTCTTCATTTCATAAAGTAGGGTCGTGGTCAACTTGGCGCCTGTGCATCCAAGCGGATGGCCCATGGCAATTGCCCCGCCATTGACGTTGACGATATCGAGGTTGATCCCCAACTCCCTGACCACATAAAAAGCCTGGGATGCAAAGGCTTCATTCAACTCAATCAGCCCGATATCCTCAAGCCGGAGACCGGTCTTTTTCAATACTCTTGGAATGGCATAGGCGGGACCAATACCCATTACTTCAGGCGGCACGCCTGCCACTGCAAAACCACGAAAGACCGCCATCGGCTTTAATTTCAGTGCATCTGCTTTCTCTTTTGACATCAGAACAAGAGCCGCCGCTCCATCACTCGTCTGAGAGGAATTGCCTGCAGTCACCGTACCCTTTGCTTTAAACACAGGTTTGAGGCTTGCCATTCCCTCTAAGGAGGCATCATAGCGCACTCCCTCTTCCGTATCAAAAAGGACTTCTTTTACAGCAACGGTTCCATCTCCCCTGGTTTCCTTCACCTTGGCCAGAATAGGAAGAACCTCCTCCTTAAACTTCCCCTCCTTGATCGCCCGGGCTGCCTTCTGATGGCTGGCAAGGGCGAAACGGTCCTGGTCCTCCCTTGAAACATTGAACTTCTCAGCTACATTCTCCGCAGTGAGCCCCATGGAGGTGTAGACATGAGGATTATGATCCACAAGGTAAGGGTTCGGAGAAGGGGTAAGACCCATGATCGGCACCTGGCTCATAAACTCAACGCCTCCGGCAAGCATCACATCCGTTGCTCCGACCATAATCTCATAAGCCGCTGTTGCAATGGCCTGCAATCCCGAAGAACAGAACCGGTTGACGGTCTGCCCTGGCACAGTATGAGGCAACCCTGCCCTCATCGCCACAACTCTTGCCAGATTGAGCCCCTGGTCTGATTCAGGGAAGGCGCACCCCAAAACAACATCGTCCACTTCCTCCGGTTTCACACCCGGTGCCCTTTTGATGGCTTCCTGGATGACCATGGCTGCCACATCATCAGGCCGAGTGTCTTTAAGAATCCCTTTGGGAGCTTTGCCCACTGCTGTCCTCACCGCCGATACCACCACCGCTTCTTTCATAAGAACCTCCCCTTCTTAAAAATCATTGTTAATTTCAAAATTAGCAGTGAAAAGTTAGCAATAGAAATTTTAAAAACATTGTTAATTTTGCATTGCTAATTTTTCATTTTGCACTGTTTAGTTTCTAAGTGGTTTTCCTTTCTTCAACATATATTCGATCCGCTGCTGGGTTTTGACCTCACCGCACAGGCTGAGAAAAGCCTCTCTTTCCAGATCCAGAAGATGCTGTTCGGTGATCTCGGTCCCATCCGGCAAGTTTCCACCCGTCATGATGTGGGCAATCTTTTTAGCCACATGGTCATCATACTCGCTGATATAACTGCCTTCTCTCATGTAGAAAAGACCCATCTTCAAAAGGGCATATCCCCTTTCTCCAAGGACCTTAATAGGTTTAGGCCGCAAAGGACGGTAGCCATCTCGAACAAGTTCCAGCACAGTTCGCTTGGCATCATGAAGGAGGTAATCCCGATTAATTGAAATCTTATCAGTTGATCTCATATACCCCAATTTTTGAGCCTCTTTCACACTCATGGACACCTTGGCCATAGCCACTGTCTCGAATGCCTTTCGGACAAAGGGTAAGTAGTCTGCATCCACTCCGGATGGAATACCTTCGGTGCAGCGGAGCAACATCTCTTTGGTTCCGCCTCCCGCAGGAATCAGCCCAACACCGACTTCGACCAGCCCCATGTAGGTCTCGGCAGCCGCCTGTATCTTGGAACAGGCTAAAGCGATCTCGCATCCTCCCGCAAGCGTCATCCCAAAAGGAGCTGCAACCACCGGTTTTTCAAAATATTTGACCGCCATCAGAGCATCCTGAAAAGCCTTCACCACCATGTCAATATCATCCCAATTCTCATCCTGAATCTCAAAAAGGATGAGCATCAAGTTGGCTCCAACCGAGAAGTTTTCAGCCTGGTTTCCGATAACCAGACCATCGAATTTCTCTTCGACCTGTTTCAGGGAATCTCTGATCATCTGAACCGTATCTGCTCCGATGGAGTTCATCTTTGAATGAAACTCAAGGCAGGCAACCCCATCTCCCAGATCAATCAAACTGGCTCCTGGGTTCGAAAGCACAGTCTTTTTCATTTCCTTCAGACTGGGTAAAAGAATGATCTCCGGTTTCTCTTCAACACCCTGATATTGAGCGGTGCCAAGGTCAAAAAAGGAGACATGCCCCTCTTTTCTTTCATAAAAAGAGGAATACCCCTTGATGAGGAGCTTCTCTACAAATGGAGGAATGGTTTCCCCTTCCTTTTCCATCCTCTTGACCGACGATTTCAAACCAATGGCATCCCATTGTTCAAACGGCCCTAATTCCCAGTTATATCCCCATCTCATGGCCCGATCTACGTTGACGATATCATCTGAAATCTCAGGGATCCTCTCTGCCGAATAGAGGAAGGTCTTTTTCAAAATCTTCCAGGCAAATTGGCCGCCTCGATCAGGACTCGTGACCATGGTTTTAATCCGTTCTCTAACATCCTCAATGTTTTTGGCGGCTTCCACAGAAGGAAAAGTCGCCTTCTTTTGAGGTCTGTATTCACCCTTTTCATAATCCATAACCAGGGTCTCGTCTTTCCCTTCTCCTTTCACCCTTTTATAAAAACCTTGCTTGGTCTTCTGGCCCAGCCACTGGTTTTTGATCATCTGTTCGATAAAAGGAGAGGGCTTGAAATATTCCTTTTCCTTTCCTTCGGGAAGGTTATCATAGAGGTTTTTAGAAACATGGGACATGACATCGAGTCCAACCAGATCTCCAAGCTTGAACGTGGCTAACTTCGTTCGTCCGATGGCAGGCCCGGTAATCTGATCCACCTCTTCAATCAGATACCCGTCCTCGAGCGCTGTTCTCATCGTAACAGCCCCCGCAAAAGCTCCAATCCGGTTTCCGATGAAGTTAGGCGTATCCTTGGCATAGACCACGCCCTTTCCTAATATTTTCTCACCCACCTCAGCCATCCTTTGGATAACGGCCTTTGACGTAGATTGAGCAGGAATGATCTCCAGAAGTTTCATATAGCGGGGTGGATTGAAAAAGTGCGTGCCTAAAAAACGCTCTTCAAAATCTGTGGAAAAACCCTCACACATCTTCTGAATAGAGATGCCCGAGGTATTTGAACTGATCACAGCCCCTTCTTTTAAAAAGGGGATCAACTTTTTGAAAAGTTCTTTTTTAACATTCAAGTTTTCAAGAACGACTTCAATGATCCAATCGGCATCCGAAACCCAGGAGAGGTGATCCTCGAAGTTTCCCACGGTTAACAGTTCAGCCTCCTCTTTCAGGTAGAGGGGAGCTGGCTTCGCCTCCTGAACATTCTTCTTCCCCTGAATGGCAAACCGGTTTCTGAATTCATAGCTCTCGGTAGTCAATCCCTTCTTCTTCTCCGCCTCAGTTAATTGCGGTGGGACAATATCAAGAAGATAGGAAGGGATTCCTACATTGGCAAGATGGGCCGCAATCGTGCTTCCCATTACACCCGCTCCTAAAACTGCCGCCTTTCTGATTCTCTGACTCATGGCTTAACCCCTTTCTTTAAATTAAAAGATTTGGTTAATAGGTTGTGGTGACGAAGCCCGTTTCGGTTATCGGTAACGGTTAGGTCCATAGGATTAAGATACGCTAAACGTAACCTTTTATTATCGATACGGGCATCCTTGCCGTTGCCGTTAGACGAACCTACTCTTTCTAAGAAATGCTTGGATCGTATTTTTCTTGGAGATCTGTCCCTCTGTGATAAACCGGAACCTGTCTCCCGGGCCAAGAAGTCTCTTCTGAATTTCCTGTTGAGGTAAACCCTGCCTCACCCCTTCCTCAACCTTTTCCTTAAGACTTTCCAAAAAAGCAATCTTCTTCCGTAGGGCTTCTCTGGGGCTCTCGATAAGGCCGCTGAATGAACAGAACATCTTACGAGGCTCAAGAGCGGCAATCCTCTTCAGGGAATCGAGAAGCGTATAGATGTCTTCATCTTCTCTTGTGTATCTCACCTCTTCGTCGAGAAACATATCCCCCGAGAATAACCAACCTTCATTGGGTTCATAGAGGCAGATATGGTCATCCGTATGGCCGGGAGTGGAAAGAATTAAAAATTTGTAATGTCCAGTTTGAATCTCTGAATCCACCTGAGCCATATCAGAGGGAGGGGGCGTCCCCCAGACAAAGCGCCGGTAAAGCTTAATCCACCTGGATGGAGATTTCATATAATGAGTTGTTACGGGATGGCCCATCGGAACAATGCCATACTTCTGGGTAATCCAGAAATTATTGCCTGTATGGTCCTCATGGTGATGCGTATTGACAACAGCATCAATGCGGGGAAACTCATCACAGATTTTCAGAAATCCCTTCCGGCAGCGAGCAAACCCCGTATCAATGAGAAGTCCGTCTACATAAAAGGCATAAACCTTAAAAACAGGCACCCCGAGAATCCGGCTGGTCATGTGAATGGAGCTGACCGGACCATTTGATTCATATTTTATCGAATATCGAATCATGGATCGTCTTATTTAGCGCCAACGCCGCTCATAATAAAATTGACAAATTCATTCGTCTGGTTTTGCCCTGAGGGGTTGTGACTATTCTGCCTGCCATAAGTGAAACCTTTAAATAATAAGAAAAGGCAGTGCCCCACGACCTTCTCGTCCATCTTTCGGAAGACGCCCTTCTCCACACCCTCTTTGAGAATAGAAGTGAAAATCTCCTCGATCCCTGTCTCAATGATGTGAGGCTTCTCCTTGAGAAAAGGCGAATAGAAGCCTGATTCATCATTCAGGATATTGACGATGAACGGATTTTGTTCGAGATACTTGTTGGACAATCGAATATAGGCTTGGAGTTTCTCTGCGGGGTCCGTGATTTTATTGATCTGGT
>VGSS01000115.1 GCA_016874935.1 Deltaproteobacteria bacterium | reverse complement strand
AAGGAAAAGAAGAGATGACCCAGACGTTGCAATATCGAACCCGGGCTATGTTGTTGACAAAGAAGAGATCAATTGATATGAATAGCACGACTTGATCGAAGAGGAATGGATTTGAGAAATTATAAGAAGCGCGTCGTCATCACAGGGATAGGGCCTGTCACACCGGTTGGAATCGGGAAGGAAGCCTACTGGGAGAGTCTGATTTTCGGGAAATCATCCTTCAAACGGATTGAGTTTCCAAATCGTGACATGAGTCAGTGCCGTTGCCGGATCGGGGCGCCCATTGAAGGATTCGATCTGGGTCAATATGTGGAGAGGTCGAAACATTCGAAATATTTCGGGAAGACCTCCCAGTATGCCATCGCCTCCGCCAAACTTGCTCTTGAGGATGCAGGCATCCAATTTGAAAGAAATGAGGCGGAGACGAAAAACCCCCATGAGCAAAAAAGTGAATATCAACTAAAGGGGATCGATCCCTTTCGGATTGGAGTGATCCTTGGAGTGAGCGTGGAATCGATGGAGATATTGGAGCATTATCATGAGCGTTTTTTATCGAGAGGGACCAGAGGTATTTCTCCTTTTGCACTTCCCAATATCTACCTGAGCGCTATCACCTCCCATGTGGCCCAGTATTTCATGATCAGAGGAACTTCGTTTGCTCTCTCAACCGCCTGCGCCTCAGCCACGCATGCCATGGCCAATAGTTTTCTTCAGATTCAGGGGGGAATGGAAGATGTCGTGGTGACCGGAGGGTCGGATGCCTGTCTGACCCCCTATGTCTTCGGAGGGTTCGATGTGCTCAGGGCGATGTCGACGAGGAACGATGATCCTCAACGGGCGTGCAGGCCTTTTGATCGCGAGAGAGATGGTTTTGTCATGGCCGAGGGAGCAGGGGTGCTCGTCTTTGAGGAGCTGGAACATGCGCGGAGAAGAGGGGCTCGGATCTATGGGGAGGTAGCGGGATTCGGGATGACGGCTGACGCCTTTCACATCACCGAACCCGATCCGGATGGAAAAGCCCTTGGCAAGGCGGTCAGAAATGCGCTTGAAACAGCCGGAGTCCATCCGGATGAGGTCGATTACATCAATCCCCATGGCACCGCAACTCCTCTTAACGATAAGGTGGAGACAAAGATGATTAAAGATGTCTTCGGGAAAAAGGCTTACCAGATTCCCATCAGTTCCACCAAATCGATTACAGGCCATCTAATGGGAGCCGCAGGAGGAGTCGAGGCGATCGCCACTCTTTTAACGATAGAAAGGGGAATCATTCATCCCACCCTTAACTACCAATTTCCAGACCCGGAATGCGACCTGGACTATGTTCCGAACGAAGCCAGGAAGAAGGAGGTGAGGACAGGACTCTCCATCTCCGCAGGCTTCGGAGGGGTCAACAGCGCCGTCCTGATCAAGAAGTTTGAGGATTCCCAATCTTCTTGATCCGTTTTTTCCCCTTAGCAAGTTGACACACCTGGCAGAAAGTATATAATAATCCTATTCGCCCTGAAGGTTTTTAAAAACCGGTGAGAAGATGGTCCCTTATCAGATAGACAAAGAACTGATCGAATCGATCATCGTTCAATTAAAGGAGGAAGGATGCGACCTTTCTGAAAAGGAAGTCGCCATTGTTGTCGGCCTGATCAAGGAGAAAGCTCTCTTCCACTATGTTGACCAGGTGATCCATCAGGCGGATACCATCCTCGACATCAATCCCTCCCTTACAGAGAAGGAGATTCTTGAAACCCTGGCCAGGAATGTTGTGGAATTCCTCGGTGCGGAGGCAGCCAGCATTCGAATCTATAACCCCAGAAAAGAAGAGATGGTCTCCTTTGGATCCTATCCCGGCGAAGGCGAGGACCGTTTGGATGCGATTCCCTTTGAAGACACGATTGCCGGGGATGTGGTCAAGAACAGAAAGAGTTACTTCATCCCAAGCATCTTAAAAGAAGAGAAGTATAAGAATAAGGAAAAAGTCCAAAAACAGGGTATTCACTCCATGCTGGCTGTTCCAATCTCAATTCCCCGTTTCTCTCTGAAAGATGTGGATACAGAAGGCTGTCTCCAGATCTATTTTAAGGAGGATGAAAAGGTCTTTACTCTGCTGGAAACCAGGATCGCAGAGATGCTGGCTAAAAGGGTGAGCTATGTGATTGCCCGTAAGCGGATCATGGATCTTCAGAAGTTGAGTGTCACCAAAGACAAAATCGTGGAGCAGATCTTCCTGAAACTGGGAAAGCGGGGAGGGGTCAAGATGAAAGAGGTTTTCAATCTGGTCATCCCTGAGCTGGCGGATATCATGAGGATCCAGCGATGCTCCCTCTTTTCTGTGATGGAGGATCGCGAGCATGTTGTCCTGGAAGCAGGGTTTCCGGAGATCCAGCACGGGATCGGCAAGGTCCTCGAAGTGGCGAAGGCGCCCTATATCCAGGCCATCGTGAATCAGATAGGTCCATTCGGCGATTTTGAAAATGAGAAGATCTACCCGAACTATCTTCATATCCTCAATCCGCAGAGGAGCCATCTTCTTCCTCCGGACCTCAAGCGGTTTCTCGAAATTCAACAGATTCATTCCGTGCTCTATATCCCGCTGAAGGTCAACGGAAAAGTTCAATATTTTTTAACCTTCGATGCACAAGCCCAGCACCCGGGATTTACGGACGAGGAAATCGAAATTTTTGCCCTTTTCGGCAAGGAGTTGATGAAGGGGTTGAGACTGGAGAAGATGGATGACATCCTTCACGATTTTAAAAACCCGGCCATTGCGGCGGCCGGATTTGCCAAACGGGTTCAAAAGATACTGGCCGATGGAGAGTATCCTGTGAAGAAAGGGAAGGTCGATCAGGCGTTGGAGATCATCCTGAAAGAGACATCCCGCATTCAGGAATTGGCCCTGACCCTCCATGGCGAGGGAAGAGAAGAGGTCGTGGACCTTTCGGAGAAACTGAAGAAGAGGGCGATGATCAACGAAGAGGCCCTGACTGAGTTGAGACGGGAGAATATCCGGTTGCATGAAGGAGAATTAGCGTCTCCGCTATGGATTCGATGTTATCCCCTCCACATTGAGAGAGTCATAGACAACCTTCTCAACAATGCCTCCAACGCCATACCCGAAGAGGGAGGAAGCCTCTCCATCCGGTCTTATCGAAAGGGTGAGTGGGCGGTTGCCGAGATTTCGAATACCGGTCAGATTTCCGAGGAAGATAAGGAGCGGTATCTCCATGGCGAAGGAAAGGGCAGGGGACTCCATATCACCACCCGCCTGGTGAAACGGATGGGGGGAAAAATAGTGATGGAGTCCGGAAAAGGTCAGACCGCATTTCGGGTCATGTTCCCTCTGGTTAAAGAATAAAGATTGTTCAAATAGAGCCTGTTCACAAATCTTCTTTTCCGTCATGGCGGACTTGAGGAGCCTGCCCCGTATTGGATACGGGGACATCCAGTTCCGCCTTTAGCGGGATTAAAGAGACTGGATTCCGGCCTTCGCCGGAATGACGAACTTTGTTGTAATTATTGAAGCCGTAGATGGAAAAATTCTACTGCCCAGAGTGTCATCGAACCTATTTCGTCAACACGACCCAATGGCGATGCGATTGTGGTTCACCCCTCGACCTTGGGTTCGGACCTCAATTTCCCCTCAAAAAAATTCTGGCAAGAAGTCCCACTTTGTGGCGGTACCGAGAGGCAATTCCGATAAAGAAGGATAGTTCTATTCTCTCCATGGGGGAAGGATTAACTCCCCTTGAAGAGATGGAGTTTAGCGGTCGCAGGGTATGGGTCAAGATCGATTACCTCTTTCCGACAGGCTCCTACAAGGACAGGGGGGCCGCAGTGCTCATCAGCAAGGCCAGGGAGCTTGGGATTAAAAAGGTTGTTGAGGACTCTTCAGGCAATGCGGGATCAGCCATTGCGGCTTACTGTGCAAAGGCAGGAATCGGGTGTGATATTTATGTCCCGGAATCGACCTCTTCAGGGAAATTGGTCCAGATTCAGACATACGGGGCGAATTTGAGAAAGATCGAGGGCTCGAGGGAGAAGACAGCGCGGGTGACAATGGAGGCGGCTAAAAAAACCTACTACGCCAGCCATTGCTGGAACCCCTACTTTCTCCATGGAACAAAAACTTTTGCATTTGAGGTATGGGAACAGATGGGATGGAAATCTCCGGATGCCCTCGTCCTTCCTATCGGGCACGGGACGCTTCTGTTAGGAGCCTACATCGGGTTTAAGGAATTGAAAGAAGCGGGGAAGGTTAAAAAAATTCCAAGATTGGTGGGGATTCAATCGGCAGCCTGTGATCCGCTTTATCAGGGTTTTGTGAGAGGGCTGGACGAAGCTCCAGCCATTATGAAGGGGGAGACAGTGGCCGAGGGAATTGCCATTGCAGAACCGGTCAGGGGAAGACAGATCCTCAGGGCGATCCGGGAGACCGGCGGAGAGGTGCTGACCGTTACGGAGAGGGAGATCGGAGCCGCCTTCAAAGAGATGGGCCAAAGGAGTCACTTCATCGAACCCACTTCCGCCGCCACGATCGCTGGACTGAAGAAGTATTTAAAAAAGAAGAAGGGGAAAGAGATCATCGTATCGAGTCTGACGGGAACAGGCTTGAAGGCCGTGGAAAAGATAGAGATTTCTGGAAAAGGCAGAAATCTCTAAAAAATCTGTGTAATCCATTTTTTTAATCTGTGTAATCAGGAAGACATCAGGTAGCCCCCCTTGACAGCCACTCAATAGACGGTTAAATTATCTCCACTAAAATAAGAGGCGTTAAGAATAGACCGAGGAGGTAGGGTTATGGGTAGGATGAGAATGGAGCAGGGTTTGTTCTTTCTAATCGTTGTGATGTGTGTCTCTCTTCTTTCTCCTGTTTTCATCTTTGCTGCAGAGGAGAAAAAGGACACGAGGCCGGAGCGTGGGATTACCGTTTACCCCGAGTTTTCTACGGTGTCCACTGGAAAGGGGGAGACCGTTCGGATGGATCTGACCCTCGAAAATAAAGGCCGTGCAGACGAGACGATCGATGTGAAGATTTCGACGGTTCCCAAGGGATGGAAGGCAACGATGAAGGGCGGGAGTTATCTTGTGGCCGGGATGTATGTGGCAAATGGAAAGTCGAGAAATTTAGCCCTCAGCCTCGAACCTGACAAAACCATTGGCCCCGGCGGCTATGTCTTCCAGTTTGACGCTCAAACCGCTGACGGGAAATTCACTTCGACCCATAAGTTAACAGTGAATGTGCAGGAGAGGGTCCCGGGAGTGGATGATATCCAGATCACCACCTCGTATCCCGTCTTGAGAGGCCAGACCGATGCCCGGTTTGAATTTTCCCTCGAAGTGTTGAATAAGAGCGAGAGCGATCGAGCCTTTAACCTTGCGGCCATCGGGCCCGAGAAGTGGGAGATCAACTTCAAACCCGCCTATGAAGCCAAACAGATATCGAGTTTGCGGATGAAGGGCGGACAGAGCCAAACGGTTGCCGTCGAAGTGTCGCCTCCCAGAGAAGCAAAGTCAGGGGAATATCCTGTCCTGGTAAAGATCAGCTCTGGAGAGCAGAAGGCAGAAGCCAAGTTGATGGTAGTGCTCACCGGCATTTACAAACTGGATGCAGGGACGCCCACCGGAATCCTGTCGCTGGAGACGATGGTGGGAAAACCGGCGACCGTCTCTCTCTTCGTCAAGAATACAGGCTCCGCTATCAACCGCAATGTCAGTTTCACCTCTTTTAAACCCGAAAACTGGGAGGTGAAGTTCAATCCCGAAAAGATCGAAGCGTTGGAACCCAATGCGCTGAAACAGGTGGAAGTCACCATCACTCCAGCCAAGGAAGCGCTGGTGGGAGATTACTCCGTAGGGTTGATGGTGGATGGCGAGAAGGGGAGCAGTAAAACTGTGGAGATGAGAACAACGGTGAGGGCTTCAACGGCCTGGGGATGGATCGGGATCGGAATCATCATCTTTGTCATCGCAGGCCTGTGTGGTCTGTTCATCTGGTTGGGGAGGCGTTAAGGTGAAAGGACAGATTATCGTTGAAACCGAGGACCTGACGAAGAAATACGGGCCCCGGACCGCAGTGGATCATCTCAATATCAAAATTGAAGAAGGAGAGGTCTTCGGATTCCTCGGTCCGAATGGAGCGGGCAAGACAACGACCCTTCTTATGTTTCTCGGCCTCACAGAACCGACTTCCGGAAAGGCGAAGGTCATCGGATTCGATCCGACCCGGGAACCCTTTAAGGTAAAGGAGAGGGTAGGCTACCTCCCTGAGAATATTGGTTTCTACGATGATATGGATGCAAGGCAGAATCTCCGGTATATAGCCCGGCTGAACCGGATTCCCGAAGAGGTCACTGAAAAAAGGATTGACTACTGGTTGGAGAAGGTCGGTCTTTCAGAGGAGTCAACAAAAAAGGTGGGTACCTATTCGAAAGGAATGAGACAGCGGCTCGGGATCGCAGAGGTATTGATCAAGGAGCCGAAGCTCGTCTTCCTCGATGAGCCCACGATCGGCCTCGATCCCGATGGAACGAATCGGATGCTCGACCTCATCCATTCTCTGAGCCGGGAAAAGAATATCACCCTTTTTCTTTCCTCCCATCTGCTCGACCAGGTTCAGAGGATCTGTGACCGGGTGGGGATTATGATCAATGGGAATTTAGTGGCGATCGGTCCCATTGAGGAACTGGCAAAAAAGAAGTTGGGATTGGACCAGCAAGATTATACGCTTGAAGAGATCTATATGAAGTATTTTAAGGAGGCCTAAATTGTACGGGATCTTAACGATATTCAGAAAGGAGATGGGGGACCATTTCAACAGCCTGCGGTTTCTCCTCATTTCAGCCCTCATCGTGATGGTCGGTGTGATCATCACATCCATGGTAGGGATGGCGATCCAAGAGGAATTGAAAGGGATGGCCAAGCCCTCGCTCATTTTTCTGCTCCTTTTCACCTCAACAGGGAAACTCTTCTCTTTCGTTCAGTTCATCGGCTTTTTCGGCCCTCTCCTCGGCATTTTTCTCGGTTTTGATTCGATCAACCGGGAGCGGGTTTCAAGGACTTTGTCGAAATTAGTCTCGCAGCCGATCTTTCGTGATTCGATCATCAATGCAAAATTTCTCTCCGGTGTGGCCATCATCGCAATCATCCTAATCGCCACCGTTCTCCTCATTTCGGGGCTCGGCATCCGGTTGGTCGGAGTGGTGCCGGGTGTGGAAGAGGTGTCGCGTCTGGTCATCTACGTCGTCATCAGCCTTCTCTACATCTCCTTCTGGTTAGGGATATCGATCCTCTTCTCCGTGATCTTCCGGAGCGCAGCCACCTCTGCCCTGGCGTCGCTGGCCATCTGGATATTCTTCTCTTTCTTTGTGAGCCTTGGAGCAAGCGTTTTGTCTGATGCGGTTGCTCCCATCAGCCAGACCGCCTCCGGGGTTGACGCGGAAATGCTGATCCGGCATGAGCGGATTCAGAGGCTCACCTCCCTGGTTTCTCCCATGACGCTTTACAGTGAAGCCACGACGACCATTCTCGATCCGATGCGAAAAACCACGAGGACATTGGTTCTGATGGGGCCCCTGGAAAGGTTTTCCATGAGTCGCTTCCAGAGCCCTCTTCCCCTTTTGGAGAGCATCTTTATCGTCATTCCCCATATTATTTCGATTGTGGCGATCACTCTTCTCTGCTTCGGAATTTGCTATCTTGTTTTTATGAGGCAGGAGATCCGAACCGTCTAACGGATCATTGCAAAATGATCAATTAGCAATGATCAATTAGCAAGGGGAAATAGAGATAAAGCATAATGGTTGATGTACAATTTCCTTCACTGCTAATTTTAAAATTTAAATTGTGCTTTTAGATAGCTCCCCAACACCTCAACCTTCCACCTTCGTCCAAAAGCGAGAAATCTTCGGCTGGGCCATGTATGATTTTGCCAACTCAGCCTTTGCCACGACCATTCTCGCTGTCATCTTCAATCATTACTTTGCGACCGTGGTTGCCGGAGGAGAGAAGGGGGTTGAACTCCTCGGGTTTCGTCTTCACGGTGCATCCTTCTTCACCTTTTCCGTTTCTCTCAGTATGCTTATTTCCGCCATCCTTTCCCCGTTCTTAGGGGCGGTCGCTGACGCTTCAGCCTCAAAGAAACGATTTCTCATGGCCTTCTGCTATGTGGCAGTTATTTCGACCGGGCTTCTCTATTTTGTCCATGAAGGAAATTACTGGCGCGGGGCGATCTTCTTCATCATCGCTAACATCGGTTTCGCAGGAGGCAATGTCTATTACAACGCCTTCCTTCCTGAAATCTCGAACGATCAAAATATCGGCCGCATCTCAGGTTTCGGCTGGGCATTGGGATATATCGGGGGAGGGGCGCTATTGGCCGTTAACCTCGTGATGTTGAAATATCCCGGGGTTCTTGGATTTCAAGAGGGGGCCTTTACGGTTCAAGATTGTTTTCTCTCGGTGTCTCTTTGGTGGTTCGTCTTCTCACTCCCGACTTTCCTCTTTTTAAAAGAGAGAGCGCAGAAGGTTCCTCTCGCCTATGGGAAAAATTATTTTCAGGAAGGTTACCTCCGGCTCCGCCATACCTTCAAGCGCATCAGAACCTTCAGGGAATTGACGAAGTTTCTGGTGGCCTATCTGATTTATAATGAAGGAATTGAGACCGTCATCGTCATGGCGTCGATCTTTGGGGCGCAGGTGATCGGGATGGAAACCGGCGAGATCATCCTCTTCTTCCTGATGGTTCAGGGGATCGCCTTCGTTGGATCTCTGATCTTTGGTTTTTTAGCCGATGGTATAGGAAACAAGA
>VGSS01000114.1 GCA_016874935.1 Deltaproteobacteria bacterium | reverse complement strand
TAGTACGGGAAATTTTTGAGATCATCAAGAGGATCAATGAAGAGCAGGGAACGACGATCATGCTGGTGGAACAGAATGCCAACATGGCCCTTCAGATCGCCACCTATGGGTATGTGATGGAGAATGGCAAGATTATGATGGAGGATGTAGCAGGCCATCTGCGGGAAAATCCGGATGTGAAGGAATTCTATCTCGGAACAGTAAGTTCGGGGGCATTAAAATCGTATAAGGATGTGAAATCCTACAAACGGCGCAAACGCTGGCTGTAATAAAATAGCATAGCGCAGAGGGCAGAGAGCATAGAACAAAAAGGGGGGCGACTCCGGTCGCCCATTAAAAATCCTGTTTTTGTGAAATATTGCACTGGTGAAACGCTATGCGCTTAGCGCTCTGCGCATAGCGAGATTGGGAGGGTTCCATATGGGGCAATTGGATATCCATATCGGAGAGATTCTGGCGAGAAATGCACGACTCTACCCCAATGATGTGGCTCTCATTGAGAGAGTGCCTGCTGAAGGGACGAGAAAAGAGATTACCTGGAAGCAGTTCGATGAACAGGCCAACCGGTTTGCCAATGTCCTGATGCAGAGAGGAATCAAGAAGGGCGACAAGGTCATCCATCTCATGATGAATTCTCTGGATTGGCTCATCGCCTACTTCGGCATCATCCGCACAGGGGCCTGGGCCGTTCCCCTCAACTTCCGTTTTTCGGGGAGTGATATTAAATACTGTTGCGAAGTGGCGGAACCTCAGTGTATGGTCTTTAGCGAGGAGTTCACTGAACGGGTGACCGGAATCAAGGACGAGCTCCCCACAGTGAGAGACTATATATTTGTCGGCAAGGAAGTACCCGGTTACGCGGAGTCTTTTGAACGAGTACTTGAAAAAGCTCCCTCCACTCCTTCAAATATTCGCATCAACCACGATGACCCCTGCGGCCTCTACTTCACCTCCGGCACAACAGGCCAACCCAAACCCATTCTTTTGACCCACAAGAACATGATCTGTGCCTGCATCACAGAGAATATACATCATTATCAGACCAGGAAAGACAATTTTATTCTGATCCCTCCTCTTTATCATACCGGAGCAAAGATGCACTGGTTCGGAAGTTTCATTGTGGGAGGACGGGCGGTCATCCTGAAGGGAATTTCGCCCGAATGGGTTCTTGAAGCGGTCAGCCAGGAAAAGGGCACGATCGTTTGGTTGCTTGTCCCATGGGCCCAAGACATCCTTCTAAAACTGGACGGTGGAGAGATTAAATTAAAGGATTATGATCTCAAACAGTGGAGGCTGATGCATATCGGCGCCCAGCCTGTTCCTCCTTCGCTCGTCAAACATTGGAAGGAGTATTTTCCCAATATGGCCTATGATACCACCTATGGTCTGAGCGAGTCGACCGGTCCGGGGTGCGTCCACCTCGGGATTGAGAATGAGCACAAGGTCGGGGCCATTGGTCTTCCGGGATTCAACTGGGAGACCCGTATTGTGGATGAGGAAGGGAATGATGTGAAAAAGGGAGAGGTGGGGGAGCTGGTCATCCGCGGGGAAGGCGTGATGAGGGAATATTATAAAAACCCCGAGGCCACTGCCAAGGCGCTCAGGAACGGATGGCTCTACACCGGCGATATGGGAAGGGTGGATGAGGATGGTTTTATCTATCTGGTTGACCGCAAGAAGGACCTCATCATCTGCGGAGGCGAAAATGTCTTTCCCGTGGAGGTGGAGGATTTTCTCCACACCCTGCCGGGCGTGAAGGATGTGGCAGCCATTGGTTTGCCGGATGAGCGTCTGGGAGAAACCGTTGGCGTGATTGTGGAAGCGGTTCCGGGGAAAACCCTCACCGAGGAAGAAGTTTTGAGATTTTGTGAGGCATTTCCGAAATATAAGCGGCCCCGCAAGATCTTCTTCGGTGAAGTCCCCCGCAATCCCACCGGAAAGATCGAGAAGCCGAAGCTGAGAAAGAAATATATCGGAATCGAAGAAGCATTTAAGATTAAATAGAAAGTAGATGGTGAAAAATGGAAGACAGGAGGCGAACCAGAAAGAAACACGGTTCGCCTTTTTTATTCATTTGGGAGGAGTTGGAATTTGTGTTATTTAAACGAATGGCATGAATGACACCGAATTTAGCAAATCATTCGATGAATTCACTGTGATTCGTGATACTTAAAGAGGAAGTATGTCTTTTGTATTAGGGATCGATATCGGTTCGGCCCAATCCAAAGGGGTTGCCCTCGACGATCAGGGACCTTTGGGTTCTTTTGAGTGCGCCTCCGGAGGAAATTTCAAGCTGACAGCCGAGAAGGTGAAAGAGGAGTTATTTTCTCGGGCTGGGAGGTCAGCGGATAATATCTCAAGGACGGTCGCCACAGGATATGGGGCCAAACTGGTCATCTTCGCAGATGAAATCAAATCGGATATCGTCTGTCTTGCGAAGGGCATCTCCTCTCTCCTACCTTCCGTGAGAACCGTCATTGATATAGGGGACCTCTACACAAAGGTCCTCCGCACGGACGGTCATGGAAGTGTGCACAGCTTCATATTGAGCGGTAAGTGCGCGGGAGGAAGCGGCAGGATTCTTCAGGTCATCGCCAAGGTTCTCCAGGTCAAGGTGGATGAAATTGGTGAGTTATCTTTAAAATCAAAAAAGAGAGTCGAGTTTAACACCGGATGCGCTGTTTTTGCAGAAACAGAGGCGATCTCCCGACTCTCACAAGAAGTCACAAAAGAAGACCTTCTGGCAGGCCTGCACAGAGCCCTTGGGGCCCAGATCAACAACTTGGCTGAGAGAATAGGTGTGGAACAGGATATAGCCATGACAGGAGGCGGAGCCAGAGACATAGGCTTGGTGCAAGCGTTAAAAGAAATCAGAGGACACGATATCCTTGTCCCTCCCATTCCCCATATGACCGCGGCATTGGGAGCCGCGCTCATCGCCCGTGAGGGTTTAAAGAGATAAAATTGAAACCAGAGACTGAATCAGGTATATTCCACTTGAAGTCAATGCTGAGTGTCATGTCTGAATTTATTTCATCGTCTCTCATTTTAGATAACCCATAGATCTTGGCGCGAAGTGATGAACAAATGTGAATCAACAAGTTCAAGATGACTTTCGAATAAGGAGAAACGTTATGATTGATAAAGAGAACAACATTTTCGATACAGTAAAAAATTATTATAACGATTATGGGTTCAGGGCGAAGGACCTGAAAAGAGAAGGAAAAAAATTCATAGGCTATGTCTGTTCCTTTGTGCCCCTGGAGATCATCACGGCATCAGGATCTCTCCCTTTTCGGGTGAGGGGCAATATCCATGAGCCCATTACCAAGGGAGACACGCTCCTTGAGACGATCGTCTGTCCATACTATCGCAGTGTTTTCGACCTCTCGGTAAAAGGGGAATACGACTTTCTCTCTGGCCTGGTCATCCCCCATGGTTGCGACAGCATGGTGCGAAGCTTCAGCGCCTGGAGTTATGGACTGCCTTTCTCCTATTTCCACTTTGTCAACATCCCGAGCGTCTGTGATGAATCATCCTTTGAGTTCTTCGATGCAGAGTTAGACGCCTTCAGAAAAAGTCTGGGAAAGTTTACCGGAAAGGCAATTACCGAAGAGCATCTTAGGCAAGCCATCCGGGCGTATAATGAAAACAGGGATAAGGTAAGAGCCCTCTATGAATTGAGAAAGGCTGACCCGCCCCTCATCTCCGGAACCGAATTGACGATGACCCTCACTGCCGGATCGAGCCTGCCCATCGAAGAATCCAATGACCTGTTCGATCAGGTTCTAACAGAGGTAAAGGGAAGAGGAAAATCTCCCCTCAAGAAAGGGCCAAGGATTTTTATTGATGGCGCCTGTCTCGACAATATCGAATTGATCAAACTCGTGGAAGAACTGGGAGGCAATGTAGTGGCTGACACCATCTGTAACGGAGCCAGGGATCATTTTCCGAAGACGGACGTGGGTGGGGATCCCATCCATGCGCTAGCCCATCGTTATCTGGATAAGATCAATTGCCCCAAAACCTACAGGGCGAACAGGGCGGGCACTTTTGAGGGAGATATTGCAAACCGGTTTGGCGATGTTGGAACCTATGCGAGAGAGTTCAGGGTGGATGGAGCGATCCTCTATGTCTATAAGTATTGTGATCCCTTCGGCTTTGAGGTTCCCGCAAGAAAGGCCTACTATCAATCGCTCAATCTTCCCCTTCTCCATCTGGAGGACATCTATTCTGCGGGAACAATAAGCCAACTCAGAACAAGGGTCCAGGCCTTTCTGGAGATGATCGGCCAATAGGAATTCATAAATTAGGAGGTTTCAATCATGGCTGAGGAGCAGAAAGAGGCGAAACCGAAGAAGAGGATGACCGCCACCAAGGCAGCCGCTTCCATCGGCCCCATGGTGAAGGAGTTTATCACAGGGACCCTGCAGGCAAAGGCTGAGGGAAAACAGAAGGTGGCCTATACCTTCATCGTCTGCCATCACGAGGAGATTTTCAGGGCCCTCGATGTGATCCCAGTGTGGACAGAGAACTTTGCCGGCATCTGCGGCGCGAAGAGGGATGCAGAGAGGTTTCTTCAACGAGCGGAATCACTCGGTCTCTCCCGTTCATTATGCACGTATGCCCTCTGCGGGATTGGTTTTGATCAGTGGAGGGAAGAACTGGGACAGATGCCTCCGGAAGCTCCCTGGGGTGGGCAGGTTAGGCCTGATTTCATGATCTCAAGCGGTCAGATCCTCTGTGATCCGCGATCGAAGTGGTATCAGGCCTCCCAGCAATTTATGCCGGATGTCCCCATCTATAATATCGATCTTCCCTATCCCCTTTTCCAGGAGAATCGTGACCACAGGGAAGCCCTGGGCTATTACCATCAATATATCGTCAAGCAGTTGCGCGGGTTGGTGGCATTCCTCGAAGAGCAGACAAAGAAGAAGATGAATTATGATCGGCTGAGGGAGCTGGTGGATCTGAGCGATCGGACCTGGAATTTGATTGACGAAACCTATAAACTCCGGCGGGCCGCGCCCTGCCCCATGGGAACAGGCGACGCCATGAATACCATGGTGCCGATCAACTTTATGATGGCAACCCAGAAGGCTTACGATTTCTTTGTCGACCTTAAGAAGGAATTGGAGGAGAAAATCGCCAAAGGAGAAGGGGAGGTTGAAAACGAGAAGTACAGGTTGATGTGGGGAGGCGGATTGCCTGCCTGGTATGCCCTGAATGATTTCAATTATTTCAATAGCAAGGGAGCATCCTTCCCCGTAGAGACCACCTACCGGATGGTTGCGCCTCTCCATGAGATGGATATTCCCGAAACGAAGGATCCGATCGAACACCTGGCATGGAGGTGGCTTGGTTACTGGACGTTCTGGTATGATAAAGCGAAGAAACGACCCGGATCCGAACCCGATGTGGAACGATTGATCAACTGGATCGAAGAATATAAGATTGACGGAGTGGTCATGCATGAGGCATTTTCATGCCGAACCTGGCATGTGGGGCTCATCTGGCAGTTGCATCAATTGGCAAAAATTTATAAACCCATTCCTGTCTATATGATCGGTAAAGACGGCCAGAAGGGGAAGGTTTACAGGGAACTACCTTCCTTGATTCTGGAAAGCGATATCATTGATATCACCTCATATTCCGAGGTCGATACGAGAAACAAAATTGACGCTTTTGTTGAAACCCTCGAATCCATTCGGGCAAACAGGGCAACCTAAACGGAAGGTTAAGGTTGAGATTCAGGTTAAGATTTTGAAGTGAATTTTTTCTTTCCTTAACCTTAGCCTCAACCTTTATGGAATACTATTGACCTCCTACTTTGCCGGCATTGATATCGGTTCAACGATGACGAAGGCGGTGATCCTGAACAAAGGGGGCATCGCCTCTATCATCGGACCCACGGGTCCGGAGCAACGCCGGTTGGCCAATAAGGTCATGGAAGAAGCGCTAAAGAAGGCTTCCCTTTCCTTCCCCCAAATCACCTATATTGTCGCGACAGGCTACGGTAGAATTAACGTTCCTTTTTCTGACAAACAGTTCACGGAAATCACCTGCCATGCAAAGGGGATCGTCCATCTCTTCCCCCAGGCCAGGACGATCATCGATATCGGCGGTCAGGATGTCAAAGGGATCAAAATCGATGCGACGGGGAAGATCATCGATTTTGTGATGAATGATAAGTGTGCGGCCGGAAGCGGCCGATTCATCGAGGTGATTGCCGATACCCTTGAAGTCCCTCTGGATCAGGTGGGTGAGCGTTCTCTTCAAAGCAAGAATCCTTCGAAGATCAGCAATATCTGTACGATATGGGCACAACAGGAGGTGGCATCGAGTCTGTCAGAAGGAGTAGCTATCGCCGATCTTCTTGCAGGTGTTCATCAATCGCTTGCGGACAGGATTATCCGAATGGTCAATCGGCTGAGGGTGGAAGATTCTGTCATTGTGACTGGTGGGGGTGCTAAAAATAGAGGATTGATTAAAGCCCTTTCAGAACAGTTGGGGCATAAAGTTCTTGTGCCCGAAGACCCTCTGATCACCGGAGCCCTCGGTGCAGCCTTAATGGGAAAGGAGATCGTGGAAAAGGCCAGACAGAATAACACTCCACTCGAAACAAAAGAACGCATCTTAGAAGAAATAGAAATTCTGTAACAGCGTAAATCTATTTATTGGGCCCCGGATGCCCCCCCCTTGAAAAAGGGGTAAATATTTCACCTCCCTTTGAGACTGTGTCGTAATATGAAAAAACCCCATTTTTGAAAAGGGGGAGAGGCGGTCGGGGATTTTGGGCGGCTTGCCGGGAAGCGGCCTGTCAAAGGATAAATAAGACGCTTCCCAAAGGTTTAGGGCGGTTACCTTTAGCCGTTCGGATTCAGGCGTGCCAAGCATATGAAAACATTTGATTTTATACAAGTGACAATTTCCCATCATCTAAAAGACCCGCATCCTAAAACTTTGGAACCTGACTGCCTCTTCCCCTTTGCTCGCGATTGCGACACAGTCTCTTTGGCAAAGGGAGGTGGGGAGGGGTTTTATAAAGTTTATTTCAGATCGCTAAATTAATGTTTTGTGTTTTAATTCAAATTGATTTGGATAGGATCATGATAGAGGAGGATCCGAATCGGGGGAGGTGCCAATATGAAGGTTGACATTGACGAACTTACCGAGGCGGAACTGATCGACCTCAATCATAGGATCGTGGAGCGACTTCGCTTTCTAAGCCAGATGCGTGCGCATGGGCGGATGCTGGAGTTCAAGATTGGAGATCGTGTGACCTTTCAGCCTAGAGGTCGTCCACCCGTGTTCGGAATGTTGACCCGCTATAATAGGAAGACGGTTACCGTCATCACCGATGACGGACACCATTGGAAGGTACGGGCCAATGAGATCAAGGCGCTCCGAGAGGATCGGATCACGTCTCTCTTAAAGGGGGATGAGGAGTTGTGGATGGCGGGGCGAGCCAGCAGAGAGGTAATTGATTTTCTCACGCATCAGATTCACAAGATTGAGGGGTGGGTGCAGAAGAAGATGGTTCTCAAAGAAGCCTATCGGTATCTTCTGAGTCTTCCCGGGGTTGGAAAGATCTTGGCCTTAACGATCATGCTGGAGACGGGGCCGATTGGTCGGTTTGCGACGGTCGGGGACTATGTTTCGTATTGTCGGAAGGTTCCGAGCCAGTGGACGAGCGACAGGAGACGCAAGGGGGCTGGCAACACCAAGAATGGCAATAAATATTTGGCGTGGGCCTACTATGGGGAGGCATCGGAATTGGCCCAGCGGTATGATTCGAGGTCCAGGGCTTATTATCAGCACAAGGCTAATTTCAGCCCTGAAAATGGTCATCTAAGACAAGAAAACTCCTTCTCTTTGGACGAATTTACTTGAAAATCAATGGGTTGACTTGGTCCGACCCTAAAGAGACCCTAAAGAGACCTAAAGAGAGAACTACAAAAGACCCAAAATCAGGGGTGCACTTTTAATTCTTAAATAACAAAAAAAATTAAGACTTGACATTTAAAAAGGATTTGGCCATAATCTTCCCACGGTAAGTTGTAAGGAGTATGTGGTTGAATCAACAAGAGAGGTCACAAAGTTTTTATCTCAAACTTCTGTGGCCTTTTTTATTGCATGCCAGAGGCTATTACAACTTACGCAGTTTAAAGAGGAGAGGAGGTGAGTTGTAGTGGCCAAAGGTCGTGTGAAATGGTTCAACGAGAAGAAGGGTTTTGGGTTTATCTCCAGAGATGATGGAGGTGATGTCTTCGTACACTTCTCCGCCATCAAAAAGGACGGTTTTAAAACCCTCTATGAAGGAGATGAGGTGGAGTTCGATATTTCTGAAGGACCCAAGGGTCCCCAGGCAACCAATGTGAACCCTGTAGCCTGAGAGAGACTACATTGAAGTGAATAGAGGAAAGACCCCAGGGATAACCCCCGGGGTCTTTTTTTAATTTGTTAAAGGCGAATAATCCTTTACGAAAATAGTCTTCTTACCCTTAACTTAAAGCCCATCTATACTTGTGCCTTCCCCTTCCAATGGCTGTATAAAGTTGTTATTTTTTCCCCACCCAATGCATAAAAACCACATTATTTTAAAAAGATAATATTATCAAGTAATTAAAATAAATATGCGAAATGTGATCTTCCAAAATGTATATCAATAATATTCATTTCGGACTCAAAAATAGGGGGTTTAAAATGGGGAACCCATAATAGTCCAATAATATCAACCCATTAAATACTCATTCCGTTTTGGCACAGGAAATGCTTTATATAGGTTGAAAATCAAAGAGAGGAGGAAACGAAGATGGAAAAAATGGCAAAAGGATTAAAGGTTGGGTTGATGGCAGGACTAATGACTCTGGCAGCTTCTCCTGC
>VGSS01000113.1 GCA_016874935.1 Deltaproteobacteria bacterium | reverse complement strand
GCAATTGCGGAGGTGAATTCTTGGAGGGCGGAGGCTTTAAGAACCACCTAACCAAAAGTCATCCTCACTTTTTTTATTCGGAGGAGATATTGCCCATCGTTATACGCATGTACGACGAAGGAAGATTCACTGAATGGAAGGACGCATTGGTGGGAGACATGATAAAAGCGTTAAATAATTGGTTGAAAGAGCAAACCTACAAAGATGAAAGAGAAACATCCGATTTCCACGAAATGGAAAGAGAGATATCGTCCTCCTTGCGACATCTGGCAGAAATGGCTTTTATCGCGGGATTTTCGTCGGGAGTTAAAGCCGCTCGGCAGTTGGAGCGGTATGAAAGTTCGCTTAAGACCAATTTTCAGAAAGACCCACAGGAGTAGCCAAAACCCTATTTTAAATTCTCTTCAAGAAAGATTCCTACCCAAGTGGGCCTAACAGGCTCAAGGAATAGGGTAGAGGGGGGGGTTGGGGAAACCAATTGACAACTGATAAATGACTGTGATAAAAATGTGACATAAGAGACTGAAAAAGACCGGAATCGGGGTCGAAAAGACCGGAATAGATAGACCAGACTGGAACAGATAAGAATTGATTTTACCCTTGTCTTTTTGAAGATTTACGGGAAACCAGCACCAAGTTCAAGGGGTTACAAAGTTATTGGTCTGAAGGTCTCAAAATCCCGCGGGGCTCACACCCCGTGTCGGTTCGATTCCGACCTCCGGCACCAATTCTTCCCTCCCGGTGCTTCTTGATGCGATATCCATATCATTATCCTGAAAGTCTCCGCCCAGGGATAGAGGCTTTGGACAAGGCCAGGGAAAAAGTTAGGACAAATTTAGAACAATCCGATGGGAAGGGTGAGGTATCAACTGTGTAACCCCTTGAAAATATTGGCGCGCCCAGGGTGATTCGAACACCCGACCTGCGGATTCGTAGTCCGACGCTCTATCCATCTGAGCTATGGGCGCATCCATTACTTTTTTTTCGGAGGCGAGGAGGAAGGAAGGATTTCCACTTGAGAAGCCACATGATGGCCTTTCCGTAGAAAATAGGTAACTTTCACCCGCTCACCAACGCCTGGTAACCGAGAAGGGATGTAAATGGTTCGCCTGCCCACGGCAAAATTCATTGTCTCTCCCTTGTCACTCAGTACGCTAAGGCTCCCCTTATAAAGGCTAACCACTTTCCCTGAGAAGTTAAAATATTGTTGAGCCTCGGAGCTTTCCGCTGCAATCATCACCAGGAACGTCACAATCAATATCGATAGAATAATCTTAAACTTCAGGAAGCTTCTCATAATGTTTCCTCCCTTTTTATCCCTGCTGCAGTGCTTATCCCTCAATCCATTTATTTTTAATAACATTTAACGGCCTAAACAAAGGTTAATCGTGAAATGTTAACGGTAAAAATTTGTGAAACAAATTTCTCTGGCGGAGAGAGAGGGATTTGAACCCTCGGTCCCGATTTTGTCGGAACACACGATTTCCAGTCGTGCCCCTTCGGCCTCTCGGGCATCTCTCCGTTTGATTATCACCTCCAACTCTAATCTACTAAGGTCTGTTTATCGGCTCCGCCGAGAGAGAGGGATGTGCTCGCTCGCTTCGCTCCCTCCGCCTTCCCCCCGATCATTCGGGGGGGCGCCGAACCCTCGGTCCCGATTTTGTCGGAACACACGATTTCCAGTCGTGCCCCTTCGGCCTCTCGGGCATCTCTCCGTGATTTCTTACGACTACGGCGCCCTGAACTACACAGAGTTCAGAGCAGCCATGCACCCTATGTGGTGCATGGCGGAGGGAGTAGGATTCGAACCCACGGGACTTTCATCCAGCGGTTTTCAAGACCGCCGCCTTAAACCACTCGGCCATCCCTCCGAGATCTTGCTAATGCAAGATACTTTTCACATTTAACTTTTCACTTTTTAGCGATTCTATCAATCCCATTCATATAAGGCCTTAAGACCTCCGGGATGATCACGCTTCCATCGGGCTGTTGATAATTCTCTAAAATGGCTACCAGGGTTCTCCCCACGGCTAATCCGGAGCCATTGAGCGTATGCACATACTCGGTCTTTGATTTTCCAGAGATGCGGTATCGAATCTTCGCCCTTCTTGCCTGAAAATCCTCAAAGTTACTGCAAGAGGAGATCTCTTTAAATGTATTCTGTCCGGGAAGCCAAACCTCAATGTCGTAAGTTTTTGAAGCCGAAAATCCCAAATCCCCTGTACATAGATTGACAACCCGATATGGAAGTTTCAACCTTTTTAAAACCTCTTCTGCATTAGAAAGAAGCTTCTCCAGTTCATCATAAGAATTCTCTGGTTTTGTAAATTTTACCAGTTCCACTTTATTGAACTGATGTTGCCGAATCAAGCCCCGGGTATCCTTTCCATAAGAACCAGCCTCTTTCCTGAAACAAGGCGTGAAGGCTGTATAGTAAAGTGGAAGCATTTTTTCTTCGAGCACCTCATCCTGATGGATATTCGTGACAGGCACTTCTGCAGTCGGAATGAGGAAATAATCAGTTCCCTCCACCTTAAAAAGCTCCTCTTCAAATTTGGGGAGCTGTCCTGTGCCCGTCATCGTCATCCGATTGACCATAAAGGGAGGAAGCACTTCGCGATACCCATGTTCCCGTGTATGGAGATCAAGCATAAAATTAATCAGAGCCCTCTCCAGTCTTGCTCCAAGGTCCCAGTAAAGGGTAAACCTGGCCCCGGCGATCTTCGCACCCGACTTAAAATCAAGGATCCCCAACTCCTCACCGATATCCCAGTGCGGCTTGGGTTCAAAATTGAATTTGGGGATTTCGCCCCATTGCCTGACTTCCGCATTATCGGAAGACTCCTTTCCTACCGGCACAGAAGAGTGAGGAAGGTTCGGGATGATGAGAAGGAATTCTTGCAGATCCTTCTCTTTCTCCTGAACAATACCATCCAGTTCCTTCAACTCCTGAGACACTTTTTTCATTTCGGAGATGAGTTCAGCGGCATTTTCCCCTTCTCTCTTCTTCCTGCTCACCTCGTCAGAAACCTTCTTTTGGGTGGCTCTCAACCTCTCCCATTCTTGAAGCGTTTTTCTTCGCTCATTATCGATGGCGACGAATTGATCCAGACTGATATTCTGGCCCCTTAATGCCAGTCTGCCCTGGACTTCTTCTAAGTGATCCCGTATATATTTGGCTTCCAGCATAGAATCTCCACCGAATGGAATGATGGAAAAATAGAATATTGGAATAATGGTATAAAGAAATAGAAAAATCAACCCATTCGACTCCACGGTCTGACCCTTCGACTTCACTCAGGACAGGCGCCCGGGGTATGCCTTTTCGACAAGCTCAAGGCCCCGAGTACAGCCGAGGGGCTCAGGGTTGATACTGAGCGGCGCTTTTCCCTCGACTCTGCTCGGGATGGTGAGCCCCTTCGATAAACTCAGGGCCTTGAGCCTGTCGAGAGGCTTGTCGAACCATTACCCCGATTAAAAATCTGGGTTCGGCGCCGTCGAACGTATCAATTCCACTGCTTAGAAAATAAAGTCTATTGGTAAGGGTAACGAGGCTCGTATCGTTAACAAAAGGCTACATCAATCGTCTCTTAATTCTTTATACGTAACCATAACCGGTAACCGAAACGGGCTTCGTAACCGTAACCTTAATCCAAACCTCGAACTTTTTTCATTGTTCGTAATCATTTTCAACCCATCATTCCAGTATTCCAACCCACCAATATTTCAGGGTTTTAAGAATATCATTAAACTTCCTTTAAATCAATCGCTGCTTTTAATTAAATCGGGTTTGGAAGCGAGGGGCTGCCTTAAGGAGAGATGGCCGGCAATGGTTTCTACGGGTTTCCCTTCGATGAGGAATTGAACCTGTTTGATCTGGGGAAAGTTTTGGGTGAGGGAATTGACAACAGAGTAAGCTGTCAGAATCTCAGCAGAGCTTCCTCCTGGGTGGTCCTTGGAAAGGGCTTTGTCGAAATTAACGATAGCCACGCCCTTCTCATTAAGCTTAAAGTTGAGGCATTTTGTTCGCGCAGGCAGAGTAGGAATAAGTTTTCCCTTGGGACCCTTGATCAATTCGTCGATAATATCTTTGGCTTCCTCTTTAATCTCACCCTTTCTGACGATCTTTCTTTTCTCTCCGATCAAATATTCACCATCGCGGTCCGAAAAGTAGAGGAAGATTTCCTTCCTCTCTTGGACCAAATCTAACCTCCCTAAAAATGGCCGAAGGGTGTCAACGATCTCCTTTCGGAAAAGGACGGAAAGGGAGGCAATCACACCAATGAGAAACAGAAGGATAACAAACTTCCCTATCCCCCCCTTTTTTTTCCGTCTTTTCGCCATTAACCGCCCTGTTTATTTACCCTTCTCCTCTGACATCTTCCCTACAATGGGAAGGGAATACCGTTTCCCCTGAAGGGCTTTGATCATGAGAATAAGCCAAACGATGAGGCTAAAAATCCAGATCGGAACAATTAAAAGGTTGACGATGGGGATGAAGCTAAGGGCTCCCATGATGACAAAGAGTCCAAGAAAGGTGATGGTCGATTGCATCGCATGAAACTTCACAAACCCGCTCTTCTTCTCCACCACCAAAAAGACAATCCCTGTAAAGAATATGAAAAGGTAGCAGAAGAATCCGGCTACATTCTCTTCCAACCCCGTGCTCGATTTTTCTTTTTCTTCCATAATACCCCCTTGATAACAACCCCTCTTATCTCTGTTTTTATCAACAGGAGGCCTAAAAGTCAACGAGCAAAATGGTTCAGTTTCTTTTTAAGATACTGGCCGGTATAAGATTCGGGGATGTGAATCACGTCTTCCGGAGTTCCTACCGCCACTACCCAACCTCCTTCTTCTCCGCCTTCCGGGCCCAGATCGATTATATAATCGGCTGATTTGATCACCTCCATATTATGTTCGATCACGATGACGGTATTGCCCCTGTCCGTGAGGCGGTTGAGGATATCGAGGAGCCTCTGAATATCTGCAAAGTGTAGGCCGGTGGTGGGTTCATCCAGGATATAGACTGTCCTTCCTGTATCTCTTTTACTCAACTCTCTCCCCAGTTTAACCCGCTGAGCCTCTCCTCCTGAAAGCGTTGGGGCTGGCTGGCCTAATTTGATGTAACCCAACCCCACATCACAAAGGGTCTGAAGTTTTTGATAAATCACGGGAATGGCTTTAAAGAAATCATAAGCCACCTCTGCTGTCATCTCCAAGACCTCGGATATGGTCTTCCCTTTATACCGGATACTTAGAGTCTCTCGGTTATATCTCTTGCCATGGCATTCCTCGCAGGTGACATAGACATCGGGAAGAAAGTTCATCTCTACGCGAAGGGTCCCATCGCCCCGGCATGACTCACATCGTCCTCCTGACACATTAAAACTGAACCGGCCGGGTTTAAATCCCCTCGCCCTTGATTCCGGAAGTTGGGCGAAGAGCTCCCGGATGGGCTGAAAAAGGCCGGTATAGGTAGCCGGATTGGAACGGGGCGTCTTTCCGATTGGCATCTGGTCCACATGGACGATCTTGTCGATCTGTTCCACGCCTTCAATCTTTTGGACTAAGTCGCAACGCTTACGGCTGTGATAAAGGTGTTGGGTCAGCAGACAATAGAGAGTATCAATCACCAGTGTCGATTTCCCTGAACCTGAAGCCCCTGTAATACAGTTAAAGACGCCCAGGGGGATTTTCACATCGATGCCCTTTAGATTGTTGGCCGTGGCGCCCCGGACCAAAAGATATTTATCTCTAATGGGCCGCCTTTTTTGAGGAAGAGGAATCGACCTCTTCCCGGAGAGATACTGCCCGGTCAATGAATCTCCATCCTTCATCAGCGCTTCCGGAGGTCCGGCAAAGACGATCTCTCCTCCCTTTTCTCCTGGTCCGGGTCCCATATCGATTATATAATCGGCAGAACGGATCGTCTCTTCATCATGTTCCACGACGACGACGGTATTCCCCAAATCCCTCAACCTTTTTAACGTTCTCAGGAGTCGCAAATGGTCCCTCTGGTGGAGGCCGATGCTGGGTTCATCCAGGATATAGAGCACACCCACCAGGCTGGAACCGATCTGAGTGGCGAGACGGATGCGCTGAGACTCTCCTCCGGAAAGGGTGGCAGCATTTCGGTCGAGGGTGAGGTAATCCAGACCAACCTCGATCATAAACTTCAGCCGTTCCTCAATCTCTCTTAAAACACCATGGGCAATCTTTTGAGATCGAGGAGCCAACTCTAAATTCCTCAAAAATTCCAATGCTTCTTTGACATAAAGACGGGTCACTTCGGCGATGGATTTCCCTCCCACCTTAATCGATAAGACGTCCCGTTTCAGCCGGGCGCCTTGGCATTCCGGGCAGGATATCACGCCCATAAATTCCTCTAATTCCTCTGCACCTTCCCCGTCATCTTCTCTCCTCTTCTCCAATTCTCGAATCACCCCTTCAAATTCCTGCTGGAAGAGGTGAGGCCCGCCCTTTCCTTTGGCTTTGAAGGAGATCTTTTCTCCTTCTGAACCGTAGAAAAGGATGTTTTGAACCGATTTGGTTAGCCGGCTGTAGGGAATGTCAAGACTGAAATGGTAGTGTTTTGCCAGACCTTCCAGAACAGGCCTTAAAAAAGCCTCTCCTCTTTCTTTCCATGGAAGAATGGCCCCCTCATTGATGGAAAGCGACAAGTCAGGGACAACGAGATGAGGATCAAAGTATTGTTTTGTTCCTAATCCATTGCAGGCCGGGCAGGCGCCCTGAGGACTGTTGAAAGAGAACATCCTTGGTGTGATCTCAGGGAAGCTGAATCCGCAATCAGGGCAGGAGAACTTCTTGCTGAAGACCAGAGGAGGAGCCGCTGTCCTTTCGACCTTCACGATCCCTTCGGAAAGGTGGGAAGCAATCTCCAACGAATCGTTGATCCTCTTTTCCGCACCCTCTTTCACCACCATACGATCTATCACCACATCGATCTCGTGCCGTTTGTTCTTGTCCAGATGGATCTCTTCGCTCAGATCCAGGATCTCTCCATCGATCCTCACCCTTACAAACCCATTTTTCCTGAGTTCTCCCAATTCCTTCCGATATTCCCCCTTCTTTCCCCTCACTATTGGGGAAAAGAGGGTGAGGGGCGTCCCTTTGGGAAGTCGAAGGAGCGTCTCGGTCATCTGCTGGACGGACTGTGAAACAATAGGGACGCCGCAATGAGGACAGAAAGGCTCCCCCACTCGGGCAAATAGGAGCCTCAGGTAGTCATAAATTTCTGTCACGGTTCCCACGGTTGAGCGAGGGGTCCGTGATATACTCCTCTGATCGATGGCAATCGCCGGAGAAAGACCGTCTATCGATTCCACATCCGCCCTTTCGATTTGCTCCAGAAACTGTCTGGCATAGGCGGAAAGCGATTCGACATATCGGCGCTGGCCTTCGGCATAGAGGGTATCAAAAGCGAGGGTCGATTTACCCGAACCGCTCAACCCGGTAATCACCACCAAACAATTCCGGGGAATCTCCACGTCAATGTTTTTTAAATTATGAACCTTGGCCCCACGGATGACGATCTTTTCCATCTTTCCCTCATTCAAAAACGTAACTTAAAAGCAGTGAGGTGTAAAGACAGAGAGTTAAACCTGAAACCTGTCATAAATAAGATAAATAAGGGTCAGGTCTCAACAATCAACAAAGTTTTGCCAAAAGTTGAGACTTGACCCTAATAGGAATTTGCAGGTACGGATCTTATCTAAACTTTTCTTCTACAATTGCTGCAGGGGGCATTTTTTAAGCACCCGTAAACACTGGCGTTGTTCTTTGAAAATTCCATAGAGGTTTAAAAATGTGGTGCCACAGGTTGAGGTGATTATCCTTGACATGAGCCATAATTATTAGTGCTATTGGGGTGTCCTTAAATGGAGGCTCCCCATGTTTGCAAGAATCAAGAAATCCGGCCAGCATCAGTACCTTCAAATCGTGGAGAATCACCGAGAAGGTTCAAAGACCATTCAGCGTGTCATCTCCACGATCGGCCGAATGGATCAGTTACAGACCAAAGGGGATATTGAAAAGCTCATCCGATCCCTTTCCCGGTTTTCCGAGAAGGCGCTTTTGGTTTTGTCTGGAAAGAGTGAGGTCCATGCCTTTGCGAAAAAGATTGGTCCCTCGCTGATCTTCGGGAGACTCTGGGAAGAGTTGGGGATTGGAAAGATCATCAAAGGGTTTCTGGAGGGAAGGAAGTTTGAGTTTGATGTGGAGCCGGCGATCTTTCTGACGGTGCTGCATCGGCTCTTTGCATCCGGCGGGGCATTGTTTTGAATGGGCAGACATCAAACAAGACTTGAAATCGCTTCAGAGGATGGTCATAGAAGAACAGGGTAAGTCCCTCGTTGTTAGAACCGAATGCAAAGGGGTCTGTGGTAAGGTCTTTCAATCTGTTGGGGTAGCCATCCCTCCCACGATTCGAGAAATATCATGATGCACTGTAGATCTTTCAAAGAGCCAACTGTGGTGCCAAGAACATTTTTGGCGCCCCTATCTACCCGTAATAACATAGTATTATTTTTGTAGCTGTAGAAGATCAGTTAGAATGAAGTTCCACCTGCGTTAAGATAATCTGCCATAATTACTCCTTTGAGTCAGCTGGGCCCAAGGGGGTAAGGAGGCGAGCGCAAACACTTTACTAAGATGTTTAGAAAAAGTTATAATAAATTATCTATAGGATGTGAGGGAGAAAAAATGACAGAAAAAGAGATGAATGAAGAGATCAGTTTCGAGGAACTTTTGAAGGCGAGCTCCGAAACCCCGGGTCGCAGGGTGCGTCCCGGAGAGAGGATCTCGGGAAGGGTGGCAAAGATCGGCAAGGATACGATCTTCGTTGATCTGGGAGGGAAGAGCGAGGGCCTTACGGATATTGGGGAATTTTTGGACAAGAAGGGGAACCTGGCGATCAAACCAGGAGACCGGGTCGAGATGCGGGTGGCCTCAGTCAAAGATGGCATCCATCTCACCAAGGGGATGAAGATTCAGGGTGCGGATACCCTCGACATCTTACGCGAGGCAAAAGAAAACCTTATTCCGGTTGAAGGGAAGGTCTCAGGGGTTAACAAAGGAGGTTTTGAAATCGACCTTTCCGGCATTCGCGCCTTCTGCCCTTTGAGCCAGATCGACCGGATCTTTACGGAAAAACCCGAGGACCATCTCGGAGCGAGATATCCGTTCCGGATCATGGAGCTCAAAGAGAAAGGGAAGAATATCATCGTATCGCGGCGCGCGCTTCTGGAGGAAGAACAGGAGAAGTTATCGAAGGAGACCTTGGAGAGGCTGGAGCCTGATCTCGAATGTGAAGGAAAAGTGACGAAGCTGACCAACTTCGGCG
>VGSS01000112.1 GCA_016874935.1 Deltaproteobacteria bacterium | reverse complement strand
TTCCCCTCCGCCGCTTCCAAACCCGCCTCGAAAACCTAACCCCCTCTCCCTAAAACTAACACAGCCCACCCTGACTCATTTTCACTTTCCCCTCCATCACTTTCTCCCCCGCTTCAAAGTCATGTTAAAAATAAGTCATTCCGTCGTCATCCATCCCGCCCCAAATCCCCTGATTGATTTTTTTTAGTCAACCTCTGCCCTCCCTCGTCCTTGCCTCAATTTCATCCAACCCCAATCATTTTTCCCTAAAACCAAAATTCTGCGTAGTCCTCCACCCCTTAAAGCCTTATCCTTACTTGGCATTTTGGATTTTCATGAAGATTAGGAGTAGAGTTAGGCTGCTCATTTTGATGATTGCGACCATGAGGCAGGACTCTTTCAGACCGAGAACAGGCAAAAGTAGAACGCCACCCGAGAGCCCTCCGAAAAATCCTCCGAAGAGGTCAGCTCCGTAAAGCAAACCCGCCGTATGGCCTACCCTAGCTCCTTCCGAACGGGCGCTCAGATAAATCTTTGTTGCCAGTGGAAACTGGAGTCCCACAAGAACGCCGCAGAGGAAAGACATCAAAAGAAAAGTCCCATAGAGGAGGACATGAACAGTGGTGTTCTCAAGATGATGGGAAGGGATGGTTAGCACGAAAGGGAGGAGAAGGGCGAAGAGCAGGATCAATAATTCTGTTTTGAGGAAGGATTGAGCATCTCTCCTGATTCGATCGAGATGACGGGTGACAAAAAAACTACCCAGGGCAATGCCCACCATAAAGATGGTGATGAGAAGGCCGATCTGGTGGTAGAGATAGCCATAAAGGGTTTGAAAGGTGAAGATGATGGCAAGGCTTAACATCATATCTGAAAAACCAGATGTAAAGACGGCATAAGGAAGAGAATAGCCGGAGATGCCGGGCTTCTTGAGGAAGAGAATGGCCAGGAAAACGGTCAGAAAAAGGGCGACGCCTATGGTCAACTCCAGACTCATTTTCTCGAACAACTTAAATACGTTTGAAAGATAAGGAGAGAAGAGGGCGTTCCAGTAGGAGAGATTGAAAAAGACTCCGAGGGGGCGAAAATCGGAATTGATGTGAACCTCTTTTCTCTCCATCGATTTTGAAAACCAGTTGAGCCACCTTTCGTGGAGTCGATACTCAATATAGCTTTTGTTGAAGAGATTTGTTTTAATCTTTCTCTCCTCAAGTCTATTAAACATCTCGGAGGTGGTGACCTCGCCAAGACTCTTTGAGTCCGATGCAAGATAGAGGTTCGTATCTCCCGGAATGATCCTCACATATTTGAAGATACCCTTCAGGGTGTCGAGGATGCATCCATTGAGGTCTCTCAGCTCCGGACTGATATAAGTTAATGATCCCGGAAGGGTTAAGACGATGATTCCATCCGGATTCATCTTTTTCCGGACGATGGAGAAAAATTCTGCTGAGAAGAGCCTGTTCGTCTGAAGATCCTGGGGAGCCGGAAGCCCGATGAAGATGATGTCAAAACGATCAGGAGTTCTGCTGACGAAGAAACGCCCGTCCGTATAGTGTATCTTCACCCTCGGGTCGGAGAGTTCGGATTGGGTGAGGGGGGTTGGAAATTTTTGGATCAAACTCAGAAGGAGAGGATCGAGTTCGACATAGTCCACACGTGCCACCGGATATTTTAAAATCTCATGGATCATTCCTCCAGCGCCGCCGCTCAGAATGAGAACCGATTCAGGTTTTTCATGGAAGAGCATTGAAAAGTGAACGAAGTCTTCAAGGGAGGCAATGTCAGGGACAGGGGTGGTGACGGAAGGAAGGCCATCTGTAAAAAATGTGAATTGTTCACCCCTTTGTGTAACCGTGATATTCCCATAGATCGAATTCTCGTTATGGATAACATTTAACCCTCTCCATTGTCGCTGGAGGGAAGAGAGGTGAATCTTGTTTGACAGCGGTGAGAGGAGAAGAAAGAGAAAGAGCATGACGTAAAGAATGGAGATGAAACAGGAGAGGTGACGGATTTGGAAAAGAGGTCTCTTTCCCGGCCAGAGGAGAAGCGTGGAGATGAGGGCGTTCATCAAGGAGATCATGAAGGCAATCTCAAAGGAATTGAAATATTGAACCAGGAAGAAGGTGATGAGTAAGCCTCCGATGATAGATCCAATCGTCTCGAAGACATAGACTTTTCCGATAGAAGTGGCATCTTCCCGGTCATATCGTGAGTAGAGTTTACAAGCATAAGTGAAAAGGGCGCCGTGAGAGATGGAGACGGGAAGGAGGATGAGGAAAGAGGAGTAGAGAATTGGGAGGAAGCCGAGACCTTCTCCCGGAGTGGTGAGAAGGATGTTTTTAAATATCCGGCAGAGATAGATGGAAAAGGGGAGGGCAACCGAAAAGAAGATCTGGAGAAAGACATAGACCTCCACCTTCTTTTTGACCTTTTCCACCGTTTTACCAATAACAAAAGAACCGATGGCCTCCAGGATCAGCCAGTTGGCCAGGATGATGCCGAGCGTGAGTTCATTGCCAAGGAAAGAGACGAGGAGTTCTCTCAGGAGGACGATCTGGGCGACGATGCCGCTTGCCCCCATGATGAGGAGGGATATTTTGAGGGGGAGGATTTTCATGCCTCTATTCATTATCAATATATTGGTTCTTTGTAAAGTGGGAGATGGTGGCAAAGAGATAGGGAGATGGGGTGATGGGGAGATGGGGAGATGGGGTGATAGGGAGAATTTGGAATTTCAGACGACGAGGTACTTCTTGACGATTTCTTCGTTCTGCCAGATTTCTTCCATCAGGCCCTGGCGCTGAACCGCGCCTTTTTCAAGGATGTAGCCCCGATCCGAGGTCTTGCGGCAGAATTTCAGATTCTGGTCGGCCAGAAGAATGGTCACCCCTTCGCCTCGGATTCGTTCAATCACCTGGGCCAGGTTTTGGACGATGAGCGGCGCAAGTCCTTCGGAGGGTTCATCCAGGAGAAGGAGGTCAGGGTTCTTCATCAACGCCCGGCCGAGGGCCAGCATCTTCTGCTCGCCTCCGCTCAACTGGGTTCCTTTCCTTGTCTTCATATTGACAAAAACGGGAAAAAGGTCATAGACCTTCTCAAAAGTCCACTGAACCTTGCCCTTGCTCGATAGTCGGCGTGCGATTTCAAGATTTTCAAAGAGGGTCAGGTCCGGGAAGATTCGGCGATCATCGGGCATATAACCGATTCCCATCCGCGCAATCTGAAAGGAGGGCTTTCCGGCAACAGATACTCCTTCGAAAAAAATCTGACCCGACTGCGGAGGAGTCAAGCCCATGATTGAACGGAGCGTGGTGGTTTTTCCGACTCCGTTTCTTCCAAGGAGAGAGACAACCTCTCCCTCATTAATGGACAGGGAGACTTCCTGGAGGACATGGCTCTGACCGTAGAAAGTATCGATCCGGTCAACGATGAGAATAGGGGAATGGGTCTCTGCGGTCATTTTTTCTCCCAGAAGATCTCCTCGCCCAGATAGACCTTTCGGACATCCTCATTCTGCCTGATCTCAGCGGGTGTTCCATCAGCCAGAATCTGACCGCGGTGGAGGACCACGATGCGGTCTGAAAGGGAAAAGACGATATCCATATCGTGTTCGACGATCACGAAAGTGGACTCTTTCTCAATTGATAACCTCCTGATATTTTCAAGGACCCTGACTCTTTCCACGGGATTCATTCCCGCGGTGGGTTCATCGAGGAAGAGCAGTTTTGGCTCCGGGGCCATGGCCAGCCCAATTTCGAGAAGCCTCTGATCCCCATGGGATAAGGTTCCGGCGGGCGCATCTTTTTTATCCGCCAACCCAATCTCCTGCAATAATTGATCAACCCGTTCATTGGCATCGACATGGCAATGTGCGGGTCTGTAAAATCTCATGCTCCGATTCAGGCAGGACAGAATCGGAATCTGAAGATTTTCATAGACGGAGAGTTTTGGAAAGATATTCATGATTTGAAAGGAACGACAGATTCCCTTTTTCACCCTCTTGTGAATAGGCAGGCGGGTGATTTCCTCGCCATTGAAAAAGACCTTTCCAGAATCAGGGAGAATGTTTCCGGTCAGAAGATTGATCAGGGTAGTCTTTCCAGCTCCGTTTGGGCCAATGACCGAAGTCAACCTTCCCTTCTCGATGGTGAGATCGACGTCATCCGCTGCGCTGACCACGCCAAAGTATTTTCTAAGTTTTTCTGTTTTTAGAAGCTCTTGCATTTAAGGGCTTTCCGTTATTTCCTCTTAAACCATGGGAGGATTTTTTCAAAAAAGAATATCACCACTCCGCCACGAAAGACCAGAACCAATAAGATGACAATGGAACCAAAGAGAATCAGCCAGTACTGGGTAAACCTGACGATGATGTCTTTAATGATATAAAAGAGAATAGATCCCACAATGGGCCCGGAAAAAGTATGGATGCCTCCGAGCAGGGTAACCATGACAGGTTCGGCTGAATGGGTCCAGTGGGCAATAGGCGGGGTAACCGTGTTCTCGAGAGGGGGCAGGAAGGACCCGGCAAGCCCTGCATACAAACCGGCGATGGTAAAAGAGAGAAGGCGATAGGTCCTTATGGAAATCCCTGCATAGGCCACACGGTTTTCGCTATCCCTGATTCCCTTCAGGGTGAGCCCGAAGGGGGAATTTACGATTTGATAGATGATGAAGATGGCGATGAGCGAAAAGATCAGGACAAAGTAATAATAGTTTCCCATCGAACTCATATTGATGCTGAATACTCCTGGGATTTCTAAGGGAGCTCTTGGAATGCCCACCAGTCCATCATCGCCTCCGGTGACCTCACGCCATTTCCAGGCCAAGGAGTAAATCATCATTCCGAAGGAGAGGGTGAGCATCGAAAAGTAGATCCGGGTGTGCCGGACACAGAAATAACCCAGGATAAGGGCGGAAATACCTCCGGCGAGCGTACCGGCAATGATTCCCAATAAAAGGGATGGCGTGATGAGAAGGATTTTTGCACAAGCATAACTGCCTATTGCGAAAAATCCTGCCTGGCCGAAGGAAAGCAACCCCGTATAACCCAAAAGGAGGTTGAATCCCAGGGCAAATACGGAGAGGATAAGGATGTGGATGGCCATATAGAGGAGATACTTGCCTCCTAATACGGGAAGGAAGAGAAGAAAGAGGATCAGCGCTATGAGAAGTAAG
Source organism: Deltaproteobacteria bacterium (assembly GCA_016874935.1). GTDB lineage: Bacteria > Desulfobacterota > BSN033 > BSN033 > UBA1163 > RBG-16-49-23. The sequence continues at coordinate 4,780 of VGSS01000112.1, read as the reverse complement.
GTTTTAAGTTTCATAATATTCAATGCAAAATTAACATTGCAAAATTAGCAATTAGCATTGAGAAGAATTTAATTGATCATTGACCAATGCTAATTTTTCATTTTGCACCGGTTATTTCCCAAAGAGTCCTTCCGGTTTTACCATCAAAACCACGGCCATGACAACAAAGGCGATAAACATTTCAAAGATGGGGAAGAGGAGGATGCCAAAGGAGGTCAGGATTCCCACAATCAAGGCCCCTACAAAAGCCCCCTTCAGGTTCCCTAATCCACCGATGACCGTGATTACAAAGGCCTGAATGATCATCGCCGTTCCTATTCCGGGGGCGACCACGCGAACCGGAGTCCCAAGGGCGCCCCCGAGGGCGGCAAGCATGGCTGAGAAGACGAAAACCGTGGTGAAGAGAAGGGGGATATTGATTCCGATCGCATTCGCCATCTCTCTATCGGAGGCCGAGGCCCGGATCATCCGTCCCCACCAGGTCTTCTCCAGAGTCAACCAGAGCAGCAGGGCAACCGCCGCTCCTGCGAAGATAATAAAAAGATTGTAGTAAGGGAAAGACCTCCCGACAATCTGGAAATGACCCTCAAAGAAATTGGGAAGAGGGGGGATCATGGCGACTCCTCCCCAAAGCATTTTTACCAGGTCATCGAAGATAAGGATAAAGCCGAATGTTAAAATTAGTTGATAGGGAAGGTCGATTTCATAAATCCGGCGGAAGAAAAATCGTTCAAGGATGGCTCCGATGATCCCGACGCTGACGAGGCTCAATAGAATGGATAGCCAAAAATTGAGCCCAAGTTTTCCGTAAAAGGTGAAAGTCGCATAGGCCCCCAGCATAAAGAGACTGCCATGGGCAAAATTGAGGACTCCCAGGACTCCGAAGACGAGAGTCAACCCGGCCGCAAGAAGCCAGAGATACATTGACAGACTTAAACCGATCAAGCCCTGGAAGATTAATTTTTCAAGCATGTTTTAGCACTCTATCCCCTCACCCCAACCCTCTCCCGCAAGGGGAGAGGGAGTTTGAGGAAAGGGGGGGAGAAAATTGAAAAAATTATTTTGTTGCCGCCACAGGCGTAAAGGGCGGATGACGGAAGTAGTCTTTGGCCGGAATCACCCTCAGATCTCCAAGAATGGGTATGGTATAGTCCGGGCTTTTTATAACCCTCCCGGCAGGAACGGTATAAACCGCTTGATGGTCCTCTTTTCTAATGAGGCGGACTCCTGCTGGAGTCTTTAATTCGATTCCTTCAAGTGCGGCTCCCACTTTTTCTCTATCAATGGATTTTGCCTTTTCAACTCCTGCCTTGATGGCATAGATCGTGGAATAGCTTGCCTCTGCAGAGTAGTTGGGGAATTTCCCCCATCTTTTTCTGAAGGCATCGACAAAGGCTTTGTTCTCAGGAGAGACAGGAAAGTTGTGGATGTATCGGGCAGTTCCCCAGAGTTTTCCTTTAAATTTGTCTCCTTCTATCTCTCTGGAGATGCCTTCGAGAAGATCAACAGAGCCGCCCATTCCTTGCCACCAGGCATGGATTTTATCAAAGACCCCGAGCATAAGAGCCTGTCTGAGGAGCATGACGCCTTCGCCTGCCCATGGGGTGGCAAAAATGGCGTCGGGTTTTTCAGCCATCACCGCGGAGATATGAGAGGAGAAATCCATGGTCCAGAAGGGCGCCCATGCTGCCGCGACGAATTCCACATCCGGACGGAACTTTTTAATATTCTCTTTAAATAGATTCCAGGCCACATAACCATATTCATAATCGCAGTTGATCCCAGCCCATCTTTTTATCTCCGGATTGTCCTTGAAGATCCAGGCCGCAAGAGCATCCTGATAGACAGGAGCGACCATACGAAAGATCTGGGGGATACCCCTTTGAGCAACAAGTTCTTCAGTTAGTCGATGTGTGGCAGCGTGGCAGAAGAAATGGAGACGATTCAATTCTGCCAGAACTGGACCCAATGCCATGGCGCTGCCGCTTGAATCGACACCGAAGAGGAAATCAGCGCCCCAATCAGTAACAAGATATCTTGCATTCTTGACTGCTGTAGCTGGCTTTAACTCTTCGTCCATAAACTTCAGCTCAAGTTTACGGCCCAAGATGCCGCCCTTTGCATTCACTTCTTCAATGGCCAGGGTTGCACCAGCCATCATCTGCCAGCCATAATCAGCATGAGCTCCTGATATAGCGCCCTGACCGCCGATCTTGATCGGTCCAGCCGGTTTTTTGGCCTGGCCATAGGTGATTTGATAGCTACCCAAACCGGTTCCGATAGCCGCTCCCCCAATCACTGCATTCTTCAAAAATTTTCTTCTTGAGATATTCTTAGCCATCGTTTACCCCTCCTTTCGAGTTAGTCCCACCTCGTTTAAAAATTAGACAAAAACCTACCAGACTCAATATAACTTGTCAATGAAAATCTTAATGTGGAGTTCCTTCAGGGCTCCAGCCCCTCAGGGCATAATAATCCTGAAGCATTTTCTGAAAATCTTCCCTCCGGATCGTCTTCCCGTCTTTGCCGAGGGGCTCATCAAAAAATCGTTTCGGAAGGGTATCATCCTTCGGAGACATTCCCTCGCGAAGATTGAACCTTCTGGTCTCATTCTGAATCGTGGAAGAAATCTTTCTCAAGCCTGTCTCATCCAATTTAAGACCTGTGGTTATTTCCACAATCGTGGAAAGGCAACTCCAATCCCAATAGAGGTCTCGATAGAACCGGCACAAAATGAGGGAATCATGGATGTTAAACCGGTCTTCGAATTCGAGGAAGAGTTTTGCCTTTCCTTCCATCTGATCCATTGGGATCATTCCGGCAAGTTCGGCTTTGTAGAAGGTCGCCCTCAAATGGCAGGCTCCCCGATCGGATGTGGCATTGGCGAGGCCCATTCCCTTGAGGATTCTTGGATCGTAACCGGCAGGATCAAGGCCCTTCACATGGATGGCGACATCTTCCATCTCCCAGGTTTTCGCGGCATGCTGGATTCCCTCTGCCAGAATAGCCCCGATCCCTTTCCTGGATGAAATATCATGGAGAAGTTGAGCGATCCTGTCCACATCGCCCCAGGAAATTATTTCCTGAATTCGTCCCATCTCTGAGGCTTCGATAGCAAAGGCGCAAAGGCTTCCTGCAGAAATGGTATCCATGCCCAGACGGTCACAGATATCATTGAGATAGGCGATCTCTTCGATCTCGTGGATCATGCAGAGGCCGCCAAAGGCATAGATCGTCTCGTATTCGGGCCCTTCGATTTTCAGACCTTTATGCCTTCCCTCCCGGACCTCGCTCATATTCCCGCAGGCGACAAAGCAGCGGAGGCAGGCAGTGGGCTTCACCTGGCATCGTTCCAGAAGGGATTCGGCGCTGATTTTTTCCCACCCTTCGAAGGTTCCGAGGCGCCAGTATTTTGATGGAAATCCCCCGACTGCATTGTTCATAGCCACAAGCATGGGAGTCCCCATTCTTTTATAATTTTGGACTCCAGGATTATCTTTCCCTCGTTCCAAAGTTTGTTTTGCAAATTGTTCGATACGGTCAGGATAGGCGACCTCCCGTTTTTTCTCCCCATGAAAGACAATAGCCTTGACTTTCTTTGAACCCATCACAGCGCCCACGCCGGTTCTTCCAAGGGATCGCCAGTAATCATTTTCAATGACTGCATACCGGACAAGATTCTCTCCGGCAGGGCCGATGACCAGCGCACCCGCCCCTTTCTTATCAGTTCTTTTCAGAACCTCATCTTCGGTGAAGTATGTATCTTTTCCCCAGAAGTCTTTTGCGTCATGAAAGAGTACTGCCTGGTCGGAGATTTCAATCCAGACCGGTTCTTGGGATGCTTCTTCGAAGATGAAGGCGTCAAAGCCTGCCCTGCTCATCGACTCTGCGGCCCTACCACCGGAATAGGATTCCGAGTAGATTTCGGTCAGGGGAGACTTGGTGAAGACGCCATGCCGACAGGAGCCATAGATCCGGGTATTCGTGATCGGGCCCATGCAGAAGATGAGCTTGTTTTCCGGCGAAAGCGAATCGACTCCAGGAGGATTCTCCTTCATGAGGAGATAAGTGCCAAGACCTTTTCCCCCCAGACAGGATTCATAAACAGAATCAGGGATGGATTCTTCATTAAAGGTTTTGGTTTTGAGATTGATCCGAAGGATCTTATTAAAGAAGCCTTTCATTTGATTTGCCTCACCAAGGAATGATTAATAAACGAAATTGCAAATGGCGAGAGCATGTTCGAGTGCGATTTTTCTTGGGTTATTGGCCAGGAGCCTTGTCACTTTCATGGCCGCCTCAGCGTCATTGTACAAGATTAAGGTAGAACAGGCTCCTATTCAATCCCCACAATCCGTTTGGCCCAGCGTTTTTTCTGTTCTAAGTTTCCCAATCTGCCATACATGACCTTCTGGGTCTGGGGGGAACCGGCGCCATGCATGGATTCGACCAGGGCGGTTCCTCCACTCATATTTTCGATGAGCCTGAGGATCTTCATACGGTCTTCAACAGGAATGCCTTTGGCGCCTGCCAGATATTTCTTCACATAACGTCCCACTTCACTGCTCTCTAAATCGCCCTGGAAGGGCATGGTGGCAACAATGCCTCCGGCAATATCGTGGGCTAAACGGGAGATTTCATAAATGTGACGTGTGACATTATGTTTTGTCGTATTCGCCAATAGAGGATCCGGATAATAGGCTCCTGAAGGGGTTTTATATCCCATGGCAGAGCAGGCCACCGATCCTGAATAGATCGTTTCGGCAAGATGAATCATCTC
>VGSS01000111.1 GCA_016874935.1 Deltaproteobacteria bacterium | reverse complement strand
ACTCTGTCATTGTCAACTCACTTGTACCAGTGATTGAGCAGCTTGGAACTCTCGATCCCGAAAAACTTATCCCCGTCATGGAGACCCGTGTTCACAAGAGTTGCTCCGGAACGGTTGCATACCTGAAGGATGCCGAAGGACGACATCTCCATGAGCTCCGATGGGGCCCGGGATTCCTGACAGCCCTTGGCGTTCAATGGCAGGATGGGGAATTAAAGGGTTTCTGGCCTAACAAGTGGAAGGCGACCCCGGAAGCACCCGAGATCACTTACAAAGGAATGGTTCCCTATAAGATACCACCCTGGATGGCCGAGAAGTATAAGAAATAAATGGAGGCAGCAAAGGTAAGGGCTACGGTGACGAAGCCCGTATCGGTTACCGGTAACGGTTACGTCAAAGAATTAAAAGACGACAACCGTAGCCTTTTATTAACGAAACGGGCATCGTTACCCTTACCGTCACACGAAGTTTTTTAATCTATATTTTGAGGAAATATGGCACTTCTCGTTGACATCGTCATGAGCGGTTTGATCAGTGGAAGCGTGTTCGCCCTTCTTGCTATCGGGTTTTCACTCATCTTTGGCGTAGCCCGCATCGTGAATATCGCCCATACGGCCTTCTACATGGTCGCCGCATATTGCATCTATTTTGCTACCCATAAATTGGGCTTACATCCCTTGTGGAGCATGGTTGCTGCAATCATCCTGGTCACCTTGCTGGGCATCATCTCCTACAAACTCTTCATCAATCCCATCAGGGAACACCATGGCGCTGTCCTGATTGCAACCATTGCTCTGGCTATGGCCTTTCAAGAGGTCATGGGGCTTATCTTTACGGGTTCCTATTTGAGCGTCCCAAAGTTAATCAAGGGGTATCATGTCATCCTGGGCGTGAAGGTTTTTTATCAACAACTTTTGACATTTGGCGCGGCATTGTTGATCCTCGGTGGGCTATGGCTTCTTCTCATGAGAACCAAGCTGGGGCTTGCCGTACGATCTACCGCTCAGGATCGGGAAGTGGCTAATTTAATGGGAATCAATGAGGCCCGTGTGGCGATGATGACGATGGGACTCTCAGTTGGATTAGCCGCATTTACAGGCGCTGTCGTCGTTCCTCTCACAGTACTTGAACCGCACATGTGGATGCACCCGCTGATCATGATGATGGCTGTGGTCGTGCTTGGCGGTCTGGGCAGTCTCAAGGGAAGTTTTCTGGGGGCCTACATTCTGGGTTTTGCTGAAGCCATGGTCGTCTTTCTGGCTCCTATGGGCGCCTTTTTAAAAGGCTCTGTAGCCCTTTCCATCATGATCCTGGTCCTGCTTATACGGCCAGAAGGCCTTTTCGGTGTCTCATTTGAGGAAGAAAGGTAGTTCCCGTTAGTGTAATGATTCGTAAATACCTTTACAACCCGTTCGTGGTGAGCCTGTCGAACCATGAACGGAAGCTCTCAATATGATTCACCCTTCGAGAGCCTCAGGGTGAACGGATTATGTAAAGAAGCGTTAGACGCACTACGCTAAATAGTTTTCAGCGCCCTAACGGGTTTCGCACCAATAAAATGTTAGCTTTATCCCCTGCGGCTTATATCGGGACTTTCTAACTGGATAAATATGAACCTCATTTTCTTCTACTTGAGAAAGCTCTTTTCGATCATTAAAAATGAAGTGTTGGTGCTGCCTTCAAGGGTCGTGGCGGGGATTTTCTTTCTCGCTTTACTTCTCTTGCCCCTCTTTACTGAAGACCCTTACCTTCTCCGCATCCTCACGCTCACCAGCATCTTTGCAATCCTGGCCGCAAGCTGGGACCTGCTCTCTGGTTTTACCGGTCAGATGAATTTTGGACATGCCCTCTTCTTTGGCGTTGGAGCCTATGGTGCGGCCATGCTCAACAAATATGCGGGTATTCCTCCTTGGGGGACGATTCCGCTTGGAGGATTGGCTGCAGTTATGGCTGGCCTTATCATTGGAATCCCCTGCCTCAGGCTCAGAGGGACCTATTTAGCGCTGACGACCCTTGCCTTCCCCATCATCCTGATGGGCCTTGTTTTTGCCTTCCCTGATTTCACAGGCGGAGAATTGGGGATTTCCGGAATCGCCCGTTTGGCCCGGTCCCGTGTAGCGAGCTATTACATAGCGGTCATCGTGATGCTGTGTCTTTGCACCATCATGTGGAAGATCACCGACTCCAATACGGGCATTATCTTTCACGCCATCCGGGAGGACGAGCTGGCTGTCAGGGCCTCCGGCATTAACACAACACGATATAAACTTCTGGCCTTCTCGCTCAGCGGTTTTTTCGCCGGCATCTCAGGAGGGCTATTCGCTCATTTTATGAGAATTGCAGGCCCCTCAACCCTTGAGGTCTCCATGTCTTTCCAGGTGGTCATCTGGGCTATCTTCGGCGGAATTGCAACCATCTATGGCCCGATTGGAGCGGTCTTCGTCCTCTTCCCGTTGATGGAGATCCTGCGTTTCTGGCAGGACTACAGAATACTGATGTTTGCATGCATCGTTCTCTTGATTCTTCTCTATATGCCTGACGGGCTCTTTCGCTGGCTGAGGGATAAGGCAGAGAAAGAATGCCCCCGTTGTAAAATCAGAAATGTCGCCATGCGTCATACATGCCGGATCTGCACAGCGGCTTTGGATTAGGTATTTACCCTCCCCTTCAAGGGGAGGGTAAGGGTGGGGATGGAATAAATTTTGCCCGGTCAAACAAAAGCATAACTTTAAAACAGGCTGCAACAAACAGTGTGGGATGAAATGGCAAATGCCGAAAAGACCCATCCCCCTTCAGGCCTCCCCCTTGAAGGGGGAGGAAAATAACAATTTCCTCTAAACGCGGAGATGAGATATGAACCCAAGAGAAGCCTATGCCGCCAAACCCTGGCTGAAACATTATCCCGAGGGTATTGTTGATAAAGTGGACATACCTGCCCTTTCGGTCCCTGACCTCTTCGATCAGATGGCTGAAAAATTTGCCAGCAAAACGGCATTGATCTTCTATGGAAAAAAGATCAGTTATGCAAAACTAAAAGAAGAGGTAGATCGTTTTGCTACAGCCCTTTCTGCCCTTGGAGTGTCGAGAGGAGATACCGTCGCCCTCTACCTCTTAAACTGCCCCCAGTATGTGATCGCCTATTTTGCTTCCTTGAAAGTCGGTGCAAAGATCACCCCGATCAGCCCGGTCTATACCAGCCATGAAATCAAACATCAGCTCCAGGACAGTGATTCCACAACCATGATCTGCCAGGACATTCTTTATGACAATGTGGAGAAAGCCGGCGTTAATCTCAAAAATGTAATTTTAACCAATATCGCAGAATACCTCCCCACGCTAAAAAAGATCCTGGGGAAAAGCGCCTTTGGAAAAGTCTATGGCGATTTGCACGTCCCAACTCCTAAATTTATAAAGGAGGCAGGCCTCATTCAATTTCAGGATCTTTTGAAGAAATATCCACCCCAGCCTCCAAAAGTTACGATTGATCCGGGCAAGGATATTGCCGCCCTCCCCTATACCGGAGGCACCACAGGGCTTCCCAAGGCCGCCATCCTTACGCATGGCAATATGGTGGCATTGCAGGCACAGGTCAGAGTTTTCTGGCCATTCTTTGAGGAAGGTAATGAACTGGTCATCGCCTTTCTTCCGTTCTTTCACATCTATGGGCAGGTTGTTGTCATGCTCGGAAGTATCTGCCAGGGCTTTACCATGGTCCTCTTCACCACACCCGACATAGACGATATCCTTTCCGCTATGGAAAGATATCAGGCATCCGCCTTTTATGGCGTCCCAACCCTCTATGAATACCTCAAGGAATATGAAAAAACAGACAGGGTAAACTGGAAGCGTCTCAAACTGATCGCCTGCGGTGCCGATACCCTTCATGAATCAACGATTGAGGCATGGGAAAGAAGAACCGGAACAAAGATCTTCGAAGGCTATGGAATGACTGAAACCACAGCCATCAGTCATGGGAGCCCCATCCACCGCCCCAAGAAAGGTTCTTTCGGAGTGCCCCTGCCCGGTATGAAAGCTGCAATCATTGAACATGAAGGCATGAATTTTGTGCCTCCTGGCGAAGTGGGGGAGTTGATTCTTTGCGGGCCAAACATCATGCAGGGTTACTGGAAAAGGGAAGAGGGAACCAAAGAGGCATTGATTGACATTGACGGAGAAAAGTGGCTCAGGACCGGAGATCTGGTCAGCATGGATGAGGAAGGTTACTTCCACTTCTTTGACCGTAAACGGGATCTCATTAAATACAAAGGGTATTCGGTCTTTGCCAGACACGTCGAAGAGGTCCTTTACAAGCATCCTCAAATCAAGGCGGCTGGCGTCGTGGGAGTGCCTGATCCCAAAGTGGGTCAGATCATCAAAGCCTATGTGGTTCTGGAAAGCGAGGCCAGGGGTAAGATTTCTGAAGAGGAGATCATGAACTTCTGTAAAGAGAATCTTGCCCACTACAAAGTTCCCAAGATTATCGAATTCAGGGGAGAGCTTCCGAAGACCGATGTGGGAAAGGTTTCACGCAGGGAGTTGAGAGAAGAGACAGAAGAGCCTTAAAATGACCCAATCCTTTCTTGAAATCAAAGGACTCAGTAAAAGCTTTGGCGGCCTTCGTGCTGTCAATGACGTCACCTTCTCCATGGAAAGGAATCAGGTTCTGGGCCTGATTGGTCCGAATGGCGCTGGTAAGACCACACTGCTTCGGCTGATGACCGGCATTCTGAAGCCGGATGGAGGAAGCGTTCGGTTCATGGGAAAGGAGATAGTGGGCCGAAAGACCTGGGATATTGTCAATATGGGTATTGCCTGCACCTTTCAGAATATGAGACCTTTCCGCCGCCTTCCGATCATCGCCAATGTCATGGTCTCCTGTCTCTCCCCGCGCGCCATGAAGAGAGGCGAATGGGTTAAGCGACTTGGAGCAAAGGCCATGGATGCTCTCGAATTTTCAGGCATTTCGGACATGGCGCTTGAAAAAGCCTCCACCCTTTCCCAGGGCGACCTGAAAAGATTGGAAGTGGCGCGGGCCGTGGCCACGGAACCGGATCTGCTTCTTCTCGATGAGCCTTTCGGAGGGCTTTCTCCTGCCGAGACCGACCTCATGGCCAAATCCATCCGGCGTCTGCACAAGGGCGGCCGTTTTGGGCGTCTCCACAGCGAGGGGCCGGCCATGATCATTGTCGAACATAAGCTTCAATGGCTGATGAAGATTGTGGATCGGATCATCGTCCTCAATTTCGGAAACCTCATTGCAGATGGAACGCCAGATGAAATCGTCAAAAACCCGTTTGTGATTGAAGCCTACCTTGGAAAAGGAGGGACATAGGTTTGCTGCTCGAAGTTGCCAACTTGTCGGTCTGGTATGACAAGGCCATGCTCATTAATCATTTGAGCATGGGGGTGGATACGGGTGAACTGGTCTGCCTGGTGGGTCCCAATGGAGCCGGTAAATCAACCCTGTTAAGAGCTATCACTGGCTTGGTCGCCTGGGAAAGAGAGATCACGCGGAGGTCAACCCACGGCGAAATCGCCCTTGAAGGAACAGTCACGTTTGATGGAGAGCGAATTGACAAAATTCCTGCTCATGAAATTGTGAAACGTGGACTGATCCTCTGCCCAGAAAGACGAAGGCCATTTCGGGAAATGACCGTCATTGATAATCTCATGGCCGGGTCTTACCTGTTGAAAGATAAAAATGAAATCCAGCAAAACCTGGGCAAGGCCTATCAACTCTTTTCAGTGCTTAAGGATCGGTCTAACCAGATTTCAGGAACGCTCTCCGGTGGTGAGCAGCAGATGCTTGCCATTGGAAGGGCATTGATGTCCAGACCCAAACTGCTCTGTATTGACGAGCCTTCAACAGGTCTTGCCCCTCTTTTGCGGACTGAAGTTTTTCAGAAGATCGGAGAGATCAGTAAGCTCGGAATCACTGTCCTGCTCATCGAACAGGAAGTGAGCACAGTCTTTAAATTATCCACCCGCAACTATGTTCTTTCCTCCGGAAAAATCATCGCCGAAGGAACCGGCGACCAATTGCTTCAGGATGAAGTCTTGCGAAAAACTTACTTGGGACTGTAGCAGGTAGGCGTTTCGTCTATTGGTTAGGGTTACGTGTGAATGATTTAAACACCGACGTAGCCTTTTATAGGCGATACGGGCTTCGTTCCCCTTACCGTTAGATTTTGATCTTGTGAACTTATGAATATTTCCAGCCTTCTTACCGAGAGTGCTGCACGTCGGCCTGGGCATCCGGCCATTCGTTTTCTTAATCGGACTATCACCTATGAAGAATTGAACAGGCAGGTGGATCGTCTGTCTCACGGCCTGATTCGTGCGGGACTCCGCGCCGGAGATGTCTGCGTCTTGATGATGCCCAACTCCATCGAGTGGGTCATGGTTTACTATGCGTTGGCCAAAGTCGGGGCCGTGGTCCTTCCGGTCAACTTCCTTTACAGGGTGGGAGAGCTCGAACACATTTTCAAGGACTCCGGCGCGCGGGCCTTCATTGGCCACAAGGACTATCTGGAACACCCCCGCCAGGTCATGGAGCATCTTCCGACAATGGATCTGCGCATTGCCCAGGACGTATCGCAGGACCAGAGATTCCTCGCCCTGAAGGACCTCTTCATTGATACAGAGCCAGTTCAACCCCATCCAAGACGGGATGATGACACCTGGGCCATCATTTACACAAGCGGCACAACCGGTCGTCCCAAAGGAGCCATGCTCACTCACCACAATCTTGCAAATAACGCCATGACCGTTGCCAACATGCGTTCAACCGATCCCGATGCTGTTGTTTTCGGTGTGTTGCCTTTCTTTCATATCTATGGGCAGACGAGCGTCTTAAACGCCTCACTCTATCTCGGTTTGACCATCCGGCTCTGGCCCCATTTCGATGTTGAGGAACTCTTTTCCGCCATCGAAGAGGAGGAGAAATCGATCCTGATCGCTGTGCCCACCATTTTCAACAGGTTGTCTGAGTTGGCTGATAGTTGTCCGCCAAGGAAATCCGGCCTCAGATACTGTGTTTCAGGCGGCGCCTCCCTTCCGGTGGAAGTGCTCCGACGATTTGAGAATTGGTTCCAAACCACGATCTATGAGGGATACGGTCTCACCGAGTGCTCGCCAGTGTGTGTGGAGAACCCCTTTGGCCGACCAACCCGGCCCGGATCCATTGGCGTTCCCATCCCCGGATTTAAGGCGCGCATTGTGAATGATCAGGATGAAGATGTCTCCGAGGGAACAGTAGGAGAGCTGATCATCCAGGGACCCGGCGTGATGAAAGGATACCTCAACCAGCCCGGGGCTACAGCTGAAGGTCTTCGAGGAGGATGGTTACATACAGGCGACCTGGCCCGCAGGGATGAAGATGGATACATCTATATTGTGGATCGAAAGAAGGAGATGATCATCCGGGGAGGATATAATGTCTACCCGCGGGAGATTGAAGAGATTCTCTATACCCATCCGGATGTAGTGGAGGCCTCAGTGCTGGGAGTTCCACATCCTGATCTGGGAGAAGAAGTGGCCGCAGTCGTCGTGCTTCGAAAGGAGGCACGTGTTATCTCAGAGGAGTTGGTAAAGTTTGTCAAGGAGCGAGTAGCCCCCTATAAATACCCCAGAATCATCCGGGTCGTCGAAGACCTACCCAAAAGTCACACCGGCAAGATCCTCAAACGCGCCATCCGCCTCGAAGATTAGTGAAATTTTTTCTTGACACCAATAGAGAAGATTGACTTGATAGAGGGGCGGTCTGATAATATAATTTGAATTGAAAAAGCAGCCTCAAAGAGGAAAAGAGGAAAAAGAAAGGCAGGTTGAATTAGGCTGAATTATAAAAGCCTTCCAACGCAGCTAAAAATGCAACTTGACGGAGAGGGAGGAAATGAGTAGGATGGGATCATAATCCGAGGCATCCGAAACTTTCTGGATGCGCACCTTAATTACTGCCATGAGCAATCAGGAAGGAAGAGTGTATTAGAAAATTTTATAAAATTGACTACTTTGAGCAACGTTCATGAGGACTTTCGAATCCCGTAAACAAAAAATACTTTGACATAACATTAGGCCGCTGAAATACATATAGGGCTATGGTGAAAATGGGAGTCAACCTCAACAAACCGCACCTTTGGAAAGAGGACATCACTCGTTCTGTAGACTTATACAACAAATGGTTCCTTCATTTTGCTCCAAGCACATACCGGAAAGAGCGTGTAAAGGCCACCAAGCATGTCCAAGACATGCTTCACCGGACAAAACACTTTCGGAATCTTACGCCGGAAGAACTCCGTAGCGATCCTTCTATCCTTTTCGCTCTCCGCATGTCTACTGCTCCCCCAATTGCCCGTGACCGTCTGGTTGGTCTTGCCGGAATCTCAAAATCCCTCGTGAACAACATGGAGTTGGAGCATCGGCTCCCGCCACAAATGAAAGCCACAGCATTGGACACCAATCTTCGTAAGATTACTAAGATGATTATCCGGTTGGTGGACATTGATATTTTCCCATGGCTTGCGGGGCATCGTAACCCAACCAAGCAAGAGGTTTACCGAACTGCTACGATTGTGGCGGATCGGCTCTGTGGAGCCAACGCTGATCCCATCGTTCGCAATGCTCAAGAGAAGCGGCAGCTTGAAAAAATCAAAAAGTGGCTTGAGGATCGCGGTTACAGCGATATGTCGGGAAAGATTACGCTGGATAAGATGAAACGAGGAATGTTCGCTCTTCGCTTAAACGTGCCGGGGTTAAAGGAGGACAACAAGTCAGTCAACATCCCTGTCGATGCGGCAGTGATGCCGCTTAAGGGGAAAGGTGTTAAGTTTCCATTGATGATTGAAGCGAAATCGGCCGGTGATTTCACCAACGTCAACAAGCGTCGAAAAGAGGAAGCTGCAAAAGTTGGCCAACTTCGAAGAAAGCATGGCAACCGTGTTCGATACATCCTTTTCCTATGCGGCTATTTCGATAGCGGTTATCTCGGATATGAAGCCTCCGAAGGAATTGATTGGGTTTGGGAACATCGCATAGACGACTTAGTTGCATTCGGGTTGTAGGCATGGTCACTATGGAAGACCGGGAGAGGGCTCGCTTCGAACTCCAAGAGCGAATAGACGCTGACAAGGGACAATCAGAGCGTAACCGACTTGGTCAGTTCGCCACACCACCGGAATTGGCTTCTGATATTGTAGCCTATGCCGTTCCCTTGCTCTCCTCACGCTTAAAGATCCGCTTTCTTGAACCCGGCTTTGGAACCGGCCCCTTCTATTCGGCCTTGCTCCGTCAAATATCACCTTCACGGATCGAAGCTGCGGTCGGTTACGAGATCGATCCATACTGCGCTGAATCAGCAGAGCGTCTATGGAAGGAAACCGGTTTGTGTCTCTATACTGCCGATTTTACAACAACCGAGCCACCGAAGGCCGAAGCTGCAAAATACAACCTTGTAGTCTGCAATCCTCCATATGTTCGCCACCATCATCTGAGCCAGATTCAGAAACGGGAACTGCAACGATCAATTGCCCGTTATCTCAACCTCGAGATGAATGGGTTGGGCGGTTTATACACATATTTCATGGTTTTGTCACAAGCGTGGATGGCGAAGGAAGGCGTCGGAGCATGGCTCATCCCGAGTGAATTTATGGATGTGAATTATGGCCACAGGGTAAAAGAGTTCCTGATGGAGCGGGTAACGCTTTCTCGCATTCATCGCTTCGATCCGAATAATGTTCAGTTCGGTGATGCCCTGGTGTCATCGGCGGTCATATTTTTTAAGAACTCACCGCCACCCTCTGGACATGAAGTGGAGTTCACATTTGGCGGGATGTTGGCAAAGCCAACGGTATCGGGCTCAATAGGACTCGCTGACCTTCGTTATATCTCTAAATGGACGGTATTGCCTCAAAGCATCCCCCGGCGCAATGGAAAGCATAACGGTATTA
>VGSS01000110.1 GCA_016874935.1 Deltaproteobacteria bacterium | reverse complement strand
AGAGATGGGGATGATTCTATCGATTTGATTCGCCCACTCCGATGGGAACGCCGGAAGGGGAAGAAGAGACTCCCCTTACCTTAGGAATACTTTTTTCTCTTGACAGGTGCCTTTTAATGGGTGACCCCAACTTTTTTCCAAGGGACCTTAAGGCTTTCTTCCTGTAGTCCACAAAGTGAGTATTAAGTACTTTATGCCAGCTTTCCAGCGATAATCCTTAAAAGATAATTTTCACAAGGACTTTTATTGAAGGCCTTTTATTGATTGACTTATTCAACTTCTAATGATATCTTTTTCACGAAAAATAACTTACCTGTTTCCAATCAACCTCACAATCCAGCTTGTAACTTTTTAGGGTATGTTATAAGAAGGAGTTTCCAGAAGGTGCCAAAATAAAGCTTCCAAAGGGAAGTCTGAATATCCCGTTGAGGGTCTCGTGTCTTATTTTTTTCTGCCTTTTGACCACGATCAAAAGTCATTAGAGCGTTGGAGATATCGATCAATGGGCGATCAAAGAAAGAGGAAACGGAAAAAGGGTGCTGTACGAATTTCTCGGAGGGATTTCTTAAAATTTACAGGAACGGTTGCCATCGGAGCCGGGGCCTTCCCAAATCTGATATGGTTAGACGATGCTATTGCAGCGATTCCAGCCTCTGAGGGATATCTCCTTGTCGACACCAAGAAGTGCCAGGGCTGTTTATCCTGTATGCTCGCATGTTCTCTGGTTCATGAAGGGACAGAAAATCTTTCTTACGCCCGAATGCAAATCCTTCAGAATTCCTTTGCTAAATTTCCCGATGACGTAACCATAGCCCAGTGCAGGCAATGTGTTGAAGCTCCATGCGTGGAGGCCTGCCCTGAGAAGGCACTCTATGTTGACAAAAAGAATGGGAATGTCAGGATAATCGATGTGGAAAAGTGCATCGGCTGTAAGTCCTGTGTTCAGGCCTGCCCCTATGAACCAGGAAGGGTTTTATGGAATTCTGAAAAGAAAAAGGCCCTGAAGTGCGATCTCTGTTCCGATGCTCCTTTCTGGAGTGAGAAGGGAGGAGTGAAAGGAAAACAGGCCTGTGTGGAAGTATGTCCCCTTTCTGCTATTAAGTTTACGAAGCAGATCCCCACTCAGAAGGGTGATACAGGATACAAAGTCAATTTGAGGGGAGAGAGCTGGAAAAAGCTGGGGTATTCCACGGATTAGAACAAAAAGCCAAAGGACATAGAGCATAGGGCATAGGGGATTTGGCCAATGAATGGATATGCTGGCAAGATCTTAAGAATCGATCTGACGGATAGAAAAACCTCCACTATTGACACCAAGGATTATGAGCAGTGGGTTGGCGGACATGGGATGGGTTCGGCCATTTTCTGGGACCTTGTCAAAGATAAGACGCTCAATGGGTTAGATCCAAGAAATGTGGTGACCATCATGACCTCTCCCCTATCTGGAACTTTGGTTCCTGGTGCCTCAAGCAGGACAGAGGTTCAAGGGATTGGAATTCAGTCTTATCCCATTGGATGGTTTACAAGGAGCAACTTTGGTGGAAGGTTTGCTCCCATGCTGAAATATGCAGGCTGGGATGGAATCGTCATCGAAGGAAAGGCGGATAAACCCGCTTGGGTCGATATCAGAAACGAAGATGTCAAGATCAAGGATGCCCGTCACCTATGGGGCCTGGATACTTGGAAGACCCAGGAAATGATCTGGTGAGAGGTAAGCGGCCGTGGATATGGAAACTGGGTGGAATTGGGTTCGGAAGAAAGGACTACCCAGCGCCCCGCAGTATTAACGATTGGTCCTGCAGGAGAAAACCTGAGTGTGATTGCTTGCCTCATCCATGATGCTGGTCATTCAGCAGGTCAAGGAGGATTCGGGGCAGTCTGGGGTTCCAAGAAACTGAAAGCCGTCAGTGTCATCGGGACAGGAGCTGTTCAGGTCGCGGATCCAAAAGGACTCATGGAGGCACGCCTATGGGCCCAGGCCAAATATTCCACGGATCTTAAAAATATTGGTACGTCATGGTTCTCCAGGTTTGGCCGAATAAGACCGCAAAATATCTTTTGGAAAAGGAATGAGCAAGCAAGACTTCAGGCCTGTATCGGATGTCACCAGGGATGCAAGGAAAGATCGGATACAGGCTACGGGAATGAGTCTACCTGTGAAGAGACATCCTTCTATCAAGGCTATGATAAATGGAAACACGGAGGCAGACAGACCTCTTCTGCGTACATAGCCACTGATTTGCTTCAGCGGTATGGCATCAATGCCTATGAAGCATCGAGAGGTCTTGCTTACATCATAGCTTTGCTGAAAATGGGCGTCCTTGGCCCCAGGGGTAAGATTCAGTGTGACCTTGACTTCAATAAGTTGGGAGAGACTGAATTTGCCGAACAGTTTATAAGGATGATCGCATACAGAAAAGGAATTGGTGATGATTTCGCGGAAGGCTTTTTCAGGGCGGCTAAAAGATGGGGCAGATTAGAAGAGGACTTAAAGACGGGCATCCTTTACTATCCCTATTGGGGTCTTCCTGAGCATGGTTATGATCCCAGGGCTGAGGTTGAATGGGGTTATGGGTCTATTTTAGGTGATCGGGATATCAATGAACACGACTTTACATTCCTTTTCTGGGTACCAAGCAATGCTATTTGGGCAGGGAAAACACCTCAGCCTCCGGCAGAGCAGGTAGTAAAACTTTTTGCAGAAAAATTAGTCCCTTATGAAAACAACCCTTTGATGCTCGACTATAGCACTGAAAACATCTACTCTGAGCATATGGCCAAACTTGTCGCCTGGGACAGACACTACACAAGGTTCTGGAAAGAATCGGTCTTGTATTGTGATGAAAGATGGCCAGACTTAATTAATACGAGAATCCCAGGCTACCGAGGCCTTACTGGGGAAGGAGAGCCAAGGTTCTTTAATGCAGTGACTGGAAAGAAATTCAGTTTCGCTGATGGGATGGAATTGGGTAGAAAGATCTGGAACCTTGATAATGCCATCTGGACTCTTCAAGGTCGACATAGAAACATGGTCCATTTCTCCGATTACATTTATCATGTACCCTATGCAGGGTCAGGAAACTTTGCGGTGTATTATTTGCCGGGTAGAGAAGGTGGCGAATGGAAATACATTCGCGTCAATGGTAGGTATCTTAATAAAGGTAAATTTGAGGAATTCAAAACTAGATTCTATAACCTCGAAGGTTGGGATACCCGCTCGGGGTGGCCTGAGAGAAGAACCTTAGAATCACTGGGCCTCAAATCAGTTGCAGACGAACTCGAGAAAAAAGGAAAATTAGGGGCTTGACGAACATGAGGAAACTGAAAAATCCTTCTCGGGAACTGGTCAAGAGGATTTTTACTGAGGTCGTTTTTGAAGATCGCTTAAATGGATTTAGTTTGCGAGAACGTTCAGGGTTAATGCCTGTAACGATGTATAGTTTCAAAGAAGTTGTCTCCCTTCTAAACGATCTACATCCTCGCCTCGATTTTAACGAATTGGAAGGATGGGTCAGGGAAACCATGAACGATAAGGAATTAGCCGACCAGATAGCAGAGGCTGTCAGGAGTGGGCTAAGTGATCAAGACAGATCCCTTCGTATAAAAAAGTTAATGGAGGAGAGGTTGAATCAGTGTAAGAAATTAATTTAGCCCATCGAAGAGAAGGTCCCTATCATGGAAAAAATAAAATTTTCCAAAATCATTTTGATTCTAATTTTAATGTTTTCTTACTTTGGTTGTGCAACGGATTCGGAAGAAGTTATCAAACGTCCGAGCCGATCTCCGGTAAAGCATATTTATCTGGAAAGTGAGGAAATATTTGCTTATTTCGAAGTCACCAATATCAGTGAATACAAAAAATTGATCCCGAGTATCTTCAGCATGCCCGAAAAACCTCTTTGTAGAGTGGCAGTGAGAGATTTCTATAAGATGGAATCGGGGCCACCCTATATTAAGTCAATGATCGATATCCTCGTCAAGTATAAGAAATCTCCAAATGAAAAAGAGATTTCAGTCTGGTATTGTCTCGAAATGCCGGTCACTACCGAAGATGCCCTATGGGGCAGATTTCTGTACGGTGATCCCAAAGTGTTGAGAAAAGTGACATTTGAAAGGTATGAGAACAGGTATATCGGGACTTCTTATGGTCGCGATGGTAAATTACCTATGCTAAAACTTATCCTCGAAGTAAGAAAGGTGGAACTAACTCCTGATGAAAAGAGTTTCTTAGACTTTGTTACGCCAATCCAAGCCGTAACGATAAAGGATGACAAGCTATTTTGGTGGGCTGGAATTAAGTATAAGATCTATGAATTAGAGAAAATTGCTCCACGGAATTTTAAGGTCAAATTTGGAGACTGCTCTATTGAATATCCAAATGATTCTAAGAATTACCTCTACCGCTTGGGAGTAAGCAAATTTATTGTAGGCTATTGGTCGAAATTTTCAGGAAGATCTGAAGGTATGTTAATAAGAGAATAGGGATCGACCTCATCGTACGGTATGATTTTCAACTATTGAATTGGAGTCCCTGATTTCCACCAGTAATCGTTGAACTTCAGAATCATTCGAGAGCAATATTAGTAGGTGAAAGAGAGAAAATGGTTCTGAGGTCATTCGCCAAAATGGGCAGTCTGGCCTGACGGTCTTACTCTTGGGCGCATTCGGTGGGATCGCCTTTTAGTTTGGATAAGGCATGAGGTAATGCAGGTAGGATCACTTCTAAATTTTCTTTTACACTCTTCGGGCTTCCTGGAAGGTTGACAATCAAAGTTGCCCCCCGGATTCCGCAGACCGCCCTTGAAATCATCGCATGAGGGGTCTTCTTGAGGCTTTCAGCTCTCATCGCTTCAGAAAATCCGGGAACTTCCTTATCGATCACATCCAGCGTCGCATCCGGCGTCACATCCCGCGGGCTCAATCCTGTTCCTCCTGTGGTGAGGATGAGATCTGCCTTCAATTCATCTGCGCAAATTTTTAAAGCTTCAACAATTTGCTCTTTTTCATCAGGGATAATCTCGTAATGGATGATTTGAGCAGGCAGGTCTTTGATCATCTCCTGAATGAGCGGACCACTCGAATCCCCCCGCTCGCCTTTGGAACCCCGGTCACTGATAGTCAGAATGGCTACTTTGAACATAGTTCCCTCTATGAGGTTTATTGAGTTTGTTGAGTTCGTTGAGTTCGTTGGGTTCATTGAGTTAATAACTCAAGAAACTCAAGAAACCCAAATAACACAAGCAACGCAAGTAACCCAAGCAACCCAATGGACTCAATTAACCGGTAATGATTTCATCTCCTACCTTCACTTCTCCTTCGCTTATGACTTCAGCGAAGATTCCTTCTTTGGGCATCACGCAATCCCCTGCCTGATAGTAGATGGCGCAGCGCTCATGGCACTCCTTTCCAATCTGGGTCACACGGAGGACGATGGAGTCTCCAATGCGGATATCCGTTCCGATGGGAATGTGAACGAGGTCAATGCCTTCTGTCGTGATATTCTCTGCGAAATCACCATAACCCACTGCCAATCCCTTGGCTTTCATCTTCTCGACCGATTCATTGGCTAAAAGACTGACCTGCCTGTGCCAGGGACCACCGTGGGCATCCCCCCTTAAACCGAAATCTTTTAAAAGGGTGCAGGATTCGACATTTGTCTTCTTTGTGCCTTTTTCTTCACTAATGTTTACGGCGAGAACCTTTCCTTTTTGATTTTTTTTCATCCTTTACTCCGAACTCCCGACTCCGAACTCCGAACTACATACGTCCCACTTTTTCCTCCAGTTTTCTTAACTAGATGGATGTCGGTAAGCACCATTCCCCGGTCAATTGCCTTACACATATCATAAATCGTAAGACCTGCAACAGCCACAGCCACTAAACCCTCCATCTCAACTCCGGTCCTGGCCTTAATCCTGACTTTGGCTTCGATATCGATCCGGCTCTCCTTTTCAATGGGGTAAAAATTGACTTCCACATGAGAGAGATTGAGGGGGTGGCACATCGGGATGATTTCAGAGGTCCTTTTTGCAGCCATAATTCCTGCCACCTTCGCCACAGAGAGGACATCTCCTTTTGCCATCTTGCCAGACATGATCTTTTTAAAAGTTGCGGGCTTCATATAGATAGAGCCCCGGACAATGGCTTCCCTCAGCGTCTCTGCCTTGCCGCTGACATCCACCATCTTCGCCCGACCCTTTTTGTCGAAATGAGTAAGTTTTGGCATGGTTTCCTCCAATAACGCATAGCGCAGAGCGCATAGCTTTTAATATTCACAAAAATTCAGGAATAGATGCCTTACTTCTGTCATTCTGAACTTATTTCAGAATCTCACGAAGGAGACCCTGAACCGAGTTCAGGGTGACATTTGGGCACAACGATGATTTATCAAATTCCGCAATCTGCATTCCGAAATCAGAAATTGAATTATCCTCCTATCGCAGACATATTTCTCTGACATTTTTTAAACTGGTGCGTATTGATATGATGCCTCTCCGGCTTCGTATTTAAAGCCACAAGAAGTTGTTTCCTTAAATCTTCATCACTTCCGCCATTTCTGAGAAATCCCTTCACATCAATCTCATCATCTGAAAACAGGCAGGTCCTGATCTTTCCGTCCGGTGTCAAGCGAAGGCGATTGCAAGCCTCGCAGAAATGGTCGCTCACCGGTCCGATCAATCCGATCTCTCCGATCGCCCCTTCAAAGCGGAATCGACGGGCAGGGCCATCCCATTCATCAGAAGGAATGGCGGTGAGCTTTCCCATCTCTTCGAGACGACTTTTTATCTCAGGGATGGTCACAATATTGCCCTCTTTCCATTCCTCTCCTGAGGGCATATATTCTATATACCGCACAATGAGCGGATGATGCAGGGTGAGCAGGGCAAAGGACTCAATCTCATCGTCATTGAACCCCTTTATGGCGACCATATTGATTTTAATCGGAGAAAGAGAAACCTTCATTGCCTCTTCAATTCCCTGCCATACGTTTTCGTAACCGTTTCTCCTGGTGATCATAGAAAATTTCTCGCGGTTGAGTGTGTCGAGGCTGATGTTGATTCTCTTTAACCCAGCCCGCTTCAAATCCACGGCATAATCTTTCAGGAGCAATCCATTGGTTGTCAGGCTCAAATCCCTGATCTCCTCAATCTCAGAAAGCCGGGAGAGAAAATCGACAATCCCTTTTCTCACAAGGGGTTCCCCGCCAGTCAAGCGAATCTTTGAAATCCCTTCTTTCGTAAAAACACGGACAATCCTTAAGATCTCCTCATAGGTGAGCACTTCTTCATGAGGAGTGAGGGGAAGTCCTTGCTCCGGCATACAATAGCGACAGCGGAGATTACAACGGTCTGTCACCGAAATGCGAAGGTAATTGATTTTTCGTCTGTAAGGATCGAATAACATAAATTAATTTCGGATTTCGGATTGCGGATTTCGGAACGAAATCCATTGAATAAGAAATAGTGATTTAATGATTTCTGGTTTTAAATCCGCAATCTACATTCCGCATTCCGCAATCAGAGAAGTTCCTCTCCTGTTCTTGATACATCATAGCCCCCCATCCGAAGGACTTCTTCTTTAAACTTTTTAGAGCGAACTGCCTCGATCACCTTCCTGATTTTTTCATCTCCGACGTGGATGGATGGAATGACGAGATCGTAGCGTTCCTTTGCAACAGGGATGAAATCGAGATTCATGGCCCTGGCCGCAGGCAGAATTCCCAATCCGGCATCGGCTATGCCGCTGGAAACCAGGGAGGCCACGGCCATATGCGTAAACTCTTCCTTCTCATATCCTTTGATCTGACCCGGATCGATGGAGAGGCCTCTGAGTTCATGATCAAGGAGGATTCTGGTCCCGGAGCCCTTTTGACGATTGATAAAGGATATATCCTCCTGGAGAAGATCCACCAAACCCTTCAGTCCTTTCGGGTTTTTGCGCTGGACGATCAGGCCCTGCTCACGATCGACAAGGCTAAAAATCTTGACTTCGATCCCTTTTAAGTAGTTTCGGATATAAGAAAAATTATACTCCCCTGTATCAGGATCGAGAAGGTGGAGACCGGCGATGTGACAGATCCCGTTCTTTAGTGCGAGGATTCCTCCTAAGCTTCCCACGGAATGGGAGGAGAGAAAGACGGGAGGATAATATTTCCCAAGGAGATTGGCCAGGATGTCGAGAGTGAGATCATGGCTTCCCACCATCACAACAGTATTCAGGATTTCCTCAAGAGGTCTGAGAAGTTCCATCTCTATTTCCTGATTCTCCGCCAGGCCCTCTGAGAGAGAGGGGATTCGAATGATTCCATCCGCCTTTGTCAGAGAGGTGATGATCCCGGAACCACGGGGAAGGGGAGAGGCATAGATTTTTTCTCCCACTTTTCCTGCCTTCACCCTTAAGAATTCTTCTGTTCCCAATTTTGATGGGATCTTTCGGGTTGGGAAAACCTTAATCCTGGGCCTTTCCAGTCTGAAAAGATGGATGACCTGATAAAGGATCGGTTTCACCAATTCCTCATAGGCCATGATGGCCGAAACAGGATATCCGGGGATTCCGATAATCGGCCGGTCTTTGAATCTTCCCAGGAGGGTCGGTTTTCCGGGCATCATGGAGATCCCGTGGGCATAGACCTCTCCGGATTCTTCAACGATCGACCGGCTATAGTCTTCCGAACCAGCGGAGGAGCCTGCGATGATCAGGATCAGGTCAACCCCTTCATGATTTGAAAGCAGGGCTTCTCTGATCTTCTGAAAATCATCCTTGACAATGGGGTGCCTGACAGGTTCTCCTCCGTCTTCAAAGATCAAATGGCTTAAGACATAAGAATTGGACTCGATGATCTTGGATATTGGCTCCGAAAGATTGACCTCGTCTGGTTCTATCAGTTCCGATCCGGTTGGAAGGATCAGAACTTTCGGTTTTTTCTTCACACATATCTCTTGATGACCGCTCGCCAATAAGGCTCCAATATCGTAGGACGTGATTTTATGGTTTTCAGGGAAGACCATCTCTGTTGCAACAATGTCTTCACCAATGGCCCTCACATGCTGCCAGGGATGAGCAGCCCCCATGATCTCCACCCTTTCCGGGTCAATCTGATGAACCTCTTCAATCATAATTACTGCGTTCATTCCTGGAGGGACCGGATGACCTGTATTGACGAAGAAGGCTTCTTCACCAACGGTCAGCACTCTGGAAGAATCCTCGGTCGCCCCATAAGTCGATTCTGCTGTGACCGCAATGCCATCCATGGCCGCACAGTGGAAGGGAGGGGAAGAAATTTTTGCAAAGAGAGGCTCGGCTGTCACCCTGCCCAATGCCCGTATGACCGGAATTTTTTCAGCGCCGAGACGAATAAGGTCAGCAAGGTTGGAAGCAATCCCTTTGGCTTCGTCCAAAGATTTCTTTTTGAGATAGATATTACGTTTCATAAAAATACTTAAGGTTCGAAATGCGGTTATCAGGACATCAGGTTATCAGGTTGTGGATATCAGAACATCTGGGTATCAGGTTTAGAGACTTCTGACCATTTGTTTCCCTGATATCCTGATACTCTGGTATCCTGCCACCTGATTTTCTGGTAACCTGATCCCCTACCGAAGTATGCATCGGGTTTCTATTTTAAATCGGGATTACTTCTGCTACTTCCCCTTCTTCCAATCCTTCATCATCGATGCCGATCCTGATGAGTCCATCGGCATTGACCAGATGGGAGATGGCTCCGGATTTTCCGAAGACAGGATAAGCCCAGAGAGTCCCACCCTTCTCCTCCAATGTTACCCTCACGTAATCTTCCCGTCCTGCCACGGATGGGATATTGCGGCCGGCTTTCACCTTCCATTTGATTTGTGGCTCCATCTCATCGGATAAACCGGACAGGATTTTCAAAAGAGGTTTTCCGAAGAGATGGAAGATGACCATCGCAGAGACAGGATGGCCTGGAAGTCCCAAGAAAGGTTTTCCATCGATATCTGCCAGAAGCGTAGGTTTCCCGGGCC
>VGSS01000109.1 GCA_016874935.1 Deltaproteobacteria bacterium | reverse complement strand
ATTCTTGTTCGGTCTCCACGTTCAGTGTGGGAAACAACAATTAGCCGTTTCTGGAGTGACAGCCCAAAGGTGATATATCGGTTTTCGCTTAAAGAATGATCTGGGTCATCAAATGTAATTGCCAAAGGATCACCGAAGATTGTAGCTGCCTCCTGAAACGTAACCCCGTGTTTTTTACGGAGAGCTAACCGGTGGCTGTAAGCCATCCGGTTGAGCGATTGGTTAGGGCATAATTTTTTTAAGGAGCCATCGAATGAATTCAATAATTAGTGGGATAGCCATAATAATACTCAATACGATTGCACTAATTGCAATTTTGGTGGCGCGCTCTGAGTTGCGTAAAGCCTTGCGTGAAATGGATAGGTTTTCTTCAGAACGGTCCTCTGCACGTTCAGCCGCTTTAGCTTCTTCAGTTTTAAGCCAAGCGGAAACACGGTCACGGTCCAAAATATGAAACTGGTTCAGTGAGTACATATGCAATACTTTTGGAACGCCGAGGCGCTCAAGTTCTGGATATAAATCGTCTCCATATGATTTGTGTCTCATAGAAAGCCCTAACAGATATTAGACGGAAATATTATATTGTGATAAAATAATTCCGCCTATTATTAAAGGTTTGATTGTCATTTAACCTATTGAAATTAATATGGGCTCTTCGATTAAAACCATGGATACTGGAAATTTCAAGGTTCACAATAATTTCTGGGAGGCTTACGAGGGATGTGCAGAAGAAAACAGGGTGCCTCCTGATCTTTTGCTGTTTTTTTCTTAGAATAACTTTTCCTGAATGATAATATAGCAGAGACTCCGATAAGACCAAGCCCAGAGGTCTTATCGGACGGAGAAACATTATCAAAAAAGGATATGAGGGTCAAGATATTTGATGTGATTACTGAAAAAAACCAGATATCTTTAATTACTTCTTGATCTTCTCCTGCTTGAAGATTTCGTTCGCTTCTTTGACGGATGCTTTTTTATGGATGATGGCACGCAAAGCCTTGATCATAGCTACAGGATGTTCGTTTTGCCAGATATTCCTCCCGAGATTGACACCGATGGCGCCTTTCTCCATTCCGTCGTGGACGAACTCTAATACCTCTAAATCAGAACCCACTTTGGGTCCTCCTGCCATCACCACAGGAACGGGACATCCGTGAACCACCTTATCAAAGTTCTCGCACCAGTAGGTTTTTACAATCCTTGCACCCAATTCAGCGGCAATTCTGGAACTAAGGGATAGATAACGCGCATCTCTCTTTTCTAACTCCTTCCCTACGGCTGTGACAGCCATCACAGGAATGCCATACTTTTCGCCCTCATCTACCAGTTTCGCAAGATTGAGAAGGTTTTCTTTCTCGTGATCGCTTCCAACAAAGATGGAGATTCCTACAGCCGCCACATTGAGACGAATGGCCTCCTCCATTGAGGTCGTGAGACCTTCGTCAGAAAGGTCTTTACCAACCATGCTCGTCCCGCCTGAAACCCTGAGGATGACGGGTTTCGTATGTTCAGGATCAATTGAAGCCCGAAGAACGCCCCTTGTCACAAAGAGGGCGTCACAATAAGGAAGCAAGGGCTTGATGGTCTCACCGGGTTTTTCCAGTTTCCGGGTCGGTCCCTGGAAATAACCATGATCGATGGGCAAAAAGAGACAATGCCCATCCGATTGAATCAACTGCGCCAAACGATTCTTCATTCCCCATTCCATGGTAACCTCCCACTCAATTTCGGATTTCGGAATTCGGATTTCGGAATTTTCAGAAAAAACCTTAAAATTCTAATTCTGCAATCTGAAATCTACAATTTGAAATTTACTTTCCAAGAATATATTTCACCACCAAATCCCCAACTCCCGAAGTGCTATACCCCATTTTGCCGGCGGTCAGGCTCTTCACATCAATTCTGACCACCTTCATGATAGCCTCTTCGACTCGCTTCGCCGCTTTTTCCTCCCCGAGGTTTTCGAGCATCATCTGGCATGCTGCAATAGCTGCCAACGGGCTGACAACCCCCTTCCCCGTATATTTGGGGGCAGAGCCGCCCATCGGCTCAAACATCGAAACCCCTTCAGGGTTGATATTTCCACCAGCCGCAATGCCTAACCCTCCCTGGATCATGGCTGCGAGGTCCGTGATGATGT
Organism: Deltaproteobacteria bacterium; assembly: GCA_016874935.1. GTDB lineage: Bacteria > Desulfobacterota > BSN033 > BSN033 > UBA1163 > RBG-16-49-23. The sequence goes on along the minus strand of VGSS01000109.1, from coordinate 7,892 downwards.
CACCGAACATATTATCCGTCACGATCACGTCGAACCATTCCGGGTTCTTCACCATCCACATACAGATGGCATCCACATGGGCATAGTCCGTCTCGATATCTTCAAACTCCTTTGCCACTTCTTTGAACGTTCTCTCCCAGAGGTCGAAGGCATAGGTGAGGACATTCGTCTTTCCGCAGAGGGTCACCTTTTTCTTCTTGTTCCGCTTCCGGCAATATTGAAACGCATAACGGATACACCGTTCCACTCCTTTCCGGGTGTGGATCGCTTCCTGCACTGCAATTTCATCGGGAGTCCCTTTCTTATGAAATCCTCCTGCCCCTAAATAGGCCCCCTCTGTATTCTCCCGGACAACGATGAAATCAATATCCTCCGGCCCCTTGTCTTTCAAGGGAGTTTCCACGCCAGGGTAAAGTCTTACAGGCCTGAGATTGATATACTGGTCCAGTTCAAAACGGGTCCTCAACAGAATCCCCTTTTCAAGGATTCCTGGTTTCACATCCGGATGGCCGATCGCTCCAAGATAGATGACATCCATCTTTTTCAATTCTTCCAGGACTGGATCAGGAAGAATCTCTCCGGTCTTCAGGTAACGCTCGCCACTCAAATCATAATGAACGAGTTGGTATTTGAAATTGAACTTTTCGGAGATGGCTTTCAGAACCTTCAGCCCTTCAGCCACGACTTCAGGACCGGTTCCATCTCCAGGAATCACCGCAATTTTGTACATGGGTTAATGTCTCCTTACTATTTTTTTCCCTCTTCTCCCCCCTTAACTTAAGGGGGGATGAATGAGGGCGCTACAGAACCTTTTTAATTAAATCCCTCTGTATCTTTATTACAGCCAGCACAACGCTTTTTTGCCGATGTCTTTTCGGAAATGAACTCCATCCCAGGAAATCTTCTGAACAGCCTCGTAGGCTCTCTCAATCGCCTTGGGAATATTCATTCCCAAACCCGTCACACCCAGCACCCTACCCCCATTGGTCATGATCTTGCCATCGCTCAATGCTGTGCCCGCATGAAAGACAAAGACGTCCTCCATCCTCGCAACCTCTTTTAAACCTTCTATCACTTTTCCCTTCTGATAGGCTCCAGGATACCCCCTCGAAGCCATGACCACGCAGACCGAAGCCTTATTCTCCCATTCGAGCTTGCACCGGGAGAGATTTCCGGTGATACAAGCCTCCAGTATGGGGATAAGATCTCCTTTCATACGCATCAGCACCGGTTGAGTCTCAGGGTCCCCGAAGCGGGCATTGAATTCCAATACCTTTGGATGGCCATTATGGATCATCAGGCCAGCATAGATGACGCCCTTATAGGGTTTCCCCTCTTCCGCCATTCCCTGAATGATCGGCCTTAGCACCTTTTCAACGATTCTCTGGTTAACTTCATCCGTCACAACAGGCGCGGGGGAATAAGCCCCCATTCCTCCGGTATTCGGCCCTTCATCTCCATCGAAAACAGCCTTATGGTCCTGGGAAGAAGCCAGAGGAAGGATGACCTTACCATCCGTAAAGGCAAGATAAGAAGCCTCTTCTCCCACAAGATACTCCTCAATCACTACCCGCTTGCCTGCCTCTCCAAATATTTTTTCCACCATCATCTGATCAACCGATTGGATCGCCTCTTCAACAGTTTTACAGAGGATCACCCCTTTGCCTGCAGCCAGGCCATCAGCCTTCACCACAATAGGAGCGCCTTGTTTTTGAATATAGTCAATAGCCCTCTGTCGGTCTTCGAAGACCCCATAGGAGGCAGTGGGAAGGTGGTACTTCTTCATCATCTCCTTGGCAAAGGTCTTGCTTCCTTCGAGCTCCGCAGCCTTCTGGCTCGCTCCGAAAATCGAAAGTCCTTTTGACTCGAAGAGATCGACAATGCCTCTGGTGAGCGGTTCTTCGGGTCCAACTACGGTGAGGTCAATCTTTTCTTTCAGGGCAAAACTGAGAAGGCTATTCAAGTCATTCGCCTGGATGGGGACGAGGGTCGCCTGTTCGGAAATGCCTGCATTGCCTGGAGCGCAGTAGATCTCCGATACTTTTGGGCTCTGTCCGATCTTCCAGACCAGGGCGTGCTCCCTGCCACCGCCACCTACTACCAATACTTTCATATTTTATCTCCGCGTCAAACCCAAGCTGTAAATCCAGTAGCTTTGGTTAAATCCGAGATGTTCCTTGATAGGGAATCGGGTTACCAGGAAATCAGGAGGTGGGATACCAGATTATCAGAATATCAGGGAAACATTAATTAGTGTCTGTTTATAAATTCAGTTTGTCCGTCATGCCCCGATTAAATCGGGGCATCCAGAAGCCCTTGAAAGAACTGGATTCCGGCTTTCGCCGGAATGACACCTTTCTTGAAACAGTTAGTTTATAAACAGACTCTAATTAACAAATTTTAAAACCTGATATCCAGATATCCTGATATTCTGATTACCTCCTAACCCGGTTTCGGATTTCGTGCTTGGGATTTCTTTCGTCACTAACAAGGTTAGTGACGAAAGTGTCTCATCCCTGTAAAGACCATGGCGATGTTGTATTCATCGGCAGCCGCGATCACCTCATCATCCCGGATCGAGCCGCCGGGTTGAATAATCGCTATGGCGCCCGCCTCTGCTCCTGTATCCACTCCATCCCTGAATGGAAACATCGCATCCGAGGCTAAAACCGTTCCTTTGGTCGAAGATTTTGCCTTCATCACTGCCAACCGGGTCGAGTCCACACGACTCATCTGACCTGCTCCGATCCCAATCGTCCGGTCCTCCCGCACGAGAATGATGGCGTTCGATTTGACATGTTTGGCCACCTTCCATCCGAAAGCCATCGCCCTTTTCTCTTCTTCTGTCGGTTTCCTCTTCGTCACCACCTTCCACTGGTCCATTGGAACCCTGCCGAGGTCCCTGTCTTGAACCAGAAGTCCGCCCACAACCTTTCTAAGATCGAATCCCTTCTGATTGGCAAAGGAAGCAAGAGGCGGTGTTTGAAGAATCCGGAGATCCTTTTTGGCCTTTAGAATCTCCAGAGCTTCCGGATGAAAACCGGGAGCGATGATCGCTTCCAGAAAGATGTCCCGCATCTCCCGGGCTGTTTCCTGATCGACCGGCCGGTTGAAACCGACAATCCCGCCAAACGCAGAAACCGGATCGCAGTCCCTCGCTTTTCGATAAGCATCGGACAAACTCGTTAAAGAGGTAGCCGCCCCGCAGGGGTTATTATGCTTGATGATGACGACGGCCTGCTCCTCAAATTCTTTAACCGTCTCATAGGCGGAATCGAGGTCAAGGATATTGTTGTAGGATAATTCTTTGCCCTGGAGCTGGAGGGCATTTGAAACGGAGGGTTCTGTCAACAAGTATTCCCGGTAGAAGGCTGCCTTCTGGTGGGGGTTCTCCCCATAGCGTAATTCCTGTGCCTTCTTCACCTGGAACGTGAAGGTCTCCGGAAATTCATGGGTCTTCTTTCTCTTTTCGATCTGACCGAGATAATTGGAAATGGCGCCATCATATCGGGCTGTATGTTGAAAAACCTTCTTCGCCAATCGAAAATTGGTTTCGGAAGAAACCTCCCCCTTCTCTTTCAGTTCGGAGAGGACTAAATCATAATCACCCGGGTCGACCACAACGGTCACATCCGGATAATTTTTGGCGGCCGAACGGAGCATGGTAGGCCCGCCAATATCGATATTTTCAATCGCATCCTCAAGACCGCAATCCTCCTTGGCAACAGTCGCCTCAAAGGGGTAAAGATTGACAACCACGAGGTCAATGGGAAGAATCCCGTGTTCCTTCATCTTTGCGACATGCTCGGGTTTCGATCTCTGCCCCAAAAGCCCTCCGTGGACTTTCGGGTGAAGGGTCTTCACCCTTCCATCCATCATCTCCGGAAATCCTGTATAATCGGAAATATCCATCACGGAGAGCCCCTGCTCCCTCAACATTTTGGCAGTTCCTCCGGTCGAAAGGATATCCACGCCCATCTCTGCCAAACCCTTGGCAAATGAAATCACCCCAATCTTTTCAGACACGCTGATAATCGCCCTCCTGATCTTGCCCATCTTTTGACCCCCATTAGGATTTCGGATTGCGGATTGCTGATTGCGGAATTAAATCCGAAATCCGAATTCCGAAATCCGCAATAGATTAAAATCCCAGTTCCTCTCCAACAATTATAATTAACATATCCGTCAAGGACGGCCTCCTCTCATGAATGACAATGGCCCTACAAATCCGGTTGGGAGAGTTGCAATCCACACATTTCCCAACCTTGGCGCAGGGCACATCAATATTGAGCCGCCTCGCATTGAGCGGAGCAGAAACATTCTTGATTCTCTTGATCGCCTCCTCCACATCCTCAACGATCTTATTATAGCCTGCCACCAGAATCACCTTGCTCGGGCCGAACACCGAGGCATTCACACGGTTTCCAATTCCATCAATATTGACCAGTTCCCCATTCAGGGTGACGGCATTGGAGCTGCTCAGGAAGAGATCACAGGTCATCTGAGCCTTGCGAATCCGAAGAACCTCTTCTTTCGGAAGCCCGGGTTTCCAGTGGTTATAGAGGACATTGCCCTGGGCCTCCAGCCTCTCCAGAATTCCCAACTCTCTGATGGTGACAGAGCCGCCAACCCCCACCTTTGTCTTAGGGGTGATATATTTCAAAATTTCTTCGACCGCTTCCCTCTTATCCTTTAAAAAGACCGCTTTAAAATCGTGGGCCTCCAGTTTTTCAATGGCCTTCTTTGCCTTCTCCTCAACCCACCACTGTTTTATCGAATCCATCCATTTCTCCATTACAAAATTGAGAAGTACTGCTCTAATTCGTAGTCGGTTACCCGGGCACGGAAGCGTTCCCACTCCATTCTCTTGTTTTCGATAAATTTGTAGAAGAGATCGTCTCCCAGAGCCTTTCTCACGAGCTCGCTCTGTTCCGTGGTCTTGATAGCCTCCCAGAGGTCTTCGGGAAGGGATTCAATTCGACACTTTTTCCTCTCCTCTTCGCCCATCACATAAACGTTTCTTTCCACCGGATCCCTCAAAGGATATTTCTTCTCGATTCCCTCCAATCCGGCGGCCAGCATGACCGCAAAAGCCAGATAGGGGTTGCACGCCGGGTCCGGTGATCGATACTCAACGCGTGTGGCAACTTCTTTTCCCGGCTTGTAAACAGGTATCCGGATCAGATCCGAACGGTTCTTCTGCGCCCAGGAGATATAGACCGGCGCTTCGTAACCCGGCACCAATCGCTTATAGGAATTGACCCATTGGTTGGTCACCAGGGTAATCTCTTTCGCATGTTTCATCAATCCGGCGATATAATGCTTGGCGATTTGGGAAAGATGATTTTTATCCTTCAAATCGAAAAAGGCGTTCCTTTTCCCTTTGAATAGGGATTGATGCGTATGCATTCCGCTTCCGTTTATGCCGAAAAGCGGCTTGGGCATAAAACTGGCATAGACATTATTCTTCAGGGCGACTTCTTTGACGATCAAACGGTAGATCATTGTGTTATCAGCCATGGAGAGGGCATCTTTATATTTCAGATCAATCTCGTGCTGGCTGGGCGCGGCTTCATGATGGCAGTATTCGACCTGCACGCCCATTTCTTCAAGGGCCATAACCGTCTGTTTGCGGAGGTCGCTCGCTACATCAAGAGGAGTCAGGTCAAAATATCCTCCAGAATCCAAAGGTTCAGGTTTCCCGGTCGATTTCTGGAAGTAAAAGAATTCGAGCTCGGGGCCCACATAGAAGGTGTACCCCATCCTAAAGGCCTTTTCCAAATTCTTCTTTAAAACCCATCGTGGGTCTCCCTGATAAGGGTTCCCATTGGGTTCGAGAACATCACAGAACATCACAGCCACCAGATGGTCATTCGACTTCCAGGGAAAAATACGAAAGGTGGAGGGGTCTGGTTTGGCCACCATATCGCTCTCGTCAATCCTGGCGAAACCGGCGATCGATGATCCGTCAAATCCCATTCCCTCTTCGAGGGCTCCTTCCAATTCTCGAATAGTGATGGCAAAACTCTTCAAAAAACCGAGGATATCGGTGAACCAAAGTCGGACAAACTTGACATGCTTCTCCTTGACAATTCGAAGGACTTCTTTCTTGGTCATCGTCCTGCCCCCTTTTGATCAAAAGTATAATCAGATTTAGCATAATCCCCATCCCCCGGTCAACCCTCAAAGAAACGCTATGTTTGAGCGCTCTATGCATAGCGATATGGATTCAGTTGACAACCAACTCTCTTTACTTGTAAATTAAGTCCTAATGAAAAGAAGGGAGGTCTTCCCATTGCTTTATAAAAAGACATCCTACAAACAGCAGATCAAGGCCATGACGGAAATCAGCAAGGCCATCTCTTCGGACCGGTATCTGGATGACATCCTCAAATTGATCGTGACGGTAACGGCCAATGTGATGGACTCGAAGATCTGTTCCCTCTGGCTTCTGGACGAGAAGGAGAAGGTTCTCAAAATTCGGGCCACACAAACCATGAGTGAGGAATACCTGAAGGAAAGGATTCTAAAACTGGGTGAGGGAGTGGTGGGTCATGTCGCCCAGATGAAAAAACCCCTGGCCATTCTCGATGTGCTGAAGGAGCCCCGCTACAAAGAGAAAGAGCTGGCTAAAAAAGAAAGCCTGGTCTCCATGCTCAGCGTTCCCTTGGCCGTAAAGGACAAAGTCATCGGGGTGATCAACTGTTATACCTCTTATCCCCATCAATTTACCGAAACGGAGCAAGACATGCTCGCCGCCGTTGCCAGCCAGGCCGCCATCTGCATTGAGAGCACGGAGCTGATGGTAAAGACCAAAGTGATCCAGGAAGAATTGGAGGTTCGAAAACTGGTGGAGAGGGCCAAAGGAATATTGATGAAGCGGCAGGGATTCAGCGAAGAGGAGGCATTCAAACGAATCCGGAAGGCGAGCATGGACAGCCGCAAAACGATGCGTGAAATTGCCGAAGCCATCCTTCTCACCGACAAAATGGGAGGGTAGCAACGTCCCGATTTAGCCGGGACGGACTCCGCCCTCAATAAATGAGGGCGCTACATATGTTATAAGAATCTCCCCCATAACTGAGAAGGTGTAAAAAAATCACATTTCCCGTATCGGCAAAGTTCCGGCCCGCAAGGAAATAGCTGAAAATGGATATCTCTGTGATTCATAGTGGCATTCGAGCGTTAGATGAAGTGTTGCAGGGAATCCGGTTAAGCGACAATGTCGTTTGGCAGGTGGACCGCCTCGAGGATTACCAATACTTTGCCGAGCCGTTTGCCGAGGCTGCAATCGCTAACCGCCTGCGCCTGGTGTATCTGCGCTTCGCATCTCACCCGTGCGTGCTGGCGCCTCGCCCTGGTCTGGAAACGATTGAATTAAACCCCAGTCTGGGTTTCGATAGCTTTACGCGGGAAGTCCACCGCCTCATTGAAAGCCATGGCCCAGGGGTTATGTATGTCTTTGACAACCTGTCGGCTCTTGTAGTGGAATGGGCGACAGATGAACTGCTTGCCAATTTTTTCCAGATCACCTGTCCCTTCCTGTATGAATTGAACACAGTCGCCTATTTTGCCCTGAGGCGTGGTCAACATGCCCACTCCGCAGTAGCCCGCATCCGAGACACAACACAAATTCTTGTTGACGTATATCATGTCAAAGGCCGGATGCATATTCATCCCATCAAGGTTTGGGACCGCTATTCACCGCAGATGTTTTTGCCCCATCTCATCGCCGGCGAAAGCTGGCTGCCTCTCTCCCACAGTAGTGAAGCGGTAGAGGTGCTGACCTCAGCTCATCCCACCCCGCTCATCGACACCAACAGACCATTGGCTCCCTGGGAAAGCGTCTATCAAAAACTCGTCCACTATCGTGAACATCCGTCAGGTCTTGA
>VGSS01000108.1 GCA_016874935.1 Deltaproteobacteria bacterium | reverse complement strand
CGAGATCGAGCGGATTGGTGGGCTGGATCACCTTTGCCCGGAAAAGGCTGTGAAACTGTTCCTGGAGTTTTGGGTCCGGAGGAAGAAGACGGAATCCGTGCCGTTCTGCCGAGTCCGCAGCCACCACGCCGATTCCTCCGGAGCGAGAGATAATCACCAGGTTTTTCCCTTTGCAGGGCGGCAGAGAGAGGATCTTCACGGCATTCACAAAAGATCGGAAGTCTTTGGTGCGGATGATATCAGCCTGTTTCAGGGCGGCTTCAACGACCCTGTCGTCGTTGGCCAGGGCCGCTGTATGAAATTTTGCAATCTGACGGCTTCCCTCACCGGTGTTCGCCTTGTGGATGATAATGGGTTTGGAAGTGGAACGGGCAATCTCCATCAACTCTCTTCCCCGCTCGAGGCTCTCGAGGTAGAGGCCGATGATCTCGGTCTGAGGATCCTCGATCAGATACTTGAGATAATCGATCTCATTGAGATCCATCTTATTTCCCATGCTCACCATTTTTGACAGGCCCACATTGGCGCTGATCATATGGTTCGCATAGGAGAGAAGGACTCCTCCGCTCTGGGCCAGGATGGAAATTTTGCCTTTGCTCACCGGTCCCCTCTTCAGTTTGACAAAGGGAACGACAAAACCGTTATCGACATTGGTCACTCCGATCCCATTCGGTCCCACGATCCGGATTCCCCATTTCCTTGCCGTCTTAAGGACGGTTTTCTCAAGCCCTGCCCCTTCTTCCGAATATTCTCTGAAGCCTCCCGTTTCGATGATGGCCCAAAGAATCTTCTTCCGTCCGCAGGCCTCGATGAAGTCAGGCACGGTTTGGGCTGGAGTGAGGATGACAGCCACATCAATGCCATCAGGGAGCTGATCCATAGAAGTAAGAATCCTTCTCCCATAGAGAATCCCATCCTTTCTGCCCACCAGGTGGATTTCACCGTTAAATTGAAACTCGAAGAGGTTTTCGACGATGTTTCTCGCCAGGTTATCAGGGCGTTCTGAGACACCGATCACGACAACCGATTTTGGATAGAAGAGCTGTTCCACTTTGCACCTCCTTTGGGAGAAATCATATCCTCAAAAGAGAAGGTTTTCAACAAAAAGGAATGGATTTTTTTAAAGGTTCATCCGGGAATTGAGTGGGTAACCTCCCATTAGGATAAGGGGAGTAGGGAGGGGTTACTTTTCGTCCCAGTTCAGACAGGATACTTTCCATATCAAGCAATACCTCATTGTCCCAAAACCGCATGATCTCAATCCCCAGAGGCCAAAACTGGAAAAAAGTCAAATTAAAAAGCCCTAATTCCCCAAAATAAGGATTCCGTCTATTGATAGAAATAAAATCAAAATTTTTGTAGACGAAAAAAGAAAAAACTGGTAATCAAGTAGTCATAGAATGACTGTTGGGTAATTATTAAGAACTTCGTCTATTAAATGTTGGCGGCCCGCTGCGCGTGCCGCCAACGTGGAGTTGAGCGAAAGGTTCCAACGACCTCCGATCAGGTATTGATGGATTCCTCCTTGCACGCGCTGATTCGCGTGCCTCCAACAAGGTCGTTGGAGCAAAATCCCAAAAGCAGGATTTCGCTCAACCCCGCGTTGCCATGCACATTACAATTTGTAGAGACAATCAATGACCAAGAAAACTAGTTTTATCGCTACCTTGCTGATACTAACGATGTTCCTTCCAACAAGTGTTTATGCACATGGCGGCTGGGATATGGCTATTGGACTTTTAATGATACCCACAGCAACTATCTTTTTTGGAGCATTGCTAAAGAAATTTCTCATTATTCGAATTGTTGGGACATCTGCCCATACAAAAATCGGGAGACTCATTCTCTTGGCATTTGTTGAAGTCATCCTCATTTTTATGGTTTTGGCTTCTACGAGTTCAATTCTTCCTTATCCCGTTCGACCAATTATATTTTTTCCAATTATATTGTTTCCTTTGGCTACCTTTATATGTTCGATTCCAAATTACTTTTTTCTGTTAAAAACAACAGACTCAAGCCTATGGGGTCGTGTTTGTTTTTCTTTTTTCGCTGGGCTGGTAACTTCGTTATTATTTGTAACTATCGCGTTTGTAGTTGATTGGCTTATGTGAATAAAGCCGTAAAGGGGACGGTTTCTATTTATTTTGTACCCAAAAACAGATAACCAGTCATTCCACCTGACCACGACCAGCGAGCACTTTTTTGAGTAGAGCTTTTACTATCAAAAGTTTTATACTTTTTCAAACATCTAATTCCTTTCTGGTCGTGGCAGATGAACTCCGCCGTTAAGCCACAAAAAAGCCACAAAAAAACATATTGACAAAAGGCACACAATGTCGTAATTTCATCATATGAAGGTCTTTCAATGGGATAACGCAAAGAATGAATGGTTGAAGGAAAACAGAGCAGTATGTTTTGAAGAAGTCGTTATCTTGCTGGAACGGGAAGACGTTCTCGAAATAGTTAACCACCCAAATCAAGATAAGTATCCAGGGCAAAAAATCGCAACGGTGAAGATTGGTGATTATGCCTATCTCGTTCCTTATATGCAAGAAGGGGATGAGATGTTTTTGAAGACTATCATCCCAAGTAGAAAAGCCACAAACAAATATGTGAGGACAAAAAAATGAAAAAGACAATGTTAGATGAGGAAGAAAAAGATATATTAGAGTCATACGAGCGTGGGGAATGGAAACCTATTAAGAATCCAAGGGCAGAAATTAGAAAACTTGGAGAGTATGCAAGGAATACACTGAAAAAAGACAAGAGAATAAATATTCGAATGGCATCAAGAGATTTGGATCAAGTACAGGTTATTGCTGCTCAAGAGGGGATTCCTTACCAGACGCTGATATCGAGCATCATTCATAAATATGTGTCGGGGTATTTAATAGAGAAAAAGAGGGCTTAACCCGTCAATCAAGGCGACGGGTGATAGCCCCGGCGCCTTTTAGCGGAGGTCAGTTCCCCCGCGCCTTATTTCTATCGTTGAGTCTGTAGGAAAAGTCATTTTTCGAAAATTTGCTATCAATAAAATCAAATACTTACGATTCCGAAAATAGCCGAAATCAGGCTTTTTATAGACTCGTAGGGCGTAACAGGAGAAATCATATAAAAGTACTCAACGTTCATGAGCGTGAGCTTGAAGCGGACCCGATACAAATTGGTGCGCTCATTGATTCACTTGCGTCTAAGGAAGATCGGCTGTGGCCAAAAGACGTATGGCCTCGTATGGAGTTTGGCCGCTCACTTGGCGTTAGTGCAAAGAGTGGACATGGCCCAATAAGGTACTTTATCGATGAGTACACACAGGGAAAATCGATCAAATTTCGTTTCACTGGCCCGAAAGGCTTCGATGGTTTTCATGGTTATGAGATCGTGAGCGGCCCTAATCAACCAGTTGTCCTGAGGCATACGCTGAAAATGAATACTTATGGCCCCGCGATATTGTCGTGGATTTTGATTTATCGACCAATGCATGACGTCTTGATAGAGGACTCTCTTGCTACCGCGCAGGTATCGCTCGGGCTAACTCCAAAAATCCAAGCATGGTCGCTGTGGGTAAAGATTCTTCGTTGGGTTATTTCAGGTGGTAAAGCGCATACCTACAAAAGGAATCTTGGTGCCAGGCAACGGTAATTCGATATTAAAAATAATCGGTACGGTTTTTTCTACCGAGATCTGAATTCGGCAATATCTTAAATCCTTCTTTCCCTTAAAATCCGCTGGTGCAATTCTTTGAAATCCTTGGGAGGGATGGCCTCAGACTTTCTGACCAGTTTAACGGCTCCGAAGGAGCAGGGGACGGCGCAGACCCCGCAGCCGATACACCACTGTTTATCCACGACAGGGAAATCGCCTTCCATCCGGATCACATTGACAGGGCAAATGTCAACGCACGCTCCGCATCCTGTGCACAGTTCCTGATCCGTCTCTCTGAGAAAGTAGGTGGCCATAAGGACATCCCTCGGGATTTTCTTTCTCCGGATCGTCCCGACGGACCAGCAGCAACAGCCACAGCAGTTGCAGGTGTGTTTGATGCCTTCACGGGCATTGTCAACCATATGAACCAGTCCGGCTTCTTCTGATTTCCGGATAATATCAAGGGCCTCCTGCTTTGTGATCTCTTTTCCTATCCCTTTCTCAATCAGATATTCTGCCAGCTCGTCATACTTAATACAATTCTCAAGGGAGTGATTACATCGTTTCTTCCCGATCAGCTGAGCCGTTGCTCTGCAAGGGCAATGGACAAGGGCGATCTTTCGGACTTTTTTGATCAGTTCTTCCATCATTTCAAATGGGAATACCGCATGACTCTCCGGTTCGAAAGATGGAGTGGCGGGGGCATAACGAAATGCCTTTGTCTTGGTTTCTCCATAAGCCTTCCGGAGTTCCTCATTCTTGGCATACTTACTGATCAGTTCGGCCATTTTTTTTGCATTTGGAGTGTCAACACCCTGCCAGAAGAAGGTTTGTGGAAAGCCATAGCCGAACTGCTGGAGGGCATATCCCATCTCGCCATTGCTCATCCGCTTAGAATAGAGAAAGCCCCGCTGGGCCAAATTGGACAGGATCTGTTCCAATTGGTCCTGCGGGATGTTCAGATGGGGTGCGATCTTTGACACGGGAGCAGGCTCAAAAGGGATGGTCTTTGTAGGGATGGCCAATGCCACCTCTGCCTCCTGTGGGGTGAAGTTCTCTCTGAGGATTTCAAGGAGTTCCTCTTTCTCAGGATAACCCATACCCAATGATGCAAGATGTTTTGCAAGTTTATGAAAGATGGTTTCGCTCATAACATCGCTTTCTTCTGATAAAGACCCATTATAAAAAAAGAGCAGGCGCATTGACCTGCTCTTTATGTATATAAGAGGAAAAAGAAGATTGTCAACCAGGAATCAAGATGTTTTACCCCGTTAGAAAACCCCGCAGCTCTGCTGCGGGGATGGTGGTTGTTTCCTTTACTCCTGGCTGTATTTCTTTAAGTGTCTAACAAGGATGATTAGCATTAAAGGAATGATCGCTCCGACAACGGCCACCGCTCCTCCTACGACATAGATACTCGGGCCAATATCCTCGACCGTCCGCACGACCTGCATCACGGCAATGGAAACCATGGCTGCCAGGATGCACATCAGGATAATGATACTCACGATATTAGCGGCGCTTAATTTGATATTCATGGCTCCCTCCTTTTATCGGATGATGACAGAAATGAAAGATTCATTTGCGTCTAATCTCATGGTCAGCCAGTCCACCAAAACTCAGAATTTTTCTTAACCTTATTTCTTCACAACCACTGGCTCAAGCCCTGGAACCGTGGCCTCTTCTTGGGTTGCTTTTTCCTTCTTTAAGGCCATGGTGACCGTGGTTCCGATGAAGCTGAAGAAGAGGATTGCGGCTGGAACCAGCTGGAGAAGAATGATCACCGCACCAATGGCCACAAAGACCCAGAGCGCGGCTCCAGCCTCTTTCAGCTCAACAGACCGGGCAAACGCTGGAGTGGCAAGAAGCGCCATTACTGCTCCCATCATCCCTGCTTTTAACATTTCTCTTTTTCTCATGATTTGTTCCTCCCTTTTTTTGGTTTTATTAACTTCACCCTCTTTATTGCATACTCAATGCCAACGTTAACATTTTTGACTTATATTTTTTAACAAATTGATTTTATTAAGTTTTTTACTAAAGAAATGAAAGACAAAAAATTGGTCCCACCCATATCTGTATTTTTTAACTATACATAAAGCAGGGTTGGCTGCGGGATATTTTATATAACCAATTGAAACATAAATGAATTTAATGAATAAAATTAATATTCGCCCTTATTCTTTTTATATTCATTTGATATTTCTTCCCGGTATGAGACTTTAAGGTTAGCTTGAAAGGGGTTGCCAAAAGAGTCTGATTTAAATTTCTGAAAAGGGTTGACGGTTTGAAAGGATTGAATTTATAATTAAAGAAATTTCTGAAAGGTCGCATCAATTTCTGATTACACCGATTAGGATCTGATTACACAGATTAGAGTCTATTGAAATTAAATAAAAACCTGTGAAATCTGGTTTTGAAATCTGCGTAATCAGGGAGCGAAAGTTAGTTTTTCAGAGTTCTCTAAAAAAATCTTGGGGGATTTCTATGTGGGACTATACGGAGAAGGTTAAAGATCACTTCTTGAATCCAAGAAATGTAGGAGAGATTGAGAATCCGGATGGAACGGGGGAAGTGGGTTCGCTTGCCTGCGGGGATGCCCTGAGGCTCAGTTTCAAACTAGATGAACAGAAAAGAATCAAGGATGCAAAGTTTAAGACTTTTGGTTGCGCCAGCGCTATTGCATCATCGTCTGCCCTGACGGAGATCATTAAAGGGATGACGCTCGAAGAAGCAGAAAAGATCACCAATCAGGACATTGCCAACTATTTAGGAGGACTACCTGAGGAGAAGATGCACTGCTCCGTGATGGGAAGGGAAGCCCTTCAGTCGGCTATTGCTAATTTTCGGGGTCAGGAGGTCACGAAAGAGGACTATGAGATTGTCTGTAAGTGTTTTGGCGTCACGGATAAGGACATCGAAAGGGCAATCAAGGAGAATGATCTGAGGACGGTGGAGCAGGTGACCTACTACACGAAGGCCGGAGGAGGATGCGCCCAGTGTCATCCGAAGATTGAGGCCATCATCGAAAAGGTGAGGAAGGAGATGGAGAAAGGAAGTCCTCCTCCTAAACCCGACAAGAGGAAGTTGACCAACATTCAGAAGATCAAATTGATTGAAGAGACACTGGGAAGGGAGATCGTCCCGGCATTGAAGGCGGATGGAGGGGATATCGATCTGATCGATGTGGATGGGAGCAAGGTTTATGTCGCATTGAGGGGAAAATGTTCTTTTTGCCCCAGCTCGGAATTTACATTAAAACAGTATGTCGAATCGAAACTGAAGGAGTTCGTGAGCGATGATCTTGTGGTGGAGGAGGTTAAACCGTGAAGACTGTTTATGTGGACAATAATGCGACAACCCGGGTGGCTCCTGAAGTGGTGGAGGCGATGCTGCCATACTTCTCGGAGTTTTATGGGAATCCCTCCAGTATGCATTTCTTCGGAGGACAGGTTCAGAAGAAGGTGAATGAAGCGAGAGAGAGGGTGGCAGATTTTTTGGGAGCGGAGCCTTCTGAGATCGTCTTCACGAGTTGCGGGACCGAGAGCGATAATACGGCCATATTGGGAACGCTCGACTCCTATCCCGAAAAGCGCCATTTCATCACCTCCCGTGTGGAACATCCTGCCGTAATGAATGTTGCTTCCCATTTAAGCCGGAAAGGATACCGGACAACAGGGATTTCAGTGGATCGTGAGGGGAGGTTGGACCTCGATGAGCTGAAGGAATCGATTGCCGACGAGACCGCTCTCGTCTCCATCATGTATGCCAACAATGAGACCGGTGTGCTCTTTCCCATTGAAGAGGTTGGTGAGATTGTGAAATCGAGTGGAATTCCTTTTCATACCGATGGGGTTCAGGCCGCCGGCAAGATTCCTCTCAACATGAAAAAATCGACGGTGGATCTGTTCTCCCTCTCAGGCCATAAACTCCATGCACCCAAAGGGGTTGGAGTCCTTTATGTGCGGAAAGGAACCAAATTTTCTCCCTTCATGATCGGCGGCCATCAGGAAAAGGGACGCAGAGGTGGAACGGAGAATGTCCCCTATATCATCGGTCTCGGGAAAGCATGCGAACTGGCGAAGAAGCATCTCGAAGACGAAAATACAAGGGTTAAATCCTTGAGGGATTATCTTGAGGTAAAAATTTTTGAGAAGATCCCGAATACATTGGTCAATGGAGACCGAAAGAGTCGCCTTCCCAATACGCTGAGCGTCAGTTTTGAATATGTGGAGGGTGAATCGATCCTTCTGTTGCTTTCCGATTTGGGGATCTGCGCTTCATCAGGGTCCGCTTGTACTTCGGGCTCACTCGAACCTTCTCATGTACTCAGGGCGATGGGCGTTCCCTTTACGGCGGCCCACGGGTCCATCCGCTTCAGCCTCTCCATCTATAATACCAAAGAAGAGATGGACTACATCATCGAACATCTACCGCCCATCATTCAGAGGCTGAGGGATATCTCCCCCTTCTGGAAAGATTATCTGAAAAGCCAGGGGAAAAGATAAATTTAAAATAATCGATTCTTCCAGTTTTAGGAGAGGGTGCATTCCTTTTTAACCCCTCCACACCTCCCATTAATGTAAGGAGAGGCTGGGTGGGGTTAATATAGACTTGTAAAAGAGGGATACAAGGGGAGGTTACCCACTCAATACCCAAATAATAATATCATTATAATTTACCTGGAGAAAAGAACAATGGAGATTCGGGGACTTACTGCGCTGGTGACGGGTGGCTCTGGTTTCATTGGGGGCCGTTTGGCAGAGCGGCTGGCAACTGGAGAGGGTGTGCGCGTCCGCGCGATGGTTCGAAATCTGAAGAAAGCGGGGCGACTGCAAAAACTTCCACTTGAGATTGTTCAAGCCGACCTGCTCGATCCCGACTCGTTAAAGGAGGCTGTCCGTGGATGCGATCTTGTATTTCATTGTGCCGCCCTGGTCCGTGAGACCGGAGACCGGAATGAATTCTTTGGAGCCAATGTTAAGGGCACGGAGAACATCCTTAAGACTTCGAGCGAGGCCGGAGTCAAAAAATTCGTCCACTTTAGCAGTGTGGCTGTCTATGGGATGGATCCCCCAGTCTTTGTCGATGAAACAACGGCCTACCAACCCTGCGGGAATCTCTATTGCGACACAAAGATTGCCGCAGAGAAGGCAGTATGGGCCGCTCATCAGGAGGGAAGACTTCCCGTTGTCGTGATTCAACCTGCCAATGTGTATGGCCCACATTCCAATCCGTGGACCATTCGTCCCATTAAACTGACCCGTTCCGGCCAGATGATTCTCATCAACGGAGGTAGCGGCCTCTGCAACTATGTCTATATCGATAATCTCATCGATGCGACGCTGGCGGCAACGAAACGCGACCCATCCGTGGGGCAGGCCTATTTGATCAGCGATGGGAATGCCGTGATGTGGAAAGAATTCTTCGGATACTACGCCCGGATGGCCGGAACGCCTAACATCCGATCCGTGCCAGAAGGAATTGCAAAAGTTATCGCATTGGGCATGGAAGTCGCCTCGAAATTTACCGGCAAACCACCGAAAATCTCACGCGAAGCAGTCAGATACCTAACCCGCCAATCGCGGTTCAGCATTGAAAAAGCGAAACGAGAACTGGGATATCAACCCCGTTTTTCTCTGGAAGAAGGCATGAAGCTGACCGAGCATTGGCTCAGAGAAGCCGGCTACCTTTCTAAGGTTTAAAGGGGTTGCTTGAGTTGTTCCTACATGCAGGTTTTCAATAGGCAATCACTCCAAAGATATTTTACAAAACAGCTCTTGACAATGATACCATTAATGATACTATAATGAATATGGCTAATATAGATGACATCCTCGCACAAATGGAAGGGAATCCCAGAAATGTCCGGTTTAGCGATTTGTGCAAAGTGTGCAATCATTTTTTTGGAGAACCCCGCCAAAGCGGGAGCAGTCATCGAATATATAAAACTCCGTGGCAGGGTGATCCCCGCATCAATGTTCAAAACCATAAAGGGAAGGCCAAAGCATACCAGGTGAAGCAAGTGCTGCTGGCTATCGAGCGGTTGGAGGTAAATCATGGCCCTGAAAAATGATAAGTATACTTATCGGGTCACTTGGTCAGAAGACGATCATGAGTATGTTGGGTTGTGTGCTGAATTTCCGAGCCTGAGTTGGTTGGCCAAGAAACCAGAAGTCGCTCTCAAAGGAATCCGCAAGTTAGTCAATGATGTTGTAAACGATATGCAAAAAGGAAATGAAGCTATACCTGAACCAATCGCTTGCAGGCATTATAGTGGCAAATTCATTATTCGGATTCCCCCCCAAGTCCATCGAAAACTTGCAATTCAAGCAGCAGAATCGGGAGTCAGTCTAAACCGTCTTGCCAGTTCGAAGCTAAGTCAATAAAGTAAAACGGACCAATCAGTAATCTGACCCCAGGGAAGGCATCCTACCGAGTTCATCTATCTTTTTTAATGAATGTCCCCGTGGTAGCTCTGGAGGGAGCGGACGCCGCCCTTTCCCTGTAGGGATGCGGCAATGCCTTTGGCAGCCGCGATGGCTGCGGCCAAGGTGGTGATATAAGGTAATTTGTATCTGA
>VGSS01000107.1 GCA_016874935.1 Deltaproteobacteria bacterium | reverse complement strand
CTGACGTTTTAGAAAATTGACGGTGGGCATAACCGATCTTCTGGTCTTTCTGGAAGATATTCATCCATGTCTCACGATCCGATGGAGGTTGAGAAACGGATACCAGAGGAGACATCTCCCATTCATCCTTCTGGAACACTCCAAGACGAACAACCAGAAGGGAGACAAAAATGAGGCCAAATAAGATTCCAATGACCCGGTTCAGTTTTATTCGTTGCATGGCCATCCACCTTTTCTTATAATATATCATATATCCTTTCCATTCAACTTCATCTATGAAAACATACAATCTCTTCCTGCTGGTTTTACTCTTTTCACTCTCGCAGTTTCCGCAGGGCCATGCTTCATCCCCTGGCAAACTCCTCCTCTTTGCGGGTGCCGCAAGTAAGCCTCCGACAGAAGAGGTGGTAAAGGCTTTTCGGGAGAAATTTAAAATACCGGCAGATGTAATTTTTGGAGGTTCGGGGTTTGTTCTTTCCCAGATGAAATTATCCAGAAGGGGAGACATCTATTTTCCGGGATCGTCCGATTTTATGGAAGTAGCCAAAAGGGAAGGCTTCGTCTATCCTGAGTCCGAGAAGGTGGTCGTCTATCTCGTCCCTGCCATCAATGTCCAGAAAGGAAATTCAAAAGGGATTAAATCTCTGATGGATTTAACAAAAAAGGGAATCCGGTTAGCCATCGCCAACCCGGAAATGGTCTGCGTAGGAACTTATGCTGTTGAAATCATCGAAAGACATCTGAATCCGAAGGAGAAGGAGGCCCTCAGGAAGAATCTGGTCAACTACACGGAAAGCTGCGAGAAGACAGCCAATGTCATCTCCCTGAGGGCGGTCGATGCCGTGATCGGCTGGAGGGTCTTCCAGTATTGGGACCCTGAGCGGATTGAAACGATTTTATTGAAACCCGAAGAGATCCCAAGAATCGGCTACATTCCCATCGCCATCTCTAAGTTTACTCAGGATAAAGCCCTGGCTCAGAAATTCATTGATTTTATTCTCTCAGCGCAGGGGAAGTCGATCTTCAAAAATTATAACTATCTGATGGACCTCCAGGAGGCGCGCCAGTTTACAAAACCGGAAACTCCGGTGGGAGGGGAATATCGTTTGCCAAAGGAATGGAGGACCAGACAATAACGAAATCTCAACCACCAATCACCAAATAATTTTCAATAACCAATACCCAAACTTTAATGATTTTTGATAATTGGAATTTGGTTATTGGAACTTTGTTTAAGGAGGACAAATGGGATTTAGGCTTACCATGATCGGGGCCGCCATATGCATCTTCATCTTCTACTTCGCCCTTTTAGCATCTCTCCTTTTTTCGACAACCCTGAAGGGTTTCTGGGAATCGCTGGTTCATCCCTCCACCCTCTTCTCCATCCGGCTGAGCCTTATCGCCGCCACGATTGCCACCCTTTTTGCCGTGGTCATTGGTCTCCCGTCAGCCTATGCCCTCTCCCGCTTCCAATTCAGAGGAAAACGAATCGTAGATACCTTTCTCGAAATCCCGATCATCATGTCTCCTATTGCTCTGGGGGCTTCGTTTCTCGTCTTCTTTAATACTCCCATGGGGGACATGATTCAGAGAAAGGGAATCTTCTTCGTATTTGAATTTCCGGGAATCATCCTCGCCCAATTCGCCACTATTGCAGGTCTGGCAACCCGGCTGATGAAAGCCTCTCTGGATGAAATCTCCCCACGTTATGAAGCCGTAGCCCGCTCTCTCGGCTCCTCCTCATGGCAGGCTTTTTATCGAGTCACACTTCCCCTCTCCTTCCGGGGGCTTTTAGCCGCAGTCATCCTCTCCTGGGCAAAGGCTGCGGGTGAATTCGGAGCTACGGTTACCCTTGCAGGCGCCATGCCTGGAAAGACCGAGACCATGCCCATTGCTATCTTTACGGCTCTGGCTTCAGCCAACATAGAAAAGGCCATTGTTTTGATTCTCATCCTCGTCTTCCTTGGTTTGGTCGCACTCTACGCTGTCCGATTTACCGGAAAGATATATCGTTATGATTAAGATTGAGGGGCTCACCATCTTTCTCGGTTCTTTTCGTTTAAAGGATTTCCGCATCGAAATTGCGGAGGGAGAGTTTCACTTTCTCCTCGGCCCCACAGGAAGCGGAAAAACCCTGATCCTGGAGTCGATTATCGGACTGCATAAACCCAAAAAAGGGAAGATATGGATTGGTGAAAAGGAAATTCAACCCCTTCCTCCTGAGCGAAGGGAGATTTCTTATGTTCCCCAAGACCTGGCTCTCTTCCCGCATCTAAGCGTGAATGAGAATATCCTTTATGGAATTAGGACCAAAAATCACTCCTTAAAAACCTATGAGGAATATGTCGGCTCTCTCATTCAGGTCATGAAAGTTGGACATCTTCTCAAACGATACCCGGCCAATCTTAGCGGAGGGGAGAAGAAACGGGTGGCGCTTCTCAGGGCGCTGGCTCCAAAACCAAAACTCCTTCTCCTTGACGAACCCCTTTCCGGCCTGGACCCCTCCATCAAATTTGAGATCCAGCAACTCTTAAAGACCCTCCACACCTCTTTTCATCCAACGGTTTTATGTGTTTCCCATGACTTCGAGGAAGCCTACCTCCTGGGAGATAAGATGACCATCTTCATTGATGGCAATGTGGAGCAGGTCGGAAAAAGAGACGATGTTTTTTTAAGACCCCGAACCAAAAATGTAGCTCAGTTTTTGGGTTTGAAGAACCTCTACAGAGGAAAAGTCCTGGCGAAGGAAGATATGGATCAACGATGGATTCTCGGCATCAACGGTCTCCGAATTTCCGTCCCGGGCAGTCCCTGTCAGGGCCAGATGGAGACAGGAAAAGAGGTGGACCTCTTCGTCAGGCCTGAAGAAGTAATGATCCTGCGTGAGGGGAAACCCATTAAGGAGTCTTTAAAAGAAAATATCCTCCAAGGGAAGATTTTAGACATTACCGATAGAGGAAGACATCATATCGTTTTCTTTCAGGACAATAGAGATGAAGTCCTCTTCGAAATCTCCATTCCCAACTATGCCTATAGAAATCTCGACCTCTCCATCGGGAAGAACGTCAAGGTCGCTCTCCGCGACGAATCCTTCTGGGTGATGGAATAAAGGGGCTTATCATTTTCCAAATTTTTTCTTAAAATGACTGCAGCAATATTTTACCAAAACAGATTTGAATTTTCCTAACCCTGACAGAGTTCTATAGGGAAATGTTTTAGCCTTGCATTCGACAGGGCCGATGCAGACCTGAAGGCCTGCCCTACAAAAAATAGAGAGCTTGACAATCCGATTGAAATCAAATAAGTTATGTATAAAGGGTGTGTAATGAGGAGGTATAATGATGGTGCGCATAAATACCGTTTTCCAGGAAGACCTCATTGAGGAGATCGACCGGATTGCAAAAGAAGAAGGAAAAAGTAGGAGTCTAATTTTAAGGGAGGCGGCCCATCAGTTGATCAAAGAATATCAACGCCAGAAGTCTGAAGAAATCAGAATGAAAAAGGTTGGCCAGGCCATTTCAGTTCAGGATCGATTGAGAAGGAAATCAGGGAAATGGGACTCGACGTCTGAGTTGAGAAAATGGAGAGGGAAACATCCATGAATGGATTTGTATTGGACACCTCTGTCGTTCTTAAATGGTTTAGCGAATATGGAGAAGAGGATCTCGATCGTGCTCTTCAAATAAGAGAGTGTTTGTTGGAAGGATCTGTCCATTTTACTGTCCCTGAATTGCTTTTTTATGAATTGGGAAATGCGCTCCGATATAATCCTCATTTTTTCCAAAGGGAAGTGAGCGAAGCCATTGATTCAGTATTGGACATGGGAATGGATGTTACACGGATTGACAAGAAAGTTATGAAAGATGCCGTTGCTTTAGCGTTTAAATACCAGGTCACTGTTTATGACGCCTACTTTCTCGGGCTGTCGCACACAGAAGGACAGCCACTCATCACCGCCGATTATAAATTTTTCGAAAAGGTGAAGGGTTATAAGGGCATCATTAAACTTTCTGAGTTTAGATCGTCATCACCGGATTGAATCTAAATACAAGGGAAAAACGGAGCCAGGATAGACTTTAGGCTACCTCTAAAAATGTCATTCCGGTCCCGATCTTTATCGGGAGAATCCAGTCCCCCTTTTGGCGGGATTGATATGACTCGACTCCGGTTTCCACCGGAGTGACGAATTTGGAATTATTAGAGGTTCCCTTTAAATCTAATCCTCAATTTGGATCTCAATCTTTTTGGGCTTCTCGCATCCTTTCAATGAACGGACCATTCCCTTAATCGATCCTAACAGGAAATCTCTGATAAAAGGTTTTAATGGAACGGTCCTGCCATTCACTTTTAGGGTAACCCCCTCTTCTTTTTTTGATTTCAGAAACTTCTTTTCAATAAAATCAGCCACCCCTTTGACATCATCAAGAAAGAAGCAGGAGACCCCAACATCAAACTCTTTGTCCGATACGATGGCAACGAGGTTGTCCTCCTTGGTGCAGAGAAGTTCCTTGTGTTTTTCCGTTCTGAAGATTTCAATCTTGGGTTGAACATCATTCTTGTATCCCTCCGAGAGGATAAGGTCCACATCCTGAATCAGTTTCTCTCGAAGTTCCGTAAGGGTGAAGTCCTTCTCCACATCACGAATCAAAGCAATTTTTTGTGGCGAGGAGATGACTGTCGTATGCGCGCCTGCCTGCTTATGCCGCCAGCTATCCTTTCCCTCCCGGTCCACTTCAAACCCGTGGACATCATGCTTTACCGTAGCGACCCGATAACCCCTTCGCACCAGTTCAGGCAACAGTTTTTCAATAAAAGTGGTCTTGCCGCTATCCGACTTACCAACAATCGAAAGGATTGGAATCATAGTCGCTACGCTCCAGTTTTTAGTTCGGAGTTCGTAGCTCGGAGTTTAAGACAAAAAAATCTTTGAAAAGGTCTTCCTCTAATCTATTTTTTCTGAACTCTGAACTCCGAACTCATAACTCCAAGCTATTAAGTAATTGCACCTTCACCTTCTCCCCTGCCCTGACGGTTTCGCAATCCTCCGGGATGACGATCAATCCATTTGCTTTAACCATCGATCTCAATATTCCTGAACCCTGCGGTCCTGTGGTCGTAACGAAGTAGCCATCGTTTTCAAATGAGACCTTGGCCCGGATAAAATGCTTTTTCCCCGGCTCTTTACAAATTTCCTCCTTTAGGACAGCCTCGATAACTGGCCGGAAGATCTGGCGATGGCCCATCATCTTCAAAAGCGATGGCCTTACAAACTGCTCAAATGTGATCATCGAGGAAACAGGATTTCCCGGAAGGCTGAAGGCTGGTTTTCCATCAAACATCCAGAATGCTACAGGTTTCCCTGGCTTCATCGCGACTCTCCAGAATATCATTTCCACGCCCAGCTCCTTCAGGACATCCCTGACGAAATCATAATCCCCTACAGAGACACCCGCTGACGAAATAAAAACATCAGCCCGAAGCCCCTGAAGGATCTTCGCCCTAATCTCCTCCTTTTCGTCCCTGGCAATCCCCAATTGAATCGGGATCGCCCCGCACTCCATGACTTGGGCGGCCAATGTGTAGGAATTGCTGGAGACGATCTTCACCCCATCCAGGCTCTCACCCACATCCACCAGTTCCTCACCAGTACAGAGGATCGCCACCGATGGCCTTTGATAAACCGAGACGAATGACCTTCCCATAGAAGCAAGCATCCCGATTTCTGACGGACGGATGATATCCCCTTTGGTGATCACCCGATCTCCCCTCTTCACATCTTCCCCTGCCCTTCGGATATACCCACCGGGGAAACCTGCCTTCAGGATGAATACAAAACCGTTTCCTCTCTCCGTCTCTTCAACAGGCACAACCGCATCTGCACCTTTTGGGATGGGGGCACCGGTCATAATTCTTATGGCCTGACCTTTCTGAACTTTTTTTTCAGAAACGAATCCGGCACGAAGATCTTCAATCACTTCTAAGCGGACAGGGTTCTTTTGGGAGGCATTCTGAACATCTTCATATCTCACCGCATAACCATCCATCCCCGAATTATCATAAGGAGGAAGATCGCGAGGGGCAATCATATCCTCTGCGATCACTCGTTCCAGAGCATCCAGGATCGAGACCTTCTCGAACCCCAGAGGATGAACATGAGAAAGGACTCTTTCTTGAGCCTCATCAACCGTGAGCATCATTTCTTCCCATTGCCTAAAAAGATGTTTTAATATAACATAAAATAGATTCGGATCAAATGACATCTCTTTTTCGAAAGGAGTCTCAAGATGGCGCTCATCACACCGGAGCAATATGAAGAAAGTTTGAAGAAAAGAAAACCAAAAATCTTTATGAATGGGAAAAGGGTCGAGGATTATCTCAACAATCCAAACCTTCGCACGGTGATCGAGGCTAACAAGGCGAGTTATCGCTGGGCTCTCGATCCGGCCTTCCAAGACATCATGACCGCCCTCTCCCCTCTGATAAACGACCGTGTCAACCGCTATGTCTATGTCTGCCGTAGCAGAGAGGATCTGACGGCCAAGGCCATTGCAGGAACGTTTGCCTCTGAAAGGCTGGGCACCTGTATCTACCGCTGCCCGGGGCTCGATGCCTTCCATACCCTTGCCAGCACGACCTGGGAGATGGATAAGAATCTCGGGACAGAATATCATCCCCGATTTACAAAATATCTGAAATGGATCCAGGAGAATGACCTCGCTGTCTCGGGCGCCTTGACGGAACCAAGGGGAGACCGAAAAAAGCGGGCCATTGACTGGCCGGATCCCTTTCTATCCCTTAAGGTTGTGGAGAAAAAGCCGGATGGAATCGTTGTCCGGGGCGCAAAGATCAACATCAGCGGAGCCTTTGTCAGTCACGAACTGGTTGTTCTTCCCCAGTCTGCAAAGAAAAAAGATGAAGCGGACTACGCTCTCGCCTTTGCCATTCCTGCTGATGCAGAGGGGCTCACCTATATCTGTCAGTACTCCCCTTATTCAGCGGAAAGGGAGATGGCGGAGGACATCTTCGAGCTGGGAAATCCCCTTTTTGGCCAGAGAGAGACTGCCATGGTCGTCTTTGACAATGTCTTTGTGCCCTGGGAAAGGGTTTTTCATTGTGGGGAAACGGAATATTCCTTAAAGCTTGTTGAACGTTTCGCAAAGACGCACCGGATGACCTGCGGAGGGACATGCAAGGTTGGCTTTATGAACCTCATCATCGGTGCCTGTAAGCTCCTTCAGGAATATAAAGGCCTTGAAAAAGCCCAACATATCAATGACGAATTGACGGAGATGGTCGTTCTAAGGGAGACTGGAAGGGCCTGCGGACTGGCTTCAGCCAATCTCGGCAAGGAAGAACCGGAAGGTTCAGGCGTATTTCTCCCCGATGAACTGATGGGAAATGTCGCCAAACTCAATGTCTGTGATGCCTTCTGGCGGGTCATGGCTCTTGCGGGAGACATAGGCGGAGGCCTCATCGTCACCCTGCCCTCTCTCAAGGAACTGAAGAATCCCGAGACGAAAAAGTATGTTGAGGAATTTTTGGGTTTTGGATCCGATGTTCCAACGGAATATATCATGAAAGTGACGAAACTCCTTCAGAACTGGACAGCCGGTCAGCATGGGGTCGGAACCTGGCATGGAGCAGGCCCGGTGATGGCCCAGAAGATTATGATCCAGAGGGTCGTGGATTATGAGCACGAAAAAAATCTGGTAAAAGAGGCCCTTGGCATTTTGGAGAAAAAAGGCGGATGAAGATTAAAATAACCATATTATGTGAAAATTTAGTTGGGAAACTGGTTGGAGCAGGAGAGCATGGATTCTCTGCCTTTATTGAGATGGAAGAAGGAAACTACCTCTTTGACACCGGCAGCGGCCATTCGGTTGTTGCAAACTCTCTCGTCCTGAACAAAGACTTAAGAAGCATTATGAAAATCTTTTTAAGCCATGGCCACTACGATCACAGCGGAGGGTTGCCGGAGGTTCTCAAACTGAGAGGCCAAGTGGATGTCCATATCCATCCGCATGTTTTCCTCGACAGAATTGCCATTCATAAAAAAAATGGAGAAGAGAAGAAGCGATTTGTGGGGATTCCTTATAAGAAAGCCTACATCGAATCTCTGGGGGCTAACTTTATTTTAAATTCAGATTTCATAGAGGTCGAAAAAGGAATTTTCCTGACCGGAGAGGTCCAAAGGAAAACCTCCTTTGAAAAACCGGATCCAAGACTCTTCTCCGAAACCGATGGTAAAACCGCTACGGATATCTTCCTCGATGACCAATCTCTTATCCTCGATACGGAAAAAGGATTCATTCTCATCCTCGGATGTGCACACTCCGGAATGATTAACATCATTCATCATGTGATCCATAAAACCGGAAAAGATAAATTCCATGCAATCCTTGGTGGAACCCATTTAGACTTTCTAACGCCTGAACAGTTGGAAG
Organism: Deltaproteobacteria bacterium; assembly: GCA_016874935.1. Taxonomy (GTDB): domain Bacteria; phylum Desulfobacterota; class BSN033; order BSN033; family UBA1163; genus RBG-16-49-23. The sequence goes on along the minus strand of VGSS01000107.1, from coordinate 2,008 downwards.
AATCCATCAAGGCTCTCAAGAAGATGGAGATTGAAAAGATTGGCGTTTCCCATTGCACAGGCATGAGAGCATCATCCCGACTCCACCAGGAATTCGGAGATCGCTTTTTTCATGGATGTGTAGGGAGTGTTTTAGAGGTGTAAAGAATTATCATAGATAAAGTCTTCCCCCCTCTTAAGATAAGAGGGGATAGGGGGAGTTATAAGGGGAGGCTGGGTGGGGTTATTAGAGGCCAAGGAGCAAAGATGATAGTCACAGGTATTGATGTTGGTGGCCAGAATGTCCATATCGTCATCAAGAAAGATGGACAGATCTTAGGAAAAGGATCTGCTCCAACTGGTATCAAAAAGGCCGAAGCAGTCAAGACTCTATATGATAAGGTGCTAAAACAGGCAGACCTATCAATAAAGGATGTAGAGCGTGTGGTGGCAACCGGAATTGCAGCCAAAAGGGTTTCCTTTGCTAATAGCTTCATCTCGGATGTAGCTGCGGATGCACGGGGAGTAATGAGACTGTTTCCCAACGCGAGAACGATTATCGACGTGGGCGCCGAAGAAGGCCGGGCCATCAAGGTAGCCCCTGATGGAAAGGTTTTTGATTTTGCCATTAACGATAAATGCGCCGCCGGAACCGGAACATTTGTGGAAGCCATGTCACGGGCATTGGAGGTTTCCATTGAAGAGATGGCAAAGATCGCCCTCGACTCCACGAAATCCATTCCAATGAATGCTCAGTGCGCTGTCTTTGGAGAATCGGAAGTAGTCTCTCTCATCCACCAGAATATCTCCAAGCCCGATATCTCCAGGGCTGTGATGGATGCCGTTGCGGGTAGAGTTGGTTCCATCGCCCGGGTCGTTGGCCTGGAAAAAGACGTGGTCCTCGTCGGCGGAATGGCTAAAAATGTTGGTTTTGTCAACTCCCTCCAGAAAAATATTGAGATGGAGATCATTGTCCCGGATGACCCTGATTACATGGGGGCACTCGGTGCGGCAGACGCCGCTCTTTCTGGTGTTGTGGAATAACTCCCCCTCCCCCCTCTTAATTTAAGAGGGGGTATACTCCTCCCCTTAAGGTAAGGGGAGGTTGGGAGGGGTTATGTATAGACTGTCTTGATCCCGTTAATAATTAGAAGAGAGAAACAGGATGGTTCAGCAAGGAAAACCCATTGAATTCTGGAGATGGCCTGAAAACAACTGGGTGAATCCGGATATCGATTGGAAAAGAGGGAAATTTATAACCGCCGGAGTTGATGTGGGCTCTGTCAGTACGCAGGTGGTGATCATTGTGGGTGGTGAATTTTATGCGTTTGGTAATACGCGCACAGGTTCGAATAGCCCGGACAGCGCCAGAAAGGGAATGGATTACGCCCTTGAGAAGACTGATTTGAAATTAGAAAATATCGACTACTGTATCGGCACCGGTTATGGAAGGGTCAATGTCCCCATGGCTCAGCAAGCGATTACCGAAATCTCCTGTCACGCTAAAGGAGCCAATTTCATGTATGGCCCTGAGGTTAGAACGGTCATGGACATGGGAGGCCAGGACTGTAAAGCCATCAATATCGATGAACGGGGGAAAGTTCTCAACTTCATGATGAACGATAAATGCGCCGCCGGAACCGGCCGTGGTATGGAGGTTTTTGCAGACCTTATTCATGTCCCTGTCTGGGAAATCGGTCCCCGCTCTTTCCAGATTTCAAGAGAACCACCCTCCATCAGCACAACCTGCGTTGTCTTCGCAAAGAGCGAGGTAATGGGACTGCTTGAGCAGGGCATTCCGGAAAACGAGATCATGGCTGCTTATTGTTCTGCGATGGCACACCGGATTATGGAGCTCCTCAAACGACTGGGCGTGAAAGAGAAATTTGTCATCACCGGCGGAATCGCCAAGAATGAAGGAGTGGTCAAGAGGCTGGAAAGGGAACTCGGAATCAAGACCGCCGAACAGGCTTGGCACAATCCAAAGTATCGCAAGAAGAACTTTCCTTTCGATACCCAACTGACAGGAG
>VGSS01000106.1 GCA_016874935.1 Deltaproteobacteria bacterium | reverse complement strand
AAGGGTGCATGATCGTGGTGAACAAATGGGACCTTGTGGAAAAGGATTCCCAAACCATGACCAAATATGAAAAGGAAGTCTATGAGAACCTGAAATACCTCTCGTATGCTCCCATCCTCTTCATCTCAGCGCTGACCGGCCAGAGGGTTAAAAAGGTTCTCGATACGATTGACCGGGTGGCAGAAGAGGCGAAGAAAAGGATCCCTACGTCGCCATTGAATCGAGCCCTTGAAGGCTGGGTGAAAAAGTCTCCGCCCCCCACGTTCCGGACGCGGCAGGTCAAAATGAACTATATTACTCAGGTTTCAGTTGCTCCACCCACCTTTTTAATATATACTAACTTTCCAGAGGGGATCCATTTTTCTTACGAACGTTATCTGTTGAATCAGTTGAGGGCAGCTTTTGGGTTTGCAGGGGTTCCGATCAGACTCCAGTTCCGGAAAAAGAGAAAGGAATGAACCAATGGCCAGAGGGAAAAAGAAATATTTGATCGTTGCAGTCATTGTGGTTGCGATATTGTTAACCGGTGGTTACTTCCTCTATCCGATGATCAATCAGAAAAGCGGGAACCAGAAATACCGGACGCTAAAGGTAGATCGGGGAGAGATTAGCGTGGTTGTAACAGCCACCGGAACGATTAATCCTGTGGTGACGGTTCTGGTGGGAAGCCAGATTTCCGGAACGATCAAAGACCTTCAGGCGGATTTTAATTCACGGGTGAGAGAGGGGCAGGTGATTGCTCAGATTGATCCTGCCATCTTTGAGGCTCAGGTTGAGCAGGGGAGGGCAAATGTCCTGAACGCTCAGGCCAATCTATTGAATGCACAGGCCAATCTCAAGAATGCGCAGGCCAATCTGAACAAGGCAGAGATTAGTGTCATTGATACGAAGAGAACGCTTGATCGGAATAAGGAATTGATCGAAAAGAAGGTGATTGCTCAGGCTGCCTTCGATACAGCACAGACCAATTACGATTCAGCCATTGCCCAGAGGGAAGTGGCAAAAGCCCAGTTTGAATCAGCTCGTGCTCAGCTGGAATCCTCAAAAGCCCAGATAGAGCAGGCCAAAGCTGGTTTGAAAGTATCGGAGACAAACCTGAGATATACGACTATCCGTTCACCGGTCAATGGCATTGTCATTTCGAGGAATGTGGATGTAGGCCAGACCGTAGCTGCCAGTCTCCAGGCCCCAACCCTTTTCACGATTGCCAAAGACCTGACTCAAATGCAGGTTGATACGAATGTGAGTGAGGCGGATATTGGACGAATCGGCATTGACCAGGAAGCCACTTTTACTGTGGATGCCTACCCGGACCGGACTTTTCGGGGAAAGGTTTCGGAAATCCGAAATGCTCCTACGACGGTTCAGAATGTAGTGACCTACAATGTAGTCATCCAGGTGGACAATTCTGATTTGAAGCTGAAACCGGGAATGACGGCCAATGTTTCGGTGATGATCGAGCATCGGGAAAGCGTTTTGAGGATTCCCAATTCGGCCCTCAGATTCAGGCCGGAGTCTGCCAGGGCGGAAGGTCCTGTTGAGAAGAAAAAAGAGGCTTCCAAACAGACCCCCTCTGCACCGGAAAAAGGAAGAGCTGGTCTGGACCGACTGAAGAGCGAACTCAATCTCACCCCCGACCAGCAATCGAAGATGGATATGATCCTCCAGGCTTCAAGGGCCGAAATTCAGGAGATCCGTGAGAAGTCAAAACCCGAAGAGGCAAGTGTTCGCATCCGAACCTTAATCCGGCAGAAAATCTGGGGAATTTTAACTGAGGAGCAGAGAAAGAAACTGAAAGAAATGGCACAATCCCAACCAAAGGAACGAGGAAGGCCGGCAAGATTATGGGTTGTTTCTCAAGAGAATAAGGCGATCCCTGTCCAGATCGTAGTTGGAGTTACGGATGGAACCTTCAGTGAAGTCATGTCCGGGGATTTCCAGGATGGGTCAGAAGTGATCGTGGAGGAGATTTCGAGTAAAAAGGCAACAAGCAAGAGTGCTACGCCCGCACCATTTACGAAGGGGTTGAGGTAATCCATTATAGATTTCAGATTGCAGATTGTAGATTGAACTTTTCAATCCTGAAATCTGAAATGTTAAATCAAAAAATAAAATATTCGATGGACCCGCTCATTCAGGTTAGAGATTTAGTCAAAGTGTATCATTTAGGTGAGGTGGAGGTCCAGGCACTCCTGGGCATTTCGCTCTCCATCGAGCGAGGCGAGTTCGTGGCCATTATGGGTGCGTCAGGCTCCGGAAAATCTACTTTTATGAATATCCTCGGATTTCTGGATCGGCCCACCAGAGGCCAATACCTTCTGGATGGAATTGAGGGCGAACATCTCTCTCGTGACGAATTGGCGGAGATACGGAATGAGAAAATCGGTTTTGTCTTTCAGGGGTTTAATCTGTTGAACAGAACATCGGCGATTGAAAACGTTCAACTCCCTCTGATCTATGCTCAACTTCCCTCCAAGAAGCGAAAAGAGATGGCTGAAAAGGCCCTCTCTGCTGTTGGTCTTAAGGAAAGATCCCATCATCATCCCGCTCAGCTTTCAGGGGGAGAACAACAGCGGGTCGCCATTGCAAGAGCTCTTGTGAATCAACCTTCGATTCTTTTAGCCGATGAACCGACTGGCAATCTCGATTCAAAGACGAGCGGTGAGATCATGGCGATCTTTAAGAGACTGAACCAGGAGATGGGGATCACCATTGTCATGATCACCCATGAGCAGGACATTGCGGCCTATGGAAAAAGGAAAATACTCTTTAAGGATGGAAAGGTGGTGGAGGATCACAACTCAGCCCTTTAGGGCTTATCACCAGGTCAAGGCTAAGGTTAAGGGTTAGAAATTCTTAACCTTAACCTCGACCTTAACCTCCATTTTTATTATTATGACAACACTCTTTGCGAGCCTTCGGATTGCTTTGAGAGCCCTCCTGGTCAATAAGATGCGCTCGGCTCTGACCATGCTTGGAATCATCATCGGTGTGGGAGCGGTCATTGCAATGATTGCCGTGGGTTCGGGGGCAAAGAAGAGGATTGCCGATCAGATTGCGAGCATGGGGTCCAATATCCTCATCGTGGTTTCGGGGAGTTCAACCAGCGGAGGATTGAGGGTCGGAGCCGGAACTGTTCCAACGCTAACGGTCGAAGATTCAAAGGCGATCCTTTCGGAGATTCCAGGAGTCAGAAGTGTTGCACCCCATCTTTCCGGCATTGCCCAGGTAATCTACGGAAATCAGAACTGGTCAACGGTTATTTACGGAACAATTCCTGAACTCCTTGAAATCAGAGAATGGTCCCTAAACTCAGGTCGTTCATTTATCCAACAGGATCTGGATGGCGCTGGGAAAGTCTGTATCTTGGGAAAGACCGTCGCTGATAATCTCTTCGGAGGAATTGATCCGATTGGCCAGATCGTCCGAATAAAGAAGGTTCCGTTTACCGTCATTGGCGTGCTCAATCCTAAGGGGCAGTCAACCTGGGGCACGGATCAGGATGATACGGTCTTTGTTCCCTTAAGCACCGCGCAGAAAAGGCTCTTCGGGCAAAAATTCCCTGGAATGGTAAGAGTGATCACGGTTCAGGCCAGGGAGCCTGAAGTGATGAAAACCGTGGAGGATCAGATCACCGATCTTCTCCGGCAGAGGCACAGGATTCAACCTGGTCAGGATAATGACTTTTCTGTTCGAAACCTGACCGAAGTTGCTTCCAGCGCGGAAGAATCGGCAAAAGTGATGTCGTTGCTTCTGGGGGCTATTGCCTCAATCTCTCTGATCGTTGGCGGAATCGGGATCATGAACATCATGCTTGTTTCCGTTACCGAGAGAACAAGAGAGATCGGAATCCGAATTGCCGTCGGTGCGAAAGGGAAAGATATCCTCCTTCAATTTCTTATTGAATCTCTGGTGCTCAGCCTGGTGGGAGGCATACTGGGAATTGGGGTTGGAATCGCCGGAACCCTGATTCTTTCGAGCTTCACCCAATGGCCAACGCTCTTTTCGGTTCAGGCGATCCTCCTTGCTTTTTTATTCTCTGGTTCGGTTGGCGTTTTTTTTGGGTTCTACCCTGCCCGAAAAGCCTCTCTCCTCAACCCGATTGAAGCGCTGAGGTATGAGTAAGGCATAGATCAAAGCGCATAGAGCATAGTGTAAAGCAGGTTAAGGTTGAGGTGAAGGTTAAGAAACCTCAACCTCAGCCTTGACCTTAGCCTATACGATATGATACTGACCGAATTTTTATTTTTTGTGGCAGTGGGATGCGGGGTAGGATTTGTCGCCGGCCTCTTTGGGGTCGGAGGTGGATTCATCACGGTCCCCATCCTCATCTTCAGCTACGAACACTCCGGGTTCTCACCCGCGGTTCTGACCCATATGGCGATCGGAACGAGTCTTTTTGTAGTTCTTTTTGCTTCCATAGCCAGCGCCTATCAACATGGCAAACAGAAAAATATCGATTGGCGCTCGGTATTCCTTATTGGATTTTCAAGCGCGGCCACTGCTTTCGTTACAGCCCAGTTGGCAGCCGGGTTGAGTGGAAAACATCTCCGCATTACCTTTGCGATCATCGTTGGATTGGCTGCCTTAAGGATGTTGACTGAGAGTACCGAACAGGCTCAAAAGAAACTTGATTTAGCTTCAAAGCCAAGCACCTTTGGATTGGTTAGCGTGGGCCTGACGGTAGGGGTGGTTTCCGCACTGGCAGGAATTGGAGGTGGTGTTTTCAGCATACCAATCATGTACTATTTTTTAAAGATGCCCTTGAAATTGGCGATCGGGACCTCCAGTGCCACTATTTTCATTACAGCCCTGTTTTCCGTGATCGGTTATGTGATTGGCGGGATGGATTGCCAAGGTCTGCCTGGTTGGAATCTGGGGTTTGTTGACTTACAGCGTGGCATCGCGATTGCCATTGGGACCACACTCTTAGCGAAGACGGGTGCTCATGTCTCGTTTAAAACACATCCGTTTCGATTGAAAAAATTCTTCGCTCTCTTCGTCATCCTCATGGCAATCTATCTTCTGGTGAAATGATAGGGATCAATGGGTGGCGAGGTAGTCGAGTGCGGCCATCACTCCGCCCCGGGAGAAAGGGATGTTTGCCATGGCCAGTCCCATCTCTATGCCGCTCAGGGTTCCTGCCAGCATCAGGTCATTGAAATCTCCCAAATGGCCAATCCGAAAAACTTTCCCTGCCAACTTTCCGAGACCATTGCCGAGCGACATATTGAATTTTTCCAGAATCAGCTTTCTGAAGGCATCGGCATTATGTCCCTCGGGCATGAGCACTGCTGTCAGGGAAGAACTATATTCCTCAGGCTTCCTACAGAGCAATTCGAGTTCCCATGACCTTACCGCACTTCGTGCCGCCTCAGCCAGACGGCCGTGGCGGGCAAAGACGTTTTCCAAACCCTCCTCCATCAGCATATGGAGTGATTCCCGAAGACCGAACAAGAGGTTGGTCGCAGGGGTGAAGGGGAAGAAACCGGACCGGTTAATACTGATCATGGCTTCCCAATCCCAGTAAGATTTCGGCAGCCTTGCTGATTTCGATTGAGCAAGGGCTTTTTCACTAAAGGTATTGAATCCGAGCCCCGGAGGAAGCATCAGGCCTTTTTGGGAACATCCCACAGTGACGTCCACTTTCCATTCATCATGTCGGTAATCAATTGAGGCAAGCGATGAGATCGTATCCACCAGCAAAAGAGCTGGATGGCTGGCACGGTCCATGGCTTTACGAATTTCAGACACGCGGCTGGTTACTCCTGTGGATGTTTCGTTATGGACAATGGCAATGGCCTTGATGGCTTTTTGGGAGTCCTCCATCAGCCTGGTTTCAACGACAATTGGATCAACACCACTTCGCCAATCGCCTGGGACGAACTCAACATCCAGACCAAGGCGGGCAGCTACATTTTTCCACTGAGTGGCAAAGAACCCTGTTTCGAACATCAATATCTTATCGCCAGGAGAAAGTGTGTTGACCAAAGAGGCTTCCCATGCCCCGGTTCCAGAGGAGGGGTAGATGACGATCGTGCCGGAGGTTTTAAATATCTGCTTTAGCCCCTGGAACACCTCCTGAGCCAATTGTGCGAACTCCGGTCCCCTATGATCGATGGTCGGTTGTGCCATCGCCCTTAAGACCCGGTCAGGCACATTGGTTGGTCCTGGAATCTGAAGGAAATGTTTTCCGCTTTGAACAACCATCAAATCTCCTTCTCTTTGGCGATGCTCATTTAAAACCTGATGGTTTCTCAAAAAGGGAGAGCAAGGCATCCTCTCTCGCTTCCTGAATGTGTTCTCGCATGATCCGTTCACAGAGGTCAGGATCTCTCAATCGCAAGGCCATGAGAATCTTTTTATGGTCCTCCACGGACCTTCTTCCTCCATCTGGGTATCGAAGCGTGTCTTTCCTATATCTCAAGACATATTTTCGGATATTGACGATGAGGCGATAAAGCCGGGCCTTTTTAATGATTAACTCATGAAGCGAATCATGGAACTGAGTGTTCCATTTAAAGACTTCCTCAATCTTATTTTTTTTCAGAGCTTCCTCAGCGTTTTGAATAAAACCCTTTAGCTGCCCTAATATTTCTTCGGAAATGGTCTGAGAGATGACTCGTAGTGCATATCCCTCAAGGATGGATCGTAGCTCAAAAAGTTCTTCAACTTCATCCCTGGAATCTCCAGAGACGATAAATCCTCTTTTGTTTCGAGGTTTGATGAGCCCCTCTGAATCCAATTTGTAAAGGGCTTCCCGGATCGGAGTTCGGCTGACCCCCAGAGTTTTGGCGAGGTGTTCTTCGGTCAATTTCCTCCCCGGATCGAGATGCCCGGAAAGGATTTCCGCCTTAAGATGTTCGTAAACGCTCTCTCGAATGGGGGGCCTTTTCTTTTTTTGGGGGGACCTGGAAGCCATTTTGTATCCAATTTTTTATAAAATTAATTCTTGGAAATTTTACAATTCTGATAAGCCGATGTCAATAATAATTTGAAGTGTGTTCAAATAACTCGATATTTAAGCCATATTGTCGAAATTTAAAAAAACTATTGACAGAGATAGTAAAAAATTGTATGAGATTTCAGACCTGCCTGGAGTTTTAATATTATTCGTTTTGTATCCAAAAATTTAATGAGGAGGTGTAGAGATGAAAGGGAGATCGATGAGAATAAGTTTATTGACTGCGGTCTTCGTGATGATGCTGATGGTGATGGTTTTTGGAATCAGCATCGAGGCATCAGAGTGGAAACCGACCAAGCCGATTGAGTTTGTAGCACCGTTTGCCCCGGGAGGTGGAAGCGATGTGCTGGCGCGGTCGATTGCCAGCATCATCGAAGGTGAAAAATTATGTCCAGTGCCACTCCTTGTGGTGAATAAAGCGGGTGGGAGTGGTCTGGTGGGAACAACAGCGGTCGTTCAGCAGAAAGGCAACCCATTGACCCTGGTGACCTTTATCCCTGGACAGGCCCAGGCGGCACTGGTGGCAGGAAAGGGAGCTCCAACTCATCGTGAACTCACTCTGCTCTGCAACCTTGCCCTGGATGAACAGTTGATCGTCGTCAAGGCCGATTCACCTCTTAAAACCATTCAGGACGTTATTGCCGAAGCTAAAAAACGTCCCGGTGAATTGACGATTGGAGGAACGGGCACTGGACAGGATGATCAGATCTGCCAGCGTCTGTTTGAAAGGTCTGCCGGAATCCGCATGCGGTATGTTCCTTTCAAAAGCGGTGGAGAATGTATCACGGCACTTTTGGGTGGACATGTCAATATGATTTGGGCGAACCCACCCGAGTTTGTACCTCAGTGGGAGGCCAAGATGGTAAAGCCTGTAGCCGTTGCCAGGCTCACGCGCATGGCGGAGTTCCCAGATGTCCCTACTCTGAAAGAGGTTGGGCATACCGTGACCTACTTTTTCTACAGAGGCATTGCCGCTCCCCAGGACATTCCGGCTGAAGCGGCTGCTTTCTATGAGAACATGTTTAAGAAGATGGCTGACTCATCCGCCTGGAAAACAAATTACATAAAGAAGTATATGCTCAGCCAGAGTTGGATGGGAAGCAAGGAGTTCGCCAAGGTCGTTGTTCAGAACGAAGAGGAATCAAAAGAGATATTAAAGGACCTGGGACTCCTGAAGTAAAGGGTCTTCTGGTTTTTTGGAGGTTCTTTTCCTTTTTAATCCTTCCATACCTTTCAATCTAACGCCCCTATCCCCCTTCCCCCTCTTAAGATAAGAGGGGGAAGGGGGAGTTATGAGGGAAGGCTGGGTGGGGAGGGAGGTTTGTTGGAGAATCGGGATGCGCATTGCTGATCTCATTGGAGGAGTCATCGTCCTGTTATTAGGCCTGGTCGTAGTCTACTTCTCCTCTCAGCTTGAGTATTACTCCGAATTTGGACCTGGCCCTGGGTTTTTGCCCTTATGGGTAGGAATCTGTATTACCATCTGCGCCATCGCGCTCATCGTAAACCTTTTGAGGAAGCATGGAAAAGCAGGTGCTTTCTTTAAACCCAAAACCAAAGAAGGGTTGAAGATACTCTTACTCATCATCGCAACATTTCTGCTTTTGCCTGTCTTCGGTTTTTCCATTGGTTTTGGTCTTTTTGCCGGAGTCACCATGCGTGTCATGGGAAAACACCGTTGGATAGGGTGCACACTTACAGCGACTGGGATAGCCATAGGCATCCGTTTCGTCTTCGCCCAATGGCTGAGCATCCCGCTGCCAACGGGCATCATTGGATGGTAGTTCACCCCGTTAGAAAAGAAATAGTTTTAAACCTGAACTTTCTGATAGGTGAAGTTTCGATATCGATATAATCCCTGGTATGAATGGCTTGGTTTTCTAACGGGGTAAAGAAGCTAATATGGATATTCTACAAAACCTTTATATGGGATTTTCGATTTCTCTGACTCCGATGAACATTCTTTACTGTCTTGCGGGATGTTTTTTCGGTCAAATCGTTGGCGTCCTACCCGGCATCGGAGCCCCGACCGCGGTGGCCCTGCTTCTCCCTCTGACTTTTTCAATCAATCCCACTTCCGCCATCATTATGTTTGCAGGCATCTATTATGGAGTAGCCTATGGAGGGACGATTACATCCGTTCTGATCAATGTTCCGGGTGAATCATCAACAGTGATGACATGTCTCGATGGTTATCAGATGGCCCTCAAGGGACGAGCCGGAGCGGCTTTATCGGTGGCAGCCGTCGGGTCCTGGATTTCGGGAACGATCGCCGTTGCCATCCTCATGTGTTTTGCACCCGCCCTGGCCAAATTCGCCCTCCGCTTTGGACCGGCCGAGTTCTTTGGCCTGGCCTTCATGTCATTCGGCCTTCTCACCGTCTTTGGTGCAGAGCAGCCCCTTAAGACGATCATCTCTACGTTGATCGGACTCCTCATTTCAACGATTGGGCTTGATGTGATCAGCGGCATGCCCAGGTTTGCTTTTGGGATTCCCCAACTCTTGGGTGGGTTTGATTTTATCGTCATCATCTGCGGCATCTTTGGACTGGCCGAGGTTTTCAACAGCATTGAGGAGCCGGAAGAGGGCAATTTAATAAAGGCGAAGATGAGATTGCACGACCTTTTCCTCACCAAGGCGGAATGGATTGCCTCGCGATGGGCCATCGTACGGGGTGCCATCATCGGGTTCCTCACGGGGATTATCCCAGCCGGGGGGATTACCACAGCCTCTTTTCTCTCCTACCTCGCGGAGAAAAAGATTTCCAAGCATCCGGAAAAATTTGGAACCGGAACGATCGAGGGAGTCGCCGCACCCGAAGCAGCAAACAATGCAGCCTCGATCAGCGGCTTTGCTCCTCTGCTGGCGTTAGGAATTCCGGGTTCTCCTACGACTGCGGTCATGCTGGCAGGTTTTATGATGTGGGGGATCCGTCCGGGTCCTCTGCTCTTTGAAACCAAACCTGATCTTGTCTGGGGACTCATTTCAAGCAAGTTCATCGGAAATCTTATTCTTCTTCTGATGAACATCTTTCTCATCCCTCTCTTTGTCATGATCCTGAGGGTTCCTTATACGATTCTAATGTGTTTCATCGTCATCTTTGCGGCTGTGGGCGCTTACACCGTTAACAACAATATCTTCGATGTCTGGATGATGCTCGGATTCGGTGTGTTGGGCTATATCATGAAGAAGCTGAATTATCCGATCGTCCCTCTGGTCTTGGCCCTGGTTCTTGGAAACCTGGCGGAGAATTCCATCCGCCAGGCCCTTACTATATCCGGAGGAAGTTTTTCTATCTTCGTCACCCGACCGATTTCCCTTCTTTTCATTGTGGTCGGTGTCCTCGCTTACCTCAGTCCGGTGATTAGGCGGGCTTTTAAGGGGCGGCGTGTGAACGTGGATGGAGCATCCTCCTGATTTCCTTTGACTCTTTATCTCATAAAAAAATAGCCCCTCTGGTTTACAGCGGGGCTATCTTTTAGTAACAATATTGGAGCTTCCAACCGGGTTTATTTCCAGGGCTTACCACTAATACTGAATTTTTTCCCACCCTT
>VGSS01000105.1 GCA_016874935.1 Deltaproteobacteria bacterium | reverse complement strand
GCAAGGATGTCCACATCGTGATCGAAACAAACCGGGGTCATCATCTGGGAAAGATGATCCTGAAGGGTGAGGCGGAGCCTGACACGGGTATTCCGGGCGAGGTGGGGGGATATACGATCGAACGGCTCCTTCGAACGATGAAGAAAGGAATCTTCCTTCCTCAAAAAATGATTGGCGACAAGGTGACAAAAGGTTCGGTAGTTGCCGTGGTCGATGATTATCCTGTCATGGCGGAGGTGAACGGGGTTGTAAGAGGGCTCCTTCGCGAAGGGATTGAGGCAAAAAGAGGGATGAAGGTCGGCGATATTGATCCGAGAGGGAAGAAAGAGCACTGTTTCACGATTTCCGAGAAAGCAAGAGCAATCGGGGGAGGAGCGCTGGAGGCAATTTTGTATTGGTATAATAAATGACTGATGGATGATGGATGATGGACGATGGACGATGGACGAAAAACAAATCAAAATCTACCCTTATCAGAGGCATTGGGGCTCCAAAAGAGGGAGATGATCAGCCTGACCGGAGCAGGCGGGAAGACGACGCTGATGTTCCGCCTTGCCGGAGAGTTGTTCCTTCAAGGAAAGAAGGTTATTACCACCACGACGACAAAAATATTGGAACCTTCAAAGAATGAAACCTCTCATCTTTTTGTGTCCAGAGACGAAGAAAGGATCAAGGAATTTGTTGACCGCCACATTGATGAATACGGGCATATTACCCTGGCTGGAGAGAAACTAGATTCGGGGAAATTGAAAGGGCTCTCTTCGAGTCTTCTCAATATCCTTTGGAATTTGTGTGAGATTGATGCTATGATCATCGAGGCTGACGGCGCTGCCGGCCGTCCAGTGAAAGCCCCGAGAGAAGGAGAGCCTATCATTCCATCGAACACGACACTGGTGGCGGCTGTTCTGGGCCTGGAGGGTGTGGGAAAAGAGCTAAATGACAGGAATGTCTTTCAGGCGGAACGGGTTTCAAAATTGACAGGAATCCCTGAAGGTGAGAAAATGACAGAAGAGGGGATGGCTCTCCTGATGACCCATCCCGAAGGTCTTTTTAAGGGTGCACCGAATTCGTCAAGATTGGTCACCTTTCTCAACAAGGCAGATATCTCGAATGGGTTAAACAAAGGGAGAAGGATAGCCCATCTCATCTTTGAAAAAAGCCATTCCAGAATCGAAAGGGTAATCTCAGGGCAGTTAAAAAATGAGCCACCCATCGCTGAAGTGTTTTTCCCGTAACAAAAATTTATAAAGAGGAGAGACGACCGTGGGATATGGAAAAAGGTTTTTAATATTGATTCTATCGATCCTCATCCTATGTTCTTTTGCCCTCGCAGAGGATTATTCTCTTCAGCGCTTTTTAACCAAAGTTACCTCGAAACCGGATGCCCTCTCCAAAAAGGAGAGAGTCGAATTACTGGAGCAGATCGAGAGACTGCTGGAGCAGGCCCTCCAGGCCCACGGTAAAGTAACCCGTGACCTCCAGACAGGAGAGATTGACCTCCGGTATCATGAGGGTGATTTCTGGATATCGAAACTGAAAGAGGATCGAAAGTCAATCGATGCCGGAATGGAGCAGGTAAAGTTATTGAAAGAGAAGCCCGGCCACCTTGTGGGATCAATCAAGCTCTATAAATCCCTGAAAGACCTCTCTGTCAATTTTAACGCTTACAATAATATGCCTTCTTTCTCTGCTTTTGTGGGCGATCTGGCCCCGGAGCTGGAGTTATGGGCCGATCCGGTTTTTTACCAACTTTACCTTTTACCGCTCGCCCGTTTAAAGGATGTAGAAAAGGGACTTCCACCTAAGGAGAAGATGCCGGCGCCAAAAGGGAAGAAACCTTAACAAAAATAAGGGGGTCGTTTAACGGCAAAGGCAACGAGGCCCGTATCGTTAATAAAAGGCTACGTTTATCGTTTCTTAATTCCTTACACGTTACCGTAACCAGCAACCGAAACGGGCTTCGTAACCGTAGCCTTAACCGATTGACCCTAAACCAAGACCTTAAACTTATAACGATACTATGGATTGCCTGAACAATTGAAAAGGAATTTGACAATGAAAGATATCTATACTGAAATAGTGAATGCGCTTGAGGCAAAGGAGCAGTTAGCGCTGGCCACCATTATCAACCGTGTGGGTTCCGCCCCGAGGGAAGCAGGGGCGAAATACCTGATTAAGAAAGACGGGACTTCGATCGGCTCGATTGGAGGGGGATGCGTTGAGGCTGATGTGTGGCAGGAAGCCAGGAAAACGATGGAGAAGGGAGAGGGAAAGGTTCTTCATTTTAACTTAACCTCTGAGCAACTTGCAGAAGGAGGGCTCATCTGTGGTGGGAATATTGATATCTTTTTGGAACCCATCAGGGAGGACTCCTTAAATCTCTATCGAGAGGTGTTAAAAATTAAACAACAAGGGGGGGCAGGAATTCTATCAACAGTGATCTCTGTGGATGGCGCTTCTCCCAAAAAGGGGGGCGTTAAAGTGTTCATAAAGGCGTCAGGGGAAAAGACCGGCTCACTTTTTATGGGGAAAGAGCTGGAAGAAAGGATTTTGGGAGAGGCAGAGAGAGTATTGAGAGGGAGAAAGATAGAGATATTGTCCATAGGCTCTGAGAAGGCAGATTATCCCTGGAAGAAAATAGAGGCCCTGCTGGAGCCCATCTTTTCTGAACCGACGGTCTATATCTTCGGGGCAGGCCATATTTCTCAGCAACTGGCTTCCCTTGTAAAAAAAGTTCAATTCAAAACAGTGGTCATTGATGACCGGGAGATGTTTGCCAATCGCGAGCGTTTTCCTGATGCGGATGAGGTCATTGTTACAGAATTTGAAAAAGCTTTTGAACAGCTCACCATAGACCAATCCAGTTATATCGTCATTGTCACCCGGGGGCATCTTTATGATGGTTTTATATTGGAACAAGCGGCCAAAACGAATGCCCGTTATATTGGAATGATTGGCTCAAAGAAGAAGATTCAAACTCTTTATCAGAATTTGATGAAGAAGGGAACGCCGAAAGAGACCTTAGATCGAGTTTATGCGCCTATCGGCATTGATATCAATTCCGAAACCCCCGAGGAAATTGCCGTAAGTATTGTCGCAGAATTGATCAAGGTAAGAGGGCAAGGAGAAGAGGAATGGGGAGGAAAAAGGAGATTTCATCATGAATGACCGATCTTTTGAGGAGCGACAAAGCCCCAGAATAGGTTTGGGGGTAAGGGTGAAAGCATCGTCTTTTAAGGCCGATTCCAAGATCTTTGGATGGATTCTCGATCTCTCCCATGGTGGATTGAGGTTGAAGGCCGAATTTCCTCGGAATTTTAAGGGGATTTTTCATGGAGGAGACGAGGTATTTTTTGAGACCTCTGATGAATTTTATAATATCAGAGGGCGAGGGAGGGTCATTTGGATATCTGATGAGGAAGATATTGTTGGGATTCAGTTTGATGAACTCGACGAAAAGAGCCAAAAATCGATTGAGGAATTTTTGGGGACGTGTCTTTAAAAGAGTGGGTCGGGGGATCATAGGGATGATCGCTATACCTTCATGAGCCTTTTACCCACTCGATTCGAAGAAGAACCAAAAAAAGATTCAGAACCTTTGCCAAAATTTGTTAAAAAAGGGGGATTCCGAAGAAGGCTCTGGATAAAGTCCATGCCCCTATCGGGCTCGCCATTCACCCTGAACCCTCTGAAATGATTGCAGTAAGTATTGTAGCTGAACTTAATTATGGAAAGAAGAAGGGGTTTGGCATAAATATTGCTTATTATTAAGAAAATAATAAAAACCTTGACAAAAGTGGAATATTTCTGTCAAAATGTATCAAAATTTGATCACTTCAAGAAGGAGGGACAGAGATGCTGAAAAATAAGAAGGGTTTTACATTGATTGAGTTGATCATCATCATTGTCATCATCGGTATCCTGGCAGCGGTAGCCATTCCGACATACCTCGATTTAACAGCAGATGCTGCCAATGCCACTGCAAGAGGTGTTTTAGGGTCTTTGAGGAGCGCCAATTCGATTGTCTTTGCTGACCGCCTGGTCAAGGGGACAACAGCGTCATATCAGATGACGGTTTTTGCTACCCAAGCTGGCATTCAGGGAGTCGTATTCACTTATGATGCCACCAATTTTACAATGACGGCAGGGGGCATTGTTTATACCTTTACGCTTGATCCAACCTGGCTTCAGGCCCCCACGACCCCTGGAACAATTGCGGCCGGCACAGGAACATGGTGAAAAAGCTATACTCAAATTAATAAAAATGGGAGGGAAGTTTGATGAAAAACCAAAAGGGGTTCACACTAGTCGAGCTGATTATCACCATTGTTATCATTGGTATCCTGGCAGCAGTAGCCATTCCGACATACATCGATTTAACCACAGACGCTGCTAATGGAACTGCAAGAGGTGTTTTAGGGTCTTTGAGGAGCGCCAATTCGATTGTCTTTGCTGACCGCCTGGTCAAGGGGACAACAGCGTCATATCAGATGACGGTTTTTGCTACCCAAGCTGGCATTCAGGGAGTCGTATTCACTTATGATGCCACCAATTTTACAATGACGGCAGGGGGCATTGTTTATACCTTTACGCTTGATCCAACCTGGCTTCAGGCCCCCACGACCCCTGGAACAATTGCGGCCGGCACAGGAACATGGTGAAAGGTAGTCACATTCCTTTGTGATCAACCAGATAAAAAGACTCATCAAAAGGGTCAGAACAACCGATTTTTTGGCTGTTTTGACCCTTTTTGTTTCTTCATTCCTCTTCTTTTATGACCTTTTCGGAGAGAGATATCTTCTCACAGAAAGGGATCTTGCCCCCTACTTTATTCCTCCAAGATTTTTCTGGGTAGAGAGTCTGAAATGGCTGGATTTTCCCTTATGGAATCCCTACCAGTTCTCAGGCGCCCCTTTTTTTGCTAATCCCCAGAATGCCGTCCTCTATCCACTCAATGGTCTCTTCTTTCTATTTCCATTCGATATTGCCTTCAATTCCATCATCCTTCTTCACTTCTTTTTAGCCGGGTTGTTTACCTATCTCTTGATGAGAGACCTGAAGGTCAGTTCAACGGGATCTCTCATTTCAGGTCTAATCTGGATGCTCGGAGGATATTTCCTTTCTGTCCACAGTCTGCTTAACATCCTCCTTTCGGTTGTTTGGACACCTCTCATTATGCTCTTTTTCAGAAGAGCACTGATCCGTCCTGGAATCAGGAATGAGGTGATGAGTGCCATCTTCATCACCCTCTCTTTTTTAGGAGGAGGGATTGAGGTGGTCTATGGTAATTTTTTTGTGCTTCTGATTATGTTGTTTTTTTCTCTCTTTTTACCAAATTTTGGTGATTCTCATTGCTCCCCCCCTTTGGCAAAGGGGGGACGGGGGGGATTTATATTTATGTTTTCCCGATTTAAACCCCTCCTTATCATCTCCTTCTTATTCATAATATTTTCCGCAATCCAACTCCTGCCCTTTCTTGAACTCTGGATGCATTCCATCCGGGGTCAGGGAATCACTTATCAGGAGGCGACGGTCTGGAGCTTCGCTCCAAAGGACTTCCTTCTCTTCTTTTTGCCCGATGTCTATGGATATTTTTTGGATATGAAAAAATATTGGATTAACCAATGTTGGTTCAAAACCCTCTATACGGGAGGACTGCCTTTTATATTGAGCTTGATATTCTTTCTTATCCCTCACCATGCCCCTTCCTCTCTCCCAGAGGGGGAGAAGGGTGGAAGGAGAGACCGGCTGCTCTTTCTCTCCTTAATCATTTTCTCCCTCTTTTTATCCCTCGGGCAGTATAATCCCCTCTATCCGTTCGTTTATAAGTACGTCCCTTTTTTCAATGGAATCAGATATCCCGTTAAGTTTCTCTATATCTTCATTCTTGCCCTTGCCATGACAGCAGGTTTGGGTTTTGAAAGACTTCTCCAATATTCAAAGGGGAGAGATTGCAGGAAATTTAAACATCTCCTCATGGGCTTCTCCCTTCTTTCCGGTTTCTTGCTCCTCTTTCTTGTGCTGGGACATGGACAGATCGAGCATTTTCTCAAGGCAAGAGAGATCGACTTCCCTCAATTTAATCACCTCTCTTCAAACCTCTACCACGCCAAGAGATTTTTCTTCTATCTCACCCTCTTCTTTCTTCTCCTCAGGGTATGCCATGAGGTGAGATGGAAAGGATGGGCAAAGGTTTCGCTTATTATTTTCCTCATCGCCGACCTCTTCGGCAATATGGGTTTTTACGGGAAAGAAAAAACGGACGACTATTTCCGGAAGACTAAAATTGTGGAAGCCATCTCTTTGGAAAAAGGACCTTTCAGAGTTTTTTCGACTGCGAAGACTATTTCTTTCGATACGCCCATTCTGGTAGGCAATGCTGTTCCTTTCGATCTCATTAAGGAGAAGCATCTGCCATCTTTGAACATGATCTATCATTTCCACGATATCTGGGGGGTTGATGTGGTCCGGTTAAAAAAGAACGATGACCTTTATAAAAAGTTTACAAGCCTTCCGTCCATCTCCTCAAGCCGTCTGGCAGACGTTTATGGAGTGAAGTATGTCATTTCTGTTACCCCTCTCGATGAAGAACCCCGTTTTGAGCTGATCTATGCGAGGATGGATGGGCTTGAAGGCAATGCGGAAGACCTCCTCAAGCAGAATACCATTAAGCTCTATCGGAACAGGAACCCTTTGCCAAGGGCATGGTTGGTGAGGGATTTCAAAGTGATGGATTCAAAAGAGATTCTGTCGGCGATGGTTGACAAGGATTTTCAGCCGGACCAGATGGTGCTCTTGGAAGAAATCCCCCCCTCCCCCGAGGGGGGAGGGAAAGGTGGGGGTGAGGTGGAATTCCTCTCCGAAACCAATAACAGACTGACCCTCAAGGTTGAAGTGGAGGAGAGGTGCATTTTAGTCTTGAGCGACACCTATTACCCGGGGTGGAAGGTGTTCGTGAACGGAAAGGAAGAAAAAATATTTCGTGCCAATTATCATTTCCGGGGGTTAGTTCTCCCCAAGGGGACACATCAGGTTGAGTTCATATATTCACCATTAAGTTTTAAGTTGGGTGCTGGCATCACCTTGGTCGGAGGAGCACTTTTATTGATTGGATGGGTAATCCTACGGAGGAATTTGTGGAAAATAAAAGGAGTGAAGAGATGAAACTTTCCATTATCGTTCCAGTCTATAACGAAGCCAAGACGATCCTCGAAATCATCAAACGGGTGAAAGAGGCCCCTTTCGAGAAAGAGATTATCGTTGTTGACGATTGTTCAAATGATGAAACGACTCACCTTCTTAAGGGGAATAGCGAAGGGATCAAGCCACTCTTCCATGAGAAGAATCAAGGGAAAGGGGCGGCCATCCGGACTGCCCTTCCGCATGTAACAGGTGAGATCACCATCATTCAGGATGCGGACCTGGAATATCATCCTTCAGAATATCCTCAACTGATGGCTCCTATCCTTGACGGTGTGGCGGACGTGGTCTACGGGTCGAGGTTTCAGGGAGGAACTCACCGGGTTCTCTATTTCTGGCATTATATTGGAAATAAGGTTGTGACGACGTTATCCAATATGTTCACCGATCTCAATCTATCGGATATGGAAACCGGCTATAAGGCTTTTCGCTCCGAAATTCTCAAAAAAATTAAGATTGAGAGCGATCGGTTCGGGTTTGAGCCGGAAATCACAGCCAAGATTGCCAAGATGGGTTGCCGGGTTTATGAGGTTCCCATCTCTTATTGGGGAAGGGACTATTCGGAAGGAAAAAAGATCAACTGGAAAGACGGTTTAGCTGCCATTTATTGGATCATTAAGTTTAATCTTTTTCGGTAACCCCCCATCATCCCCCAATCTAACGCCCCCTTCCTCTCTTCCCCCTCTTAATTTAAGAGGGGGAAGAGAGGATTATATAGGGGGGAATAGAGGGGGGTTAATAGGCAACCCGGTCCACTTCGTCCCGCGTGGTGACTCCTTTCAACACCTTTAACAATCCATCCTCTCTCAGAGATTTCAACCCTGTGGTCTCACGAGCGACCTGGCGTATCTCCTGAGGGGAGGTCTTTTCTGCGATCAGCCGTTTGATTTTCTCATTCACAGTGAGAAGTTCATAAATTCCAGTCCTGCCCAGATAACCCGACTGTTTGCACTGTTTGCACCCTTTTCCGCGGTAGAAAGTCGGAGGTTTTTTCGATTTTGGGATAGCCCCTCCCAGTTCCTTCAGCGTTATCTCGTCGACCGGAGAGGGAGCTTTGCAATGGGGACAGACGGCCCTGACCAGGCGCTGTGCCAGAACACCGATCACAGAGGAAGAGATGAGATAGGGTTCGACGCCGATATCGAGGAGCCGGGTGATGGCTTCCGGTGCGTCATTCGTATGAAGGGTGCTGAACACCAGGTGGCCCGTGAGGGCGGCCTGGATGGCTACTTGCGAGGTGTCCAAATCCCTGATTTCACCTACCATGATCACATCCGGGTCCTGACGCAGGATGGACCTCAATCCTGTGGCAAAGTTGATTCCTGCCTTGGGATTGATCTGGGTCTGACGGATTAATGGCAAGCGGTATTCCACAGGATCTTCGACCGTGATAATATTTTTATCCGCAGAATTGATCATGTTAAGGGAAGCATAGAGCGTGGTTGTCTTTCCACTTCCCGTGGGTCCAGTAACCAGAAGGATACCGGTTGTTTTTCGGATGAGCTGCTTATACTGACTGAGTATCTCCTCTGAGAACCCCAGGTCCTCGAGAGCGATAAGGGGGCTTGTCTGATCGAGAATCCGGAGGACCACATTTTCTCCGTAAATCGTTGGAAAGGTCGAAACCCTGATCTCAAAACCTCTGTTCTCCATCCTGACGTTGAAATTTCCATCCTGGGGAAGCCTGGTTTCCGTGATATCCATTTCAGCCAGTATTTTGATCCGCGCAGTAATGGCAGGGTGTGAGGCTTTGGGCAGGGTCAGGCTTTCAAAGAGAAAGCCGTCGATCCGGAACCGGACCCGCAGTGACTTCTCGTCGGGCTCAAAGTGGATGTCGCTGGAACGGTCCCGAATGGCCTGCATCATTACCAGATCGAACATCCGCGCGGCAGGCGCTCCTTCAATAGGACCCGTGAACGCCTCTTTCATTTGAAGATCATAGGTCTTTCTGTAGTCCGCAGTCTCCGGGGAGGGTTCGGCTGTGTTTTGACCGATGATCTGCCGTAGGGTGCTTTCCATCACGGTCGCTCCAACCCCGTAATACTGATCAATCGCTTTTTTGATCTTCTTCTCCGTGCTGATGGCTATCTCAACATCTGTTTTTACCCTGTTTCGCACCTCGTCGAGGGCGAGGATATTGAGGGGGTTGTCCATCGCAATAGTCAATGTGCTCCCGATCTTGAAGAGAGGGATCAAAGTGTGACGCCGGGCCAGTTCCTCCGGGATCATCTTGACGACCTGATCATCAATCAGATAGGTGTCGAGATCCACATAGGGAAGATTGAAATGATCGGCCAGGCACTGAAGGATCACTTCTTCCTTAGCATACCCTTTCCGTATAAGGGTCTGTTCAAGCCTTTCTCCCCCCTGTTTTTGCTCCTGAGCGGCCCTTTTTAACTCTACAAGGGTAATGACCCCAAGGTCAACCAGAAATTCGCCAAAACTCTTTTTTTGAGCCATAAATCCTCCGGGAGAAATAACCAATCACCAATAATCAAACACCAAATAAGTGCCAATCACCTAAAAAAACAAAATTGTATTTAGTGATTCTTCTGGTCTTAGCGCTAAAAGCGCTACACCGTTCACCCTGAGGCTCTCGAAGGGTGATATCGGCGAGCCAATTGGGATACCTCCACCCAATCTCCCTGCATCATTGCCTCTTTTTTTCTCCGACTCCAACCTTTAATCTGTTGCTCACAGGCCAATGCTTCATCCCGAGTGGGAAATTCTTCTGAAAAGAGCAGTTTTACCGGAAGTCGGGTTGAAGTATAACCTTCAATTTCACCCAATTGATGTTTTGCTATCCGCTCCTCAAGATTATCTGTATGACCGGTGTAATAGGAGTTATCAGCACATCGTAGAATGTATACCCAAAAACTCATATCCCTGTTACCTCTTGCTTCCTTCAGCCTTCAGAAGCTCGATCTGTTACCGATCACCCTTCGAGAGCCTCAGGGTGAACGGTGGGTTATTTTGAAAAAATCTTTCTATCCACCTTAAAACATAAGATCCCTTTGGTTATTGGAATTTGGTTATTGGGTATTCTCTTCAAATATCTTATTTTTTCATCAATTGATTGATATGCCTACTAACCCTTGAAGCCAGTTCCGGATAGGCATTTGAAGACGACTGGATAAATTGTCTGTAATGTTGAATAGCCAGTTCTTTATTCCCCATCTGTTCGTAGAGGAGACCCAGGTTGTAATGCGTCTCCCCATGATGGGGGTTGATGACAAGGGCTTTCCGGTATGATTCGATTCCCTTCTCCGATTGTCCCTTCTTCTTATAGAGCGTCCCGAGATTGATGTGGCTTTCCATAT
>VGSS01000104.1 GCA_016874935.1 Deltaproteobacteria bacterium | reverse complement strand
TGACATTATGTTTTGTCGTATTCGCCAATAGAGGATCCGGATAATAGGCTCCTGAAGGGGTTTTATATCCCATGGCAGAGCAGGCCACCGATCCTGAATAGATCGTTTCGGCAAGATGAATCATCTCTGCCAGTTTCTCTTTGACATGGGAGGCAGCGGCTGTCCCTTGATACTCTGCAGCCAATGCCGTAGCTCCCACCAGTATGTCTGAAACGCCTCCCTTGCATCCTCCGTAATTCTGCCGGTGCAAGGTGGCAAACCGTTCCACCAATAGCCCTGCCATGTCAAATTCTCCGCAGAGAAACACCCGGTCCCAGGGGACAAAGACATTATCAAAGATGATGAGCGCTTCTCCACCTACCGCCCCGAAAGGATTACCAGCATCGATTCCTTGTTCAAACTTTCTCTCTTCATTGGTCTGGCGGCCAAAGATGAGAATGACACCGGGTGCGTTGAGGGGAATGGCGCAGGAAAGGGCATAGTCCCGGTCTTCCTCCTTCATTGCCTGGGTGGGCATGATCAGAATCTCGTGGGAATTGATGCCGCCGGTCATATGAGCCTTGGCCCCACGGATCACAATTCCATCGGAACGTCGTTCGACCACATGGGTAAAGAGATCCGGGTCCGCCTGTTTTGTGGGAGGAAGAGACCTGTCTCCCTTGGTGTCGGTCATTCCGCCTACAACCATCACATTGGTGTCCTGAACGTGGATCAAATACTTCTTCAATCGCTCGAAGTAGTCTGTTTTATATTTTTGATCGATATCATAACTTGTCATGTAGGTGGCATTTAAGGCATCGAATCCTACGCACCGTTGAAAGCAGGAGCCTGTCTCATGGCCGATGAGACGGAGCATCTGGACCTTTTTGATGAGGTCATCCACACTCTGGTGGATATGGGTGAACCGGTTGATCTTCTTTCCTGTGAGGTGAGAGGTGGCTGTCATCAGGGCCTCATGCTCGGGTCGAAGGGCGAGTTCATAGGTAAGGGCAGCCGCATCAATATGGGGCCGAAGCCCCGGATGCTCTGTGATGTCTTCCACACGCTGTCCATTATAATAGACCGCATGATGAAGGTCTTTCAGACTCTGGATGTAATCTTCTTTGGTGACAATTCGTTTCATTGGTTTCTCCTTTGAATATGGTGAAAGAAAGAACAGAGAGCCCGACTCAAGTTCGGGATGACAGAAAGACCTTAGCCCAATTGTCATGCTTCTGAATTAATTTCAGCATCTCTTCATGTATTTCTCAAAGCCCTCCTTAAAAATTTCCCGGTGGCGGTTTTGGGCACCTCTTTAACAAACTCAACCTCCCGGGGATATTTATAGGCCGCCATTCGTTCCTTACAGTGAGCGACAATCTCTTCTTCGGTCACTTTGCCTTCACAACCTTCCTTCAAGGCAACAAAGGCCTTGACCGTCTCTCCACGGTAGGGGTCAGGAACCCCGATCACAGCCACTTCCCTTGTGGCAGGGTGAAGGTATATGACATCTTCCACCTCTCTTGGCCAAACCTTGAATCCGGAGGCGATGATCATGTCCTTCTTCCTGTCCAGGAGATAGACCCATCCTTTGTCGTCCATTGTGCCCACATCTCCAGTAAAAAGCCAGCCTTGGCGAATGGCATGAGCGGTTTCTTGAGGTTTGTTCCAATAACCTAAAATGATGCCAGGTCCCTTAATAACCAATTCCCCCACCTCTCCTGGGGGAAGCTCTTTTTCAGGATCACTGAGGTCCATGATCTTGGCTTCATGACCCGGAATGGGAACTCCAATGGCGATGGCTCTGGTCGAAGGGTCTATGGGCGCTCTCAATCCGAGCGGGACCAGTGTGGCAGGCGATGTGCTTTCGGTCAGTCCATAGACATTGTGGATGTAGGTCCCGGTCAGTTTTTCAAATCGTTCTACGACAGCAGGAATGACAGGCGCTCCTCCGCTATAAACTTTTTGGAGGGAAGAAAGATTATACCTTCCAATATCAGGATCATTCATCAGGGCGATGAAGACGGTGATGGCTCCGATTGTGCAGGTGGCCTTCCATTTCTCTATCATCTGAAACGTTGTTTTGGGATCAAAACGGTAAAATAGAATGAGTGGCGTGCCGGAGGCTATGCAGGTTCCGATATGGCCGACCATCCCTGTAACATGGAAAAGGGGGGCAATTCCTAACATGATGTCAGAAAAGGTCAGCTTCCAACAGAGTTGGTAGACTTCAGAATTGAAGACGACATTCCCATGGGTGTTCATGGCGCCCTTTGGAGGGCCTGTTGTCCCGGAGGTGTAAGTGAGATAGGCTACGTCCTCTCGCGAAAGATTAACCACCGGGAGACGTTTCCCTTGATACCGATTGAGAAGAGTGATGAAATCCAGAGTTTCTAACTTTTTGACTTTTTCGACTCCTTTAAGGATCGAAGGGGGCGGGCTTACAGGGTCGAGAAAGTCGAGCTCCGAAGTGGTGATCACATGCTCAACGCCTGTCTCTTTAACCACTTTCCGAACCATTTCTCCGTAAAGAGATTCCATGCAGACAAGAACCCGAACCGATGCATCCTGAAAATAGTAGGTGAGTTCCTTTTCCTTATACATCGGATTTAACGGAACGATGATCCCGCCGGCCTTCCATATGCCATACTGGGCGATGACAAATTGGGGGATATTCTGAAGATAAAGGGCCACCCTGTCGCCTTTCTTAATTCCAAAGTCTTTCAGGGCGCAGGCAAAGGCATTGCTCATCTCATCCAATTCTTGATAGGAAATGATCTTGTTGAAATAGTAAAGAACAGGATTCTGTCCATGGGAGTAGACTGTTTTTTGAAGATGGTCCAACGGACTTATAGCCTCCGGGGTTAAATCCGGGGAATAATCTCTGGGGTAGAGGGAAAGCCATCTTCTGAATGGAGAGGTTGCGTTCATCAGCCATCACCTTTCTCCTGGAGAGAGGTCAGGTAGTCGATCAAGTCTTTAAAATCGTTTTCTCCTGTCACCGAATAAGAGGAGATTTCCGTTGGATGGAGATCTTGGTTTGCGCAGGCCCTGTGGCATCCGCTTAAGAGAACCATGACCTCAATATCCGGTTCATCATGGCGAAGAAAAAGGAATCGGTCTTTTAGTCGGGATTGGGCACGCTGAACGATCGCCACCCTTTCATAAGACGGATTGCATCCCCCGCAGTATTTGGCTCCGATTCTCAGCATAACGCATAGGGCATAGCGCATAGCGAAAAAAACAAAGGGATGAACCCTATGCGCCATGCGCGATGCGGTATTACCAGACCGTCCAGCCCCCATCGACATAGATGGTTTGGCCGGTAATGAAGTCCGAGGCCGGAGCCGCGAGGAAAATAACCGTGCCCTCCAGTTCGGGGAGATAACCCCATCGTCCCACGGGCGTGCGCTCATTAATGAAATTGAATCTTTCAGGATCATTCCGGATCTGTTTGACCATATCGGTTTCGAAATAGGTCGGGCCGATGGCATTGACGCGAACACCCTGTTTGGCCCATTCGAGAGCCATGACCTTGGTCATTTGATCCACTCCGCCCTTGGAGGAGGCATAGGCCAGTTGGTTTGGAAGAGGGGTCTTTCCGAAGATAGAGCTCATATTGATCACTTTTCCATATCCCCTTTCGATCATCTGGGGAACGACAGCCTGTGCCACGAGAAAATAGCCCTTGAGGTTAGTATTGATGATCAAGTCCCATTGTTCTTCCGGATATTCAAGGACTGGGACCCGATAATTGGTGCCGGCGTTATTAACGAGTATATCCACGCGGCCAAAATGGTTCAGGATCTGCTCAACAGCCTTTGTAACCTTCTCCTTGGAGAGCACATCGAATTCAAATCCTTGAGATCTTCGGTCCATTGTTTGGATTTCGGATGAGACTCGTTTCAGGTCCGCAGGGTTTCTACCACAAACGGCTATATCTGCGCCGGCCTTTGCTAACGCCTTAGCTGCTGTTTCGCCAAGCCCTCGAGTGCTCCCTGTGACCATTGCAACCTTGCCTGTCAAGTCGAAGAGATCCATCTTACTGCGGAATCCTTAACTGAGAAGACATCTTTTGAAAATCTCCCCTAACCCCTCTTTGCCAAAGAGGGGAATTTCTCCTTTTTGTAAATAAATGGAGGAGGGATTGGGTTTCAAGTGTCCATACAATTATGGACTGATTAATCTTTGATCGCCCTGTGGGCGGCCTTGATTAAAAGACCTTTTTCCTCTTATCCACAACTCGTTTAGCCCTGAAAACAGGCCGCTTCAGGGTGCCGGAGGGGACAAACCGAATGTCCGGTGTGACCTGATACGCATTCCTCAACCTCTCCTTCAGTTGAGAGGATGCTTTTGGAATCTCTTTCTCCTTCAGACATTCGACGATGAGAGCGCACCTCTCTTCTCCGGATTTCGGATCGGTGGTCAGTTCTATTGAAAATTCGTCAGAAAGGTGGTCTATTCCCCTGACAACATCCTCTACCTGGGAAGGAAAGAGGTAGATCCCTCCGCAGTTTATTCTGTCATTCAGTCTACCGACGATTCCTCCCGGGGATCGGGCGTGCGTCCGGCCACACCTGCATTTTTTCTTATCCAACCTGGCCAAATCTCCGGTCCAGAATCGGATCATGGGCGTGGCTTCTTTGGTGAGATGGGTAATGACCAGGACGCCCAATTCTCCGGGTTCGCATGGGTTCATCGTATCGGGATCGATCACTTCTACAAGGAGATGATCTTCAATCCAGTGGATCCCCGCCTTATGAGAGCACTCGGTAGCAATGATGGGGCCGATTTCCGTCAAACCGTAGCAGTCGTAGGCTTCAATCCCAAGTCCTTCTTCAATCTTCTTGCGGGTTGCAGGCACCTCTGCCCCGACCTCACCCCCAAAGCATCCGATTCTCAGAGGAATTTTCCCGGGCGGGATTCTTTTTAACTTCAGTTGTTCTGCAATGTTGAGGGCATAAGTGGGGGTGCAGATGAGAACCGTGGAGCCGGGGTTGATGAAGTAATCGATCTGGCGTTCGCTCTTTGTAGAACCCACCGGGATAACAAAACAGCCCAGTTCTCTGGAGGCGTAATGGATGGAGATACCGGCGACCCAGATGCCATAGCCAAATCCATTCTGGATGATATCTCCGGGCCTGACGCCGAAAGTCCACATCGTTCGGGCTGTCCATCTGGCGATATTTTTCACGTCTTCATGGGACCAGATGGTATTGACCGGAGGCCCGGTCGTTCCCGGGGAAGGCCGGAGCTCTGCCCAGGCATCAGGGGGAGCCACGGTAAATCTTCCGAAATGGGGATGAGCCTGCTGTTCCTCTCGAAGTTCATCCTTGGCGACAAAAGGGAGATGCGTGACATCGGACAGCGACCGAATGTCCTCGGGTTTGATGCCCGCCTTTTTGAACTTCTCAAGATAAAACCCCGAGTTGCGGTAGCACCTTCTCATCTGGAGTTTGAGTTTGTGGAATTGAAGCGCCTCCAATTCCTCCCGTTCCATCAATTCCATCTCAGGGTCAAAATATTTTCTGATCTTCATGGTTTCCCCCCTTCTTAAGTTTGGAATGCGGATTTCGGATTGAATAAACAGTTTTTAAACGCTATGCCCTATGCTCTCTGCGCTATGGCTTTTTCCAGCGTAGCGGCGGATCATAGACGGCACGACCTCCCAGTTCCTCCTCAATCCGCAAAAGCTGATTGTATTTGGCCACCCTTTCCGTGCGTGATGGGGCGCCGGTCTTGATCTGTCCGGCATGGGTGCCCACACATAGATCGGAGATGGTTGTGTCCTCTGTCTCGCCCGAACGATGGGAGATGATTGTTCCATAACCGGCCTTTTTGGCCATTCCGATCACCTCAAGGGTTTCAGTCAAGGTCCCGATCTGATTGAGTTTGATCAAAATGGCATTGGCCACTCCCCCTTTGATCCCTTTTGACAGCCGTGTCGGATGGGTGACGAAAATGTCATCCCCGACCAACTGGATTTTTTTGCCCAGACGAAGGGACATCGCTTTCCATCCCTTCCAGTCATCCTCTGCCAGGCCGTCCTCAATCGTGAGAATGGGAAATTTTTTGATCAGGCTTTCATAATAGGCGATCATTTCGGCTGAAGTCAATTTCGGCTTTTTTTCCGCCTTGAGAAAGTAGAATCCGTTACGGTAGAATTCGGTTGCTGCCGCATCAATCCCGAGACAGACATCCTTTCCTGGACGGTAGCCGGCTTTTCGAATGGCCTCCATGATCAGGGTAAAGGCTTCTTCATTGGATTGGAGATCCGGAGCAAATCCTCCCTCATCGCCCACAGAGGTTTTGTAGCCTTTTCCCTTCAGGATCGACTTGAGATGGTGAAAGACTTCCGCCCCCATTCGCAGCGCTTCCTTAAAACTCTTCGCCCCGACAGGAAGGATCATAAATTCCTGAATATCGAGATTATTATCGGCATGGGCTCCGCCGTTGAGGATGTTCATCTGGGGCAGGGGAAGGTGGTTGGCGGCTGAACCTCCGAGATGACGGTATAAAGAGACTTCCATGTGGTTGGCGGCTGCCCTCGCACAGGCCAGAGAGACACCCAGGATGGCATTGGCTCCCAATCGGGCTTTATTAGGGGTTCCGTCCAGACGGATCAGGGTTGAATCGATCTTTTTCTGGTCGAGAGCGTCCATCCCGAGAAGTTTTGGGGCGATCAGACGATGGATATGGTTGACCGCCTTCCGGACGCCTTTCCCCAGATATCGCTTCGGATCTTTATCCCTTAGTTCCAATGCCTCGTGGCTACCGGTCGAAGCCCCCGAAGGGACGGCGGCCCTTCCCATGAAACCGCTATCCAGAAAGGCCTCCACTTCGACCGTTGGGTTTCCTCTCGAATCGATGATCTCCCTTCCGATGACCTTGGCGATGGTTGGCATATCTCATTCTCCCTTAAAATTTCGATGATGATTTCTTTGGTTCAAGATGCGTGTGCCCACATAGATGTAATGGATTCCGGAGAGAACGGTTAGAAAGGTTGTTCCGTAAATGGCAATGGGGGTCAGTTGCTTAAAGAAAGAATCATATCCCGCCAGCAAGGCGAGAAGGACGGTCGATATCTGAAAGATGGTGGTCATCTTGCTGATGAAGCTCGGATGGATTTCGGGAGGATGACTGATGAGCATGATCACAAGAAGGCCCAATAGAATGATGACATCACGGGCGATGACGATGACTGAGAGCCAGCCCGGAAGAACCTCTACGATGGCAAGGGCGAGGTAAGCGGAGATGATAAGGAGCTTATCGGCAATGGGATCGAGATAGGCCCCTAACTCGGTCTTCTGGTGAGTGAGGCGCGCCAATAGGCCATCGAGTCCATCCGTAATTCCGGCGATGGCAAAAATGATCAAGGCCCACCAGAAGGAATGATCCATGATGAGGATGACAAAGGCGGGAATCAAAAGGACCCTGATAATGGTTAAGGTATTGGGCAGGTTCATCGTAAACTATCAACATTTTAGATTGCAGATTTCAGATTTCGGAGTTTTTATTCCACATTCCGCAATCCGAATTCCAAAATAGGTTGGGGTCATTCGTAGAAATTTTCAGCCTCACCCTTGTAAAGGTCTTTAAACGTGGTAAATCTGTCCATAAAAGCCAGATCGACCTTGCCGATCGGCCCGTTTCTCTGCTTTCCTATGATGAGCTCTGCTTTGCCCTGATTCTCCTCCTGGCGATTGTAAACCTCCTCACGGAAAAGGAAGAGGATCACATCTGCGTCCTGCTCGATTGCCCCGGATTCCCGGAGATCTGAGAGCTGGGGCCTGTTCCCGGTCCTCTCCTCGGTTTTCCGGCTGAGCTGGGAGACAGCGATGACCGGGATATTGAGCTCCTTGGCCAGGGCCTTGAGGGAGCGGGAGATTTCGGAGATCTCCTGCTGACGGCTCTCCACCCTCGATCTCCCCTTCATCAATTGAAGATAGTCGATGACGAGCATACCCAGACGATGATCGGCTTTGAGACGCCGAGCCTTTGCCCTCAACTCAAGAACCGAGAGCGCGGCCGTATCGTCGATGAAGATGGGCGCCTCGTAGAGCGTTCCTGCGGCGAGCGTCAGCTTGGTCCAATCACTTTCGTGGAGGAAACCTGTCCGGAGCCGAGTCCCTTCCACCTGCGACTGGGAGCAGAGCATCCGGATGACGAGCTGTTCCTTCGACATCTCAAGGGAGAAGATGGCGATGGGAGTCTTTCGCTCTATGGCGGCATACTGGGCAACGTTGAGGCAAAAGGCGGTCTTGCCCATGCTGGGCCTTCCCGCAACAATGATCAGGTCCGAGGGTTGAAAGCCAGCCGTCATCTTATCGAGTTCTTTAAACCCTGAAGGGATGCCGGTGATGAGCTCCTTCTTCTCATAAAGCTTTGAAATGGTATCCAGGCTGGCTTTGACCACTTCACGGATGGAGTAGAAGGCGGGTCTCACCCTTCTCTCGGAGATTTCGAAAATGGCCTTCTCCGCCTCGTCAAGGAAGTTCTCCACATCGCCCCGATCCTGATAGCTCTGCGTGATGATCTCCGTGGAGGTTTCGATCAACTTCCGTAGGACCGCCTTCTCCCTGACGATCCTGGCATAGTATTCGATGTTGGCCGCGGTGGGAACCGAATCGATCAGAGAGGCTAAGTAGGAGGCCCCTCCGATGGCGTCGAGCTGGTCCTTTTTGCGCAGCTCGTTGGTCATGGTGATGAGGTCGGCAGGTTCATCCCGTTCGGAAAGGTCAATCAGCGCGGCGTAAATCTTTCGATGTCCATCCCGGTAGAAATCGTCAGGGGTGAGGATCTCCATCACCTTATTGATCGCCTCATTTTCAATAAGGATGCCACCCAGAACGGACTGCTCCGCCTCGAGGTTTTGGGGCGGGATTTTATGGGAAGAGAGTTCCGTCCCCTCCATGTTCACTCCTGAACGACCCAGACCTTGAGATGGGCGGTGACTTGCGGTTGGAGTTTAATCGCAACGGTATACATTCCCAGATTCTTGATCGGCTCTTCAAGAATAATTTTCTTCCGATCCACATCCATCCCGTTTTCCTTCAGAAAGGCTTCGATCTCCATGGAGGTCACAGAGCCGAAAAGCTTTCCGCTCTCCCCCACATTCTTTGCAAAGGTGCAGGAGAGTTTTTCGATCTCCTGAGCCATCTTCACCGCATCTTTTTTCATCTTCCCCAGACGCTGCTGAACCAGCGCCTTCTCGTGTTGCAGGGTTTTGAGGTTCTTTTCCGTGGCAAAGACAGCCTTCTTCTTCGGGATGAGGTAGTTTCTTCCATATCCATCCGAGACCTTCACCAGTTCCCCCACCTTTCCCAATGAGGGGATATCTTCTAATAGAATGACTTGCATTATAAACCTCCGAGACCAGGTTGAAGGATTTAGGTTAGAGGTTGGAGGCTAAATCTTCTTGCCTCAAACCTTCTAACCTCCAACCTCAGTCCAAAAATTAATTGGCTGCCGTTGTAAATGGCAGAATGGCTATGTTTCGGGCCCTTTTCACGGCGACGGTGATCTGCCTCTGATGCTTGGCACAGTTTCCGGAGATTCTCCGGGGAACAATCTTCCCCCGTTCCGTCACAAAATATCGAAGGACTCTCGGATTTCTATAATCAATATCGAGCTTTTTGTCGGTGCAAAACCGACAGACCTTTCGTCTCATGAAAGGTTTCTTCTTTCTGTCCGGAGCTGACCTTTCAGCCGGTTTTCTTATCATCTTCTCCTCTCTTTCTTCTCTCTTTGCTGATTTGATCTCATTTCTGACTCTGAGGGCTCGCTTCGTTCTCCTCAACGGAATCGAGTTCCGATGCGATCACCTCCGTGCGGGACCTGTATCTTCCATCTGGCGTTTCCCAACGTCTCTGATGGAGACTGCCTTTCACTAAAAGACGCTGACCACTCTGGATCTCGGACCTGGATTGGGCCAGTCGGCCAATGGCCACAATGTGAATCAGGCTCGGATGCAAGCCTGCCCGTTTGGAGGTCTTTCCTTGAAGACCCTGGCCCGGCGTTGTTATAGAAATATTTTTTGAATCGTTTAGCTCCAGAGAAAATTGGAGCACAGGGTTCCCATCAGGTTGATGATGGAATTGCGGGGGCTTTGCCACCTTCCCTGTGAGGATGACCTGATTCACGGAGGTCATGCGGTTTCCTCTGATTCCTCCTCCGGCTGATCATCCGGA
Source organism: Deltaproteobacteria bacterium (assembly GCA_016874935.1). Taxonomy (GTDB): domain Bacteria; phylum Desulfobacterota; class BSN033; order BSN033; family UBA1163; genus RBG-16-49-23. The sequence continues at coordinate 492 of VGSS01000104.1, read as the reverse complement.
GCAGGCGCAACTGAAGCGAAAGCGCCTCTTTCGTCAAGACGAACGGATTGAAACTTGATGACGGCATCCATGACTCGAAAATTTCTCTCCAGTTCGGAGAGGAGGGCGGGTGTTCCGGAAAAATGGATCAGAATGTACTGGCCTTTGGACTTCTTTTTAACTTCATAGGCGAGTTTTCGTTTTCCCCAGTCTTCGATCTTCAGTATCTCTCCGTTGCCCTGAGCGATGATTCCCTTGATCTTTTCAGTGGCGGATTGCGCCGCCCCTTCTTCGAGATCGGGGTCAAGAATAAAGATGGTTTCATACTTCCTCATGGTTCACCTCCTCGTGGATTATAGCCCTAAAACACCGTTTAGAGCAAGGGGTTCATTCCATTGCCGATTGCGGATTTTGGAATGCGGAATTTGCAAAAAGAATTTTTATTCCGCAATCCGCATTTCGCAATCCGAAATTATTCTAATTGGTTCACATCATATCCGATCTGACGACTCC
>VGSS01000103.1 GCA_016874935.1 Deltaproteobacteria bacterium | reverse complement strand
GACCTCTTCCAGATCGACCGGTTTCATCGCATGGTAGAAGATCCCCGCGCCCCTGAGGCGTTTGACCAGGCCGAGGGAAGCCTCTGAGGAAATGACGATGACCTGGATCCTCTCATTGATCTTCTTGAAGAGAGGAACCAGGTCAAAAGCCTTCACCCCTTCCATTTCATCATCCAGAAGGACGACATCGATATGTCCTTTTCTCACCTTGCGGATCATTTCGCTCACCATCGTTACCGTCTCCACTTTATAGCCAAGGCCATGCAAAAAAGTGGAGAGCGATCTGACCCATAAATCATCCTGATAGGCTATGAGAATGATCTTTGATTTCATCCCTGTCTCTTCAACGATCGCCTTTAAAACTCATCAATTCAATTTCCTGATTTCCTGGATTCCTTATCCGGGGCTCTGTTTTTTAACCCCTATGATTTTACCCTAACCATCGTGGGAAATAAACCTTTTTTTAAGTCACGCGGATAGGCATCTCATTTCTCCTGAAAGAAGAGAAACTTGTTCCGATAAAAGAAGACAAGAGGATACCTGCCGGGATCAACTGGGCTAAAACCACAATGATCCCAAAGGTAAGGAAGAACCATATCCCCAACAGGCCGATTCCTCTGATCCCTCCCGCATAGGCGATCCCCAGAGAGAAGAAAGCAATGGCTGTAATCAGGACGAAAATCATTATGATTAGAATCCGTTTCAACTTTCTATCCATCCTCTGCTCCATTCCTGTTTCTTGATCTTTAAATTTCCAGGTCTCAACTCATAACTCTCAATTTTTATCTACTTCTCCACGGTTGCGGGCTCATATCCTGGAAGGCTCACCTTCTCTTGAGCCGCCATCTTTTCGGGAACCTTCTTTTTCATGATTAGGCCTGTAGTCGTACCGATGAAAGTGAAGAAGAGAATCGCCGCCGGTATTAATTGAAGCAGAACAATAATTGCCCCGATGATGATGAAAATCCAGAGAGCCACTCCGGCATCCTTCAGGCTAACCGATCTTGCAAACGCGGGTGTGGAAATGAGGCTGAGGATTGCAACCATCAAGCCAGTTCTAATAAACTTAAATCCTTTTTCCATACTTTATTCCCCCTTTCAACTTACATTGTGATAAATAACTGCATTTCGTGTGCCAACGTTAAACCTCAAACTGGTATATTCTTAAGTATATGATTTAATTGATTTTATCAAAACATGAAAACCAAAATGGCAAGATCAATGTATATATTAAGTATACATTTTATGGAATATAATTTGAGCAAAAATTCACTAATTGCCAGAATTAATTGATTTTTAACGAAATATAAAATAAATATGCAGTTAAATATTTTAGAATCCTAATGTGCGGGCAAGAATGGAAAAAGCGATGATTGGGATGAGCCAGCAAAAAAAAGCAATTATAAAACAGAGACTTACATCATCTGTTTCAATTTTTTTTATCTCTCCGTACTTTACAATTAGAATCAAACCAAGGGCGGCAATTCCTACAACGACCGTCGACCATCCTAAGATCAACCATTTAAAGAAATCGGACACTATGCTTCGCTCTTTCTTGGAATATTGGTTAAAGGATCCCTAACTGAAAGAGATGCAGATTTTTCCCATCATCCCATTCTTCCATCATTCCATTACGATTCTTCTCTTGCCCGGAGTCCATATTTCCTCATTAACGCCTGAAAATTCGGCCGCAGCATCTTTACCTCTTCCGCCGCCTTTGTCACATTCCATTGATTTCGTTCCAAAGCATTGGTGACAAATGCCTTCTCTATATCCTCCACGGCTTTCTCTCTCAGTTGTTTCTTGATCTCCTTCAACTCTTCACTGGTCGCCGGAACTGAGTTCTCCATTTCTTCGCTTTCCCCTTGGCCGGGCAAGATCAGATGCTCAACCCGCACCATTTCTTCATCCATCATCACGACCGTCCGCTCGATGGTATTTTCCAGTTCTCTCACATTCCCCGGCCACGGATACTTCATTAATTTCTCCATCGCCTCAGGGGTAAACCCTTTGATCGCTTTTCCCATTTCTTCGGAATACTTTTTAAGAAAATGGACAGACAGGGCGGGAATATCTTCATGGCGTTCCCTCAGGGGAGGAAGATCAATGGGAACGATGTTCAAACGATAATAAAGATCTTCTCGAAAGGTCCCCTCTTTGATCATCTTCTCCAAGTCCTTATTGGTGGCGGCAATGAGCCTGATATCAACCTTTTTGGCTTTTGTCCCTCCCACAGGCGTAAACTCCCTCTCCTGCAATACCCTCAGGAGTTTTGCCTGAATGGCAGGGCTGATATTGCCGATCTCATCAAGAAAGACTGTTCCGCCGTCGGCCACCTCGAAAAGTCCCGGCTTGGTCGTCACCGCGCCGGTGAAGGATCCCCTGACATGACCGAACAGTTCGCTCTCCAGCAGATTCTCGGAAAGGACGGCGCAGTCAACGGTCACAAATTGTTTGTCCCCTCTCGCGCTGTTGAGATGGATGGCCCGGGCGATGAGTTCCTTTCCCGTGCCGCTCTGTCCATTGATCAGCACCGTGCTATCCGTCGGAGCAACTTTTGCAATGATCCGGTAGATCTCCTGCATCTTCTTGCTCTTCCCTACGATGTTATGAAATCCGTATTTCTCCCGCAGTTCTTGCCGCAGATAGACGTTTTCCAGGAGGAGGTTCTTCTGTTCAATCGCCTTCTTCACAACGATGGAGACTTCATCGGGAGTAAAAGGTTTGGGAATATAGTCGAAGGCTCCCAACTTCATGGCTTCGACCGCTGTCTCCACTGTGGAAAAACCGGTGATCATGATCACAATTGTATCCGGATACTCTCTCCGCAATGTCCGGAGCACCTCCATGCCGTCGATTCCCGGCATTTTAAGGTCGGTGATGACGATATCAAAAGGATTTTCCTTCATCTTCCCGAAGGCTTCCACCCCGCTTAAAGCGGTCTCCACTTCTAATCCTTCCTCTTCGAGAATCCGCTGACAACTCTCGCAGACAATCAGTTCGTCATCGACCACCAATACCCTTGGATTAGACACGCTTTACTCCTCCTTCTCATTCACTAATATTGTCCACATTTAATAACCAATCACCAAATCCCAAGCTCTAAATAAATTCCAGCGAACCAATGTCCGAAAAAAACCTTTCGCCGCCAGTTTAGGCCCCATTTCCTATTTTGGCTATTGTGATTTTGGTCATTATTTGATGATTAGCCTGCTTGCGCAAAGCCCCGATCTGCGGGACGGGGGCAGGTGTTTGGAAATTGGTTATTTCTCGCCTTATACTACCACAAATTGAAGAGGCCTTTCAATCCCCGTCCGACACCGGACAGAGGTTTTTCAATCCCCAATCGTAAGAAGTTTTTGCTCCAGATCTCTCAGGTCGGAGAGGACCGAGTCCCCATCCTGCTTTCCCGAACGGTCCAGATAGAACGCTTCAATCCCCAGAGATCGGGGAACAAGGTAGTCGAATTCGTAATGGTCGCCCACATGGACAATCTCTCCGGGTTCGGCCTTGAGAATTTCACATATCCGCTGATAAAACTGGGCTGTTTTTTTCACCGCCCGGAAATCTGAAGTGGCTGAAAAGATGTGATCGAAATACCTTCCCATGCCTGTGACGTCCATCTCAATATCGATAAATTCCCTCCCTGCATTGGAGGTCAGGACCAAAGGGTATCTCTCTTTTAAACGCTCCAGGATGTGATGTCCATCTTCATAGGCGCTGATCTTGTCGGCATAACGCTCCATTAAGGTCTTCCATGTTTCGTCGAGTTGAAAAAACCTGAACCAGTATTTGATGTCATACCACTCGACCGCCTCTTCCCCCACCCTCTGATATTCCTCCACGACCAGAGCCTTTGCTTCATCGAAGGAAAGGCCCTTCTTCCGGGCATAAAGTTTGGGGATCCCGTGGAGCCAGACCCAATCCGTGAACTCGGAATCAACCAGCGTTCCATCCATATCGAAAGAGATAATCTTCGTCATTTTCTATTCCTTTTGTTATCCTCTCGGAGAATTAAATCAGTTTTGCCTTTTGCCATTCCAAAGGCTATCAGTCCATCAGGTTGTCAGGTGTTGAAGATCAGAATATCAGGATATCAGTCGATATTTGTTTGTTCTGAGGGCCTGATCTCCTGTTACCCTGTATCCCGATTTCCTGATCCCCTGATAACCTTTGAAGGTTAAATTCTTTCAACGATCACATCTCCTGCGTCCCGAATCTCCTTTTCCAGATCGGCGATCACAATCGTCCGGGACAACGGATAAGCCTGTGAAGTAAAAATGGTAATACACCTTTTCTTAAACATCAATGAAGGGGCAAGGGGTTGATGCGACCGCACCAGTATTTTTTTCCGATACCTTTCCATCAACCGGTCAAAATAGGCTCCCCCGAATTGGGGCCTTCCCCACGAATCTCCAAGGAGATCCCCGTCTCCTTCGACAAAGTCCCCCCAGACGATCCTGTCCCAATTTGAATCTCCCCACTCTATTTGGTTGATCTCTTCAAGGGATTTCAACTCAGGTAGTGCGCCGTGAAGGGCCACCAACCCATTGGCCGAAGCGGCGCAGAGGGGCAATGTTGAGAAGACCCGTCCATACTGTTTCTTTTCCTGAATAGAAAGAGATTCCCAGAAATTGGCAGGGCGCAGCTCTTTGATCATTTGCCCTTCATGATTTCCCGAGAGTAGAAAAATGTCTTCTGGATGTTCAATTTTCATGTGAAACAAATAGTTAATGTTTTCTTCGGATTCATCCCCCCGATCCACATAATCCCCTAAAAAGACGATTCGATAAGGTTTCTTCAGGTAACGGCGGAGGACCTGCTCCGATGCGTCAAGATCTCCATGGGTATCCCCCACAAAGACAACTTTCCCTTCCGGAAGAAGGTGAATGAGCCGGGAATCCTGAACTAAAATTTTCTCCACTTCCTCAAACAGGGTTTCTTGATTCATTCTATCCTTTTACCACTTTCACATGAACCTGCCGGCTTCTCGGCCCATCGAACTCGCAGAAGAAGATCCCTTGCCAGGTCCCGAGGAGGAGTTTCCCTGATTCGATGAACAGGGTCCGCGAACATCCGACTAAGCTCGACTTGATATGAGCCGCTGAATTCCCTTCAGAATGTTGGTACCGATCCTCAAAGGGAACGACCTTATTGAGCTCCATCAAAATATCCCTCGGGACGCTCGGATCAGCATTTTCGTTGATCGTCACCGCGGCGGTCGTATGGGGAATAAAAATCACACAGAGGCCCTCTGTCATTCCTGTTTTTTGAACGGCCTCTACGACCGGCCGGGTGATATCGATCAACTCCGTCTGCTTCGAACTCCTCACCTGAAGGGTTTGAATCATCTTTTCTCCTCTCCTTTCAATAGAATGCCAATGACTCATTCTCATATCACATCCGATGAAGAATCTCAATAAAACCTCGGGGGATTGCACTGGTTCGGATTATGGCTTAAACTGTGAGTGGTCATTTCTGGTCGTATCGTGGAGAAGAAACATGGAAGAAAATATTCAACTCTTTTTAACACCCACACTTATCATCGACAGCGACCATAAGAGCATTCGGGATTATGCAAGGGAGGCGCTTGCAGGAATCACCGAACCCGTCAAGATGGCAATAAAACTCTATCTTGCCGTCCGCGATGATATCCGTTATGACCCTTACTCTCCTTTCTATCTGCCCGAACATTACCGTGCCAGCTATGTGCTCAAGCGGGGCCGGAGTTTCTGCGTACCGAAGGCATCGCTTCTTTGCGCCCTGGGAAGGGCCTGCGGCATTCCTTCACGAGTAGGCCTTGCAACCGTCCGGAATCATCTCGCTACCAAACAGCTCATCGATTTTCTCGGAACCGATCTTTTTGTCTCTCATGGTTTTGTGGAGCTTTATCTTGAGGGAAAGTGGGTCAAGGCCACGCCGGCATTCAACCGGGAGCTCTGCCGAAGGCATAATGTATCTCCGCTTGAATTTAATGGCCGTGAGGATTCTCTATTTCAGCCTTATAATTTGGAAAATCAAAAGTTTATGGAATATGTGGGATTTGAGGGAATCTTTGCAGATATCCCTGTCGAACAAATTGTGGCAGGATGGAAAAAGACTTATGGTGAAGACCGTGTGAACAATTGGATCAAGATGTTTGAAGAAGGGGAACGCAGTCTTCCGGATTTCGAGACGGAGGATGTGTTGAATAAATAGGAGGATGAAACTGCTTGAAATCCCTTTTTAGATCGGCTATGGTGGAAACAAAGATAGAAGGAGAAGAATTCAGATGTCCCAGAAAAAGGTAGCAGAGATTTTGAAGCTCGTTGAATTCCTCAATGAGGAGGTCAAAGAAGTTTCAAAGAGATTGAGCAGAGTCACGCCAAAAGAGGTGAGTGAAAAATTGGGGACTCTCGCCCTGATCAGGGAGAAGATCCTCAACCTGCAGATAGAATTCCCTCAGGAGATTGAAACCAAACTCTCCCAGATCTACCCCTCCCTCGACAGAATCAAACAGAAACCCTCCTGAAACCATGTTAAAGGAGCGTTCGCTTCGCTCTCTTGAGGGTCGAGGTTTGAAGCAAAATCCTTTGCCTTTATCCTCAAGTGAAACGCTCCTCAAGTCCTGCTTTGCAGGACGATCCTCCAACTAATAGAAGGCCATGCTGGCGAAGGAGACGACGGATTGGGTTTCTGGAGTGAAGGCCTGACCGTATTTGAGGAGTCTGCCTTCTTTTGCTTCCATCACCTTTAGCATCGCATAGATGGCCGGCAATCCGCAGATCCTCTTTCGATCCCGTTCCCCCGAAATGGAAGAGAAGAAACCCTCTCCATCCATGCTCTCGGCATGTTTCAGCATCTCCCTGTCTTCCTCTTCAAGGATCCGCAGATCATACTCTCTGATTCCCTCCCGGTCACCAAACTGAAGACCCATATGGGAGAGGTCGGCGCTGGCAATATAACAGACCTCTCTTCCAAGGGAGGATACTGATTCTTTGATCGCCTCAATGACCTGACGGATGGCCGGAAGTTCTATCGGCGAAACTCCTCTCTCAATCGCCTCATGGAATGATCCGCTCAGAACAGGAACGATCCTGACCGGAGCGGGTTCCGGATAGAGATACCGGAGAAAGACGCACTGAAACTCGATGGAATGCTCGCTCCGATGGATCCCCTCGTCCACGAAAAGGTCATCAGGGCATCGGGATTGAATCGCATCGACCAGTTCCCGATCCACCTCTAAATGGCCAAGCGGGGTAATAAACTCCTTTCGGGTCAGAGAGAAAGGATGGGACATCAGGGGATGAGCCGTCCCAAAGATGATGAAACAGTCCGGCAAACGGTTCTGCCACACCTCCCGGTGGGCAAAGGCGTAACAGGAACTTCCTCTCTGGAAATCGATGTGTGGGGCAATCACGCCTTTCAATCCCTTTACCCCGATAGAAAGCCCCGCCTTTTTAAGGCAGGGGTGAACCTGTGAATCAGAATTTGAATACTTTTCAGAAAGGGCAGAGTATAAAGGCTCGTTCTCTCTAACGGGGTTTATCTCTTTTCCCTCCGGAAGCGGCCCTGGGCCCTCCGGCCCGGTAAAATACCCAAGAAGTTGATCCTTTAGCCTCCCGGGGTCTCTTTCATAACTCTTTCCGGCAAAAGCGGCCTCTCTAAAAGAAGCCTTTTTGAACTCTTCCTCTTTCTGCCGCAGGGCTTCCTGGAATTTCTCCCCTTCGAGAAAGAGGGTGTCGTCGAGTTGATGGATGATCTCCTCGATCTTTTCTGTGAAAAGAAATTCTCCGAATCTTCTCATGTATTCGGTCTGGATATCGAGAATCGAATGACGACCATCGAAGAGGGAGACAATGAAGTAAAGAGGAGGGGGTAGAAAGAGGGCCTTGTCGCTAATATTCTGAGGGTCCTGAAGACAGAGCAGGGATTGGCCCGACATCTGAACAGGAAAGATATTCACACTTCTGAGCTTGGGAAAATCCACGCAAGTTCCATGCTATTGTAGTGCATCAATTATCATTTAACAATCTGTTCGTTGCAACCCTTCGTCACACCGTTCATCCTGAGGCTCTCGAAGGATGAATTCCGCGAAGGACGGAACTCCAGACAGGCATGTCAAACCAAGAATGGAACCTTTTGATATAGTTCACCCTTCGACAAGCTCAAGGCGAACGGGGGGTTGAATCTCTTAGAATTTTAAACAGGGCATTCTTTCTAACGGTATAAAGAAGTGTTAGAGGCACGACACCCTCATCAGGCTGTAATGCTCAATGCCCCGTGTTCCGGCTTCTGCAGTTCGGGATGTTTGAGGGCCAGTTCAATCGCCTCATCCATCTTTTGAATAAACTTGAAACTCAACTGATTTCGGATATGTTCCGGAATTTCCTCCAGATCCTTCTCGTTCTTCTTCGGAAGGATGATCGTCCTGATCCCCGCGCGCATTCCCGCCAGAACCTTCTCCTTGATCCCCCCTACCGGAAGGACGAGGCCCCTCAGGGTGATTTCTCCGGTCAGGGCCACATCGTTTCGGACGGGTTTGTCTGTCAAAAGGGAGGTCAGAGCGATAAACATCGTGATTCCGGCCGAGGGCCCGTCTTTTGGAATGGCGCCCGCGGGGACATGGATGTGAATGTCATGCTTTTCAAAGAAGTCTTCTTCAATCCCAAGATCTTTTGCTTTCGATCGCACATACGCCAGCGCCGCCTGGGCGGACTCTTTCATCACATCGCCCAGTTGACCGGTCAATGTCAATCCCTTCTCCCCTCTCATCTTCGTCGCCTCCACAAAGATGATATCTCCTCCGGTGGGCGTCCAGGCCAGCCCCGTGGCCACGCCCGGCTCAGAGGTTCGCTCGGCCACCTCAGGGAAGAACTTGACAGGCCCGAGAAATTTATGCAGGAGATTTGGAGTAATGGTTACTTTTTCATGACTATTCCCGGAGGCCACATCTTTGGCCACTCCGCGGCAGATGGCGGCAATCTCCCTCTCCAGGTTTCTCACCCCTGCCTCACGCGTATAAGAGCTGATAATGACTTGAAGGGCCGCATTCTCAAATTCGATGTGCTCCGAAGTCAACCCGTGTTCGGTGATTTGTTTCAGGATCAGAAATTCCTTGGCAATCATCATTTTCTGGTCTTCGCTATACCCCGGAAGTTCCAGTGTCTCCATCCGGTCTCGAAGGGCCGGAGGAATGGTGTCAAGTACGTTGGCTGTGGTGATGAACATTACTTTTGAAAGGTCGAAGGGAAGATCGATATAGTGATCCGAGAAGGAGAAGTTCTGCTCCGGGTCAAGAACTTCGAGAAGGGCGGAAGAGGGGTCTCCGCGGAAGTCCATCCCGATCTTATCCACTTCGTCCAGCATGAACACAGGATTGTTCGATCCCGTCTTCTTGACTCCCTGAATGATCCGGCCGGGCAGAGCGCCCACATAGGTTCTTCGGTGCCCCCGGATCTCCGCCTCATCCCTTACCCCGCCTAATGAGATCCGCATGAATTTTCTGCCCATGGCCCTGGCAATCGATTTCCCGAGAGAGGTCTTTCCGACCCCTGGCGGACCCACGAAGCAAAGGATCGGCCCCTTCATATCGGACTTCAGTTTTCTGACAGCGAGGTATTCCAGAATCCTCTTCTTCACCTTCTCCAGATCGTAATGGTCTTCGTCCAGTGTCTTCTGGGCATTTTGAATTTCAAGATTATCCTCGGTCGCCTCTGACCATGGAAGTTCCACCAGCCAGTCGAGATAGGTTCTGGCAACCGTATATTCGGCTGAAGCAGAAGGAATTTTAGAAAGACGGTCTAACTCCTTCTCCGCAGCTGTGACCACCTCGGGTGGCATCTTGGCCTTCTTAATCTTCTCCCTTAATTCTTTGATCTCGCTGGAGTGATCGTCTAATTCTCCCAGCTCTTTTTTAATAGCCTTCAACTGCTCACGAAGATAGTACTCTCTTTGAGTCCGATCCATATCCTCCTTCACCTGGGATTGAATCTTGTTGCCCAGTTCCAGAACTTGAACCTCCTTGTTCAGGATGAGGTGGACTTTCGTCAGCCGCTCCCGGACATCAATCGTTTCCAGGATCCCCTGTTTTTCAGGGGTGGAAACATTGAGATTGGAAGCAATCAGGTCGGCAAGAATGGGAGGAGATTTGATGTTGCTCACCATCGAGCCAAGCTCGGTGGTGAGATAAGGGGCCAGTTCAACCGCCCTCTGAAATAAATTTTTTAAGTTCATCATGAGGGCCTCTATCTCCACGCCCAGGGCGAATCCCTCTTCAATGGTATCCGTTCGCGCCTTGAAATAGGGCTCTCTCTGAAAATAGTCCCTCACCCTGATCCTTGAAACGCCCTGGACGATGACCCGCTGGCTTCCGTCCAGTTCCCGGATCATCCTGAGAATCAGTGCGGCCACTCCAACCGAATAGAGATCGCTCTCCTTCGGATCTTCGATTTCGGATCGCTTTTGAGTGACGATGCCGATGATCCGGTTCGAATCCATCGCATCATCGATCAATTTGACAGACCTCTTTCTGCCCACCATGATGGGCAAAATCAGGTCAGGATAAAGCACAGTCCCCCTCAATGGAAGAATGGGAAGTTCAGGAGGGATGATGATTTTTTCATCTCTTCCCTTCTCCTCCTTATCTGCGCCGCTCTTTGGTAAAAAAATCATAACAACCTCCCGGGTTGATCTTCAGACCAGTTCGTTTAAATATAACATAATCACTGCCATCCCGCCTGTCAATGTAAGCGATCCTGTTGATATAAAGATAAATTCCAATAACCAAATTCCAAATCCCACCTAAATTGAGCGATTCACCCTATCTCACAAGGGAGGCAGAGATGCCTCAAACCCTTTTAGAATGCGATACGTTGAACGTTTGGGCAA
>VGSS01000102.1 GCA_016874935.1 Deltaproteobacteria bacterium | reverse complement strand
GTCACTTTCATGGCTGCCTCAGCCAGCCCGGGAATTGCATGCTCCGGGATTCCAACATCTCTGAGCCTCCTCGGGACCCGGATGTCGTCAGAGAGCCGCTCCACAAATTTGACCGCCATCTCGGCTCCCTCCAGCGCGGAAAGTGTTTCCACCTTCTCTCCGAAAACCTTAGCCATCCGGGCGAACTTCTCGGGGCATCCAATGATATTGAACCGCATCACATAAGGAAGCATTAATGTGTTGGTGAGTCCGTGGGCGAGGTGGAATTCTCCTCCAAGAGGGTAGGCAAAGGCATGGACTGCCCCAACACCGGCATTGGCAAATGCGATTCCTGCCAGTAGGCTTCCCTCCATCATGTTTGAGCGGGCCATCAGGTTTTCTCCATTCGCATAGGCCACTCTTATATTTTTTGAAATCAGGTCCATCGCCCTAATAGCAAAAAGGTCCGATAGGTCGGTAGCGTTAATGGAATAGTATGCCTCGATGGCATGGGTTAAGGCATCCATTCCTGTGAAGGCAGTGACCGACGGGGGTAACCCAACCGTTAATTTGGGATCGACAATGGCCACTTCCGGGAAAAGGTGAGAGCTGACGATTCCTTTTTTCAATTTTTCCTTAGTGTCGGATAGAATAGCGATGGGAGTGACTTCGCTTCCTGTGCCTGCTGTGGTGGGGATTAAAATAACAGGGAGCCCTGGATTGGGCACAAGATCGATTCCGAAGAAGCTGTCGATCTTGCCAGGATTGGTGATGAGGACGGATGTAACCTTGGCGATGTCAAGCGAACTTCCCCCTCCAAAACCAATGATGAGATTGATTCCCTCGCTCTTTGCCTTTTCAACGCTATTCTCGACCACTTCGATTCTCGGGTCAGGCTCCACGCCATCGAATATCACAAAAGGAAGACCAACCGATTGAAGGGAGGTCTTAACACTTTCAAGAAGCCCTGCCTGAATCACACCAGGATCGGTGATAATGAGAACTTTCTTGGCCTTGAGAAGCTGGGCTTCTGTCCCAAGTTTTTCAATAGCCGCAGGTCCAAAGAGAATTCTTCCGGTTGTCCTGAAGAGAGTGATTTTTTCCATTATAGGACCAAACCTCCTGTCCTCATCCCAGCTTATCTTCCGACGAGTTTTAAGAGTTTTTCGTTTTCGAGGATCTGGCGAGGATGTCCCTCAAAGATCATTTCCCCTCGCTCAACAATGTAAGATCTTTCCGAAACCTGGGAGGCGGTCCGGACATTGGATTCTGCCAACAGAATGGTCACTCCCAGCTTTCTGATCCGATGGAGGGCTTCAATGAAGTGATTCACCACAAGGGGAGCCAATCCTTCGAATGCCTCATCCAGAAGCAGAAGCGAAGGATTGAGAGCCAGGGCCCTGGCAATGGAGACCATCTTCTTTTCCCCGCCGCTCAGGTTAAGCCCTTTCCTGTCTAAGAATTTCTGTATGGCGGGAAAGATGGTGAATATTTTTTCAGCATCAAAATGCTCTCCTTTACCGGTCACCCAGGTTGAAAGGTTGATATTTTCTTCCACCGTGAGCTCTGTAAAGATTCTGGTATCTTCGGGAGAATATCCTATTCCTGAAAGGACTTTCTTCCGGGGGGATAGTGGGGTGATCTCTTTTTCTTTAAAGATAATCTTACCTGATCTTGAAGGATAGAGGCCGATTGTGCTCTTGATGATGGAGCTTTTTCCTGCACCATTTCTTCCTAATAGGCAGACGATCTCCCCTTCGTTCACCCCCAACGAAACATTTCTTAAAATCTGGGTGGAGCCTATAAACACATCCAAATTTTCAATTTTCAGCAGCATTCCGGTTAGCTCACAATACCAAATACGGTTGCTTTGACCTCTTTGTTTTCCATGATATCCTCGGGTTTACCTTCGGCCATGACCCGTCCTTCATGCATGACAATAACCCTGTCCGAATAACCTGAAACGATATCCATGTCATGTTCGATGATGAGTGTGGAGATCCCTTCTTTTTTGATGGCCGAGACAATCGAGTCCATCACCTTAAATTTATCCGAAGTGGCCACCCCGCTGGTGGGTTCATCCAGAAGGAGAAGCTTTGATTTCAGCGCAAAGGCAATGGCGATATCGAGAATTTTCAAATCTCCTTCAGAGAGACCTTTGGGCGTCAGCCCCTTTTTATCGGAGATATTAAAATTGTCCAGAATCTTGATAGCCTCCTCCGTGATCGAAGAATAGCGATCTGCCGACAACAACCCTCTTTTGATCATCCCGTATTTTGAGAAAAGTGCTGTTCTGACATTGTCCAGAACGGTGATTCCTCCAAAGAGCTGAATCAGTTGGAAGCTTCGTCCTACCCCCATTTGGATCCTGACATAAGGGGAGGCATGGGTGATATCCTTGTCTAAGAACAGGATTTGTCCACTATCTGGTCTGAGATATCCGCTGATCAAGTTGACCAGAGTCGTTTTACCGGCACCATTGGTACCGATGATGGATACGATTTCTCCTTCTTTTATATCCAGGCTGACATCATCAACGGCTTTGACAGATCCGAAATGTTTTTTCAAGTGATCAATTGTCAACATGAAGATTCCTCAATTACCTTTTATTGTTCTCCTCCAGAGGGTTGAAAAGGCTCCTGCAACACCACTGGGAAGGAGGAGGACGAGGACAATCAGCGTTGCACCAATTACGAACATCCAATATTCGGTGTGACCCATCGCATATAATTTTAAGTAAGTGAAGATCATGGCCCCGACAATCGGACCCTCAAAGATTCCAAAACCACCCAGCAGGGTCATATAGACGATCTCGCCTGAAAAAACCCAGTGGGACAGATCTGCGGTGACATGGCCATTTACAAAAGTCCAGAGAGCGCCACCTAACCCAACAAACATTCCGGAGATGCAGAAGGCGTAGAGCCGATACCGCCGAACCCGGATGCCAATCAACTCTGCCCGGACTTCATTATCTCTGATCGCCTGAAGGGCTTTGCCAAAGGGAGAGCTGACAATTCCCTTCATGACGACGAAGCTGATGGCGAACATGGCAAGTAAAAAATAGTAATAGGTTCCAGAGAGAAATTCGGGTCTCCGGATTCCCTTGAATGAAAAGCCAAACATCGTCGGAAGAGGAACGCGCAGTCCATCCGATCCTCCGGTGATGTGATAAAGTTTGAAGAGCAGGGCAAAGAGAAGCATGGAAAGAGAGAGGGCAAGGATGGAAAAAAAGATCTTGGTATGTCTTACACAGACAAAACCGAAGATGATGGACAGTATCAGTGAGAAGAAGAGGGCGGCCGGGATCACGATTTCGATGGAATAGGCCTGCGGGAGATATTTTGCAATCATGGCGACAGAATAAGCTCCGGCCGCAAAATAGGCTCCATGGCCAAAAGAGAGAAGGCCGGTATATCCCAGGAGAAGATTGAAACCCAGGCCGACGATGGCAAAGGTCAGTCCATATTCGAAGAGCATGAGGTCATGAATGGAGAGAATACGGGGAATAAATAATAAGGCGATGAAGAGGATCAGATAGACGATCCACCGTAAATAATTCGGTTTATTCTTTAAACCCACTTTCTATCTCCCGAAAAGACCTTCCGGTTTGACCACTAAAATGATACCGGCGATTAAAAATAATAGGGGCAATTCGATTTCTGGAAATATAGCAATACCAAAGGATCTTGTAAAACCTACTAAAAGGGCCCCTACCAGAGCGCCCTTAAGACTTCCGAGCCCTCCTACGACGACCACAATGAAACCGAGAATGAGGGGCTCATGGCCAAACCCCAAAAGGGCCGGGGTTGTTGGAACCACCAATGCCCCTGCCAATCCTGCCAGCGCTGATCCCAAAACAAAAGCAAAAGTGCTGAGTCTATTAATATCAAGCCCAATGCCTGTGGCCATTTCTCTATCTAAAGAGATGGCCCTTAGCATAATTCCCAACTTCGTTTTTGACATAAAAAGCCAGATTAAGAGACCTGCGATTAAGGCGATGATCATTACAAATAAGAAGTAGGTTGGGTAAACATGTCCGAAAATATCTGCTTTACCTAAAAGGTCAAAAGGGGCGGAGGCATAATAAGCCTGTCCTCCCCATATCATCTTGATGACGTCTTCGAGGAGCATGAGCGCCCCAAAGGTGAGCAGCAATTGATACTCAAGGGTACGTTTATACATGAATCGGATTAAGGATTTCTCCATGATCAGTCCGACGATGCCTGTTAGAACAAAGCCGCTGAGGAGGGTAATATAGAGAAAGAAAGGCGGGATCTTAGCGCCAATGGCGATAATGATCCAGGCAGCGATGAATGCGCCAATTGCATATAAGGAGCCATGAGCGAGGTTAAGGATTCCCATGACTCCCAGGATGATGTTCAGCCCAAGAGAGATGAGAAATAAAAGGGCTGCAAAGTAGAGGCCGTTAAGGGTATAGATGATCCACATCATTCATTCCATCATGATGAACGAAATTCCAAGCACCAAATTCCAAATAATTTCAAAAAAGTCGTCACTCCGGTGGAAACCGGAGTCCAGTGAATTTTCGAACTCTATGAAAAAACTGGATTCCGGCTTTCGCCGGAATGACAATCATTAGGTTTCTTTGACTATAGGAGCTTGGTAATTTCAATTCACCCTCTCCCTCATGAAAGGAAGAGGGTGAATTGTTTTTTTACTTCCAACTATTGATCCAATCTACAGTCTTCGTGCCGACCGGCGGGTTGACCTGAGCGGCGGGAAATACCTCTGTCTTGTCAAGGATTGGGAAAGGATATTTGGGCGTAAGTTTTGAGACTCCAACCAAACAATCCTCATATCCATTGTGATCCTCTCTGATCGTTAATATTCCGGATGGAGTCGGGAAGGAGAGGCCCGTCAAAGCTTTTGAAATCGCTTCTATGGTAGGCCATCCTCCGCCTGCTGCGTTGGACGCTTTTTCAACCGCATGTTTATAAGCATAAATGGCCTGGTAGGCATGGTAGCATGGATAACTTGGGTATTTGCCGTATCTCTTATGATATTCTGTGACAAAGGTTTTCTGTAAATCTGCAGAGGTTTTGTCTTTTGGTGTATGGAGGAAATAGTGAGTTCCCGCACAGCAGATGATCTGCCCCTCCGGATAATCTTTCCCAACTTCCTGAGGATAGGGTTCGCCACGGGAATAAGCCATTCTAATCTTCTTAAAAAAGCCCATTCCTAAAGCTTGCTTCGAGAAGGTGACTGCATCTCCTCCCCAGAGTGAGGAATGGACGATATCCGGTTCCGATCCCATCAAGGCGCTGATGTGGGCGGTAAAATCGGTATTGCCAAGAGGAGGCCATAACGTCTTCACCACCTGGACCTGTGGCATCAATTTCTTCATGGCTGTTTCAAAGATGAGCCAGCTATCCCTTCCCCATGCGTAGTCCTGGTTGATCCCTGCTACTTTTTTGATGTTTGGGTAATATTTCTTAATATAGAGAGCCAGGGCAATGTTATCGATTCCGAGATGGGCTTTGCTCCTGAAACCGAGTTTGAATTTTGGGATATCAAAAGGTGATTTGGCTCCTTCCATCAGTTCATGAGTTCCACAGTCGTAAGCAATAATCAACCCACCCAGTTCATCAGAGAGTGGCAGGACTGCCAGACAAGAGGCTGACGAGATGTAACCCAACACGACATCTACCTTGTCTTCGAGGATCAACTTCCGGCAGAGTTTGACCTGAGCATCTACGCCCCCGGCTTCATCCTTGCTTTGCAAATCTATCTTCCGGCCTAAGATTCCGCCTTCCTTATTGATCATATCTGCGCACATCTTGTATGTATTATCGCCGGGGATACCAAAAGGGGCAGCGGCTGCACCGGTCAGAAAACTGACTGCCGCAATTTTAATAGGATCTTTTGGGATCGGTTTGGCCTGACCCCATACCTTTGATGTTGTGCCGAGGGATCCGGCGGTCAGGGCAGTAGCCCCCATGTATTTTAAAAATTTTCTTCTCGAGACTTCTTTTGTCATGCTTTCTCCCTCCTTCCTTTTTAGATGATGTTTTTAAACCTATATTTAAGAAATGTGAGAAATCTTTTCTTCACCTCCTTCTTGTCTAAACTATTTTTAGAGATGGAAGATTCTTATCAAACCGTTCCAGTTATGTCAATAGATTTTTATTTTCGACTGATTTAAAAAAGTCGACCACTACTTGGTTAAACCTTTCCGCTGTTTCTAAAAAGAAACAATGCCTCTTGCCGGGGAAAAAAACCAATTCGGCATGGGGAATCAGCTCTTTCAATATTCTTGAATTTTCAGGAGGGACCAAGGGGTCGTCGTCTCCTGATGCGATCAACGTTGAAACGGTGACCTGGTTGAGACGGTTAACCGTATCATGGTTTAAGCAGGCGTTGAACTGCCTCATAAAGGCATCCGGCGGCTGATAGTATCGGAGAGAGATTTCGATAAATTCTTTTATTTTTTCTGGGTTTTCTTGAACAAATTTATCCGAAAAATAGATATCCATATCTTTCTTAAGAATTTGTTCGGGGGAAAGGCCTTCATTGGCAGTGAATTTTGTCAGCCTCTCCGGAGTCATGAGTACGGCCCGTTTACCTCCGGCGCTGGTGCAACCTAAGATTAAACTTCTTACCCTTTCGGGGTAATTGATCGTCAATTCCTGAGCGATATACCCGCCCATGGAAACGCCCAGGATGTGGGCTTTTTTTATGTCGAGGGCTTCCATCAGACCCGCCGTATCGTCTGCAAAGAGACGGATGGAATAGTCCATGGCCGGTTTATCTGTTCGACCCGCTCCTCTGTTATCAAAGAAGAGAATCTTAAAATGTTTCGATAACTCGGGAATCTGGCTATACCACCACTCTACATTCCGGCGGAGGCCCATGATTAAAACGAGAAGCTCCCCCTCTCCATGAATTTCGTAGTAGATATCGATTCCGTTTACTTTCTGCACTGGCATAAGATCACATTATTATATTAGTGGATTTTTGGGGATGGCGGACGGCTTTAATAATTATCATTCCACTCAAATTATTGCAAGAACATATTTCGATCTCGACCCGGATGTCGATTTGTGATAACCTTGCTTTACGCTCAACCTGGAAGGGAGAGAAAGAGATGGCAGAGAAGATGAAAGCGGCGAGATTTTATGGAGTCGGGGAGCCATTAAAAATAGATAAAATACCTGTTCCCAAATTGGGGCCTGAAGATGTGTTGGTGGAAATGAAGGCCTGTGGGATCTGCGGTTCGGATATCCATATTGTTTATGAGGGTGTGACTCCTACCGCTTATACACCCATCACATTGGGCCATGAACCCTCAGGGGTCATCTTCGGGATCGGGTCTGAAGTCAGAGACTGGAAGATCGGAGACAGAGTGACCATTAATCCCTTTCTCACCTGTGGAAAATGCATCAATTGCCTTTCAGGAAACTCGCAGATCTGCCTGTCACGACGTGTTGTTGGAATCCACACAGAGGGAGGACTATCGGAATTCCTTAAGGTTTCAGCAAAGAACCTCATCTCACTGCCTGAAACTATTCCTTTTGACCAGGGAGGGATCATTGTCGATGCCGTGGCGACTCCCTTCCATGCAATTACCAAAAGGGGGTTTCTCAGGGCAGGAGAGAGAGTGGCTATATTTGGTTGTGGTGGCCTGGGTATTCATGGAGTACAAATCGCAAAGGTTTGTGGAGCCTCACAGGTAATTGCTGTCGATGCCATTGATTCGGTCTTGGAGAGAGCGAAGGAAGTGGGCGCTGACGAGGTGATCAATCCCCGGAAGGGAGATCCAATCGAGAAGATTAAGACATTGACCGAGGGAACAGGTGTTGATCTGGCAGTGGAGTTTGTGGGATTGAAAGAGACGATTGATCAAGCTGTTAAATGTGTGAGGGTAGGGGGGAGAGCGGTTGTTGTTGGCCTTGGGCCTGAGGGGATTGTCCTTCCTCCACCCACTCAAATTGTCCGTTCAGAATTATCATTTCTTGGTTCTTATGGATCCACGACATTGGAAATTCAAAATGTCGTTGACCTTGTTGCCAATGGGAAACTCGACCTTTCAGTTTCCATTACAGAAAGATTTCCATTGGACGATGTGAATCAAGGGTTGGATCATCTATACCAGAAGATCGGTCATCCCATCCGAATCGTGATTGAGATGGGTTAAGTTTATTCAATCCCTACAATCTTTTTGGCCCAGCGTTTTTTCTGTTCTAAGTTTCCCAGTCGTCCGTACATGACCTTCTGAGTCTGGGGCGAGCCTGCGCCATGCATGGATTCAACCAGAGCGGTCCCGCCGCTCATATTTTCAATCAACCTTAGAATCTTCATCCTTGCTTCAACCGGCACTCCTTCGGCGCCTGCGAGATACTTCTTCACATACCGCCCCACTTCACTGCTCTCCAGATCACCCTGGAAAGGCATGGTGGCGACAATGCCGCCGGCGATATCGTGAGCCAGACGGGAGATCTCATAGATATGACGTGTGACATTATGTTTTGTCGTATTGGCAAGGAGCGGGTCAGGATAGTAAGCTCCGGAAGAGGTCTTGTATCCCATTGCAGAGCAAGCGATGGATCCCGAATAGATCGTCTCGGCAAGGTGAATCATCTCTGCCAGTTTCTCTTTCACATGAGAGGCAGCGGCTGTTCCTTGATACTCTGCAGCCAATGCCGTGGCTCCTACCAATACGTCTGAAACGCCTCCTTTGCACCCTCCGTAATTCTGCCGGTGTAATGTGGCAAACCGTTCAACCAATATCCCAGCCAAGTCATACTCCCCGAAAAGGAATACGCGATCCCAGGGGACAAACACATTATCAAAGACGATGAGCGCTTCTCCCCCCACTGCTCCAAAGGGATTGCCAGCGTCAATTCCCTGTTCAAACTTCCTCTCTTCATTGGTCTGTCGGCCAAAGATGAGAATGACACCCGGCGCGTTGAGGGGAATGGCGCAGGAGAGGGCATAGTCCTTATCCTCTGGTTTCATGGCCTGGGTTGGCATGATCAGGATCTCATGGGAATTTATGCCTCCGGTCATGTGGGCTTTGGCTCCACGGATGATGATTCCATCGGAGCGGCGCTCCACAACATGGGTGAAAAGATCGGGGTCTGATTGTTTGCTGGGTGGAAGGGAGCGATCCCCTTTTGTATCGGTCATACCGCCTACCAGCATGACATTTGTCTCCTGGACATGGAGGAGGTATTTTTTGAATCTTTCGAAATAGTCTGTTTTATATTTTTGATCTAAATCGTAAGTGGTCATATAGACTGAATTCAAAGCGTCAAACCCCACGCACCGTTGAAAGCAGGAGCCTGTTTCATGCGCTATGAGGCGAAGCATCTGGACCTTTTTAATGAGATCATCCACACTCTGGTGGATATGAGTGAATCGGTTGATCTTGTGGCCTGTCAGGTGAGAGGTGGCGGTCATCAAGTCCTCATGTTCCGGACGAAGAGCGAGTTCATAAGTGAGCGCGGCCGATTCGATGTGTGGCCGCAGGGCAGGGTGCTCGGTGACGTCCTCTACTCTTTGGCCATTGTAATAGACCGCATGGTGAAGGTCTTTGAGACTCTGGATATAATCCTCTTTGGTGACGATGCGATTCATGGTTTTCTCCTTAGCTTATAAAATCTTTTGAAGAAATTGACGTTTGTCGTTGTTGAAGCTCGTATCGATGCTCGATCATAGAAACTCGATACTCGTCGAGCTTCGTTTACCGAGACTCCTGCTTCGATACGAGCATCGTGGCCCATAAACGTTTGTGTATTAATCCAAACTGACTAATTTAAGTCTTCCTCAGCGCCCTCCTTAAAAATTTTCCGGTGGCGGTCTTGGGCACCTCATTCACAAATTCAACCTGCCGGGGATATTTGTACGCCGCCATCCGTTCCTTGCAATGAGTGATGATCTCTTCTTCGGTGACTTTACCCTCGAACCCTTGTTTCAGGGCCACAAAGGCTTTGACTGTCTCTCCACGGTACGGGTCTGGCACGCCGATCACGGCAACTTCGCGGACTGAGGGATGAAGATAGATGACATCTTCCACCTCTCTTGGCCAGACCTTGAATCCGGAGGCGATGATCATGTCCTTTTTTCTGTCTAAAAGATAAATCCATCCCTCTTTATCCATTGTGCCTACATCTCCAGTAAAAAGCCAGCCTTGTCGAATGGCATGGGCGGTTTCTTCGGGTTTATTCCAGTAACCGGGGACAATCCCCGGTCCCCGAATAGCCAACTCTCCTACCTCTCCTGGAGGGAGCTCCTTTTCAGGATCACTCAAATCCATGATCTTTGCATCGTGACTTGGGATGGGGACTCCAATAGCAATAGCTCCGGTGGAGGGATCTACGGGCGCCCTCATCCCGAGCGGAACCAGAGTCGCCGGAGATGTACTTTCAGTGAGGCCGTAAACATTATGGATATAAGTTCCTGTCAGTTTTTCAAATCGTTCCACCACAGCAGGAATGACAGGAGCTCCTCCACTATAAACTTTACGGAAAGAAGAGAGATTGTATTTCCCGATTTCCGGATCATTCATCAGGGCAATAAAAACGGTGATGGCTCCAATCGTACAGGTGGCTTTCCATTTTTCGATCATCTGAAAAGTCGTTTTCGGATCAAAACGGTAATACAGGATAAGTGGCGTGCCGGAGGCGATACAGGTTCCAATGTGGCCGACCATTCCTGTCACATGGAAGAAGGGAGCTACAGCCAGCATGGTATCCTGGGGGGTAAGCTTCCAACAGTGGCGATATACTTCGGAGTTAAAGGCCACATTGCCATGTGTGTTCATAGCACCTTTGGGAGGGCCTGTGGTCCCGGAGGTGTAGGTGAGATAAGCGATATCCTCCTGAGAAAGCTTAACCTCAGTGGGATGTTTTCCCCGGTAACGTTCGATCAGGCTGATGAAGTCCAGTGTATTCGGATTCT
>VGSS01000101.1 GCA_016874935.1 Deltaproteobacteria bacterium | reverse complement strand
CCAATGCCCCATAGTTGGAGATGGTAAAGGTTCCCCCTTTCAGATCGGCGAGATCAATCGTTCGGTTTCTTGCCTTCTCAACCAACTGGGTTAATTCTTGCGCTATCTGGAGGATCGACTTATCCTTCGCATTTTTTACAACAGGAACCATCAGCCCTTCAGGAGTATCCGTAGCGACGCCAATGTTAAAATACTTTTTCAGAATGATCTCCTCATTTTCATCATCCATTGA
The DNA here is from genome assembly GCA_016874935.1 of Deltaproteobacteria bacterium. Classification (GTDB taxonomy): domain Bacteria; phylum Desulfobacterota; class BSN033; order BSN033; family UBA1163; genus RBG-16-49-23. The sequence goes on along the minus strand of VGSS01000101.1, from coordinate 10,727 downwards.
AGCATTGAGATAGGGGTGTTCCATCAAACCCGCAATCACAGCTTTGATGATGAAAGGCAGGATGGTCAATTTAACCCCCTTCTTCTCAGCCGCCTTCTTCTCTTTCTCTCTGATCTTCCACAATTCTGTGATATCCGCTTCATCCATGGCGGTCACATGAGGAGCCGTATATTTTGATTTGACCATAGCCCTGGCAATGGAGCGCCGAACCCCTCTTAACGGAATTCGATCCACGTAGCCGTAAAGGTCATATTTCTTTACCTTGGCGATCTTCTTTTCAGGCTCCGGAGGCTTTTCCTTAGTCCCGGCGAACTGACGGACATCCTTTTCCAGGACCCTTCCTTCAGGGCCGGATCCTTTCACCTTGTTAATATCAACCCCCAGCTCCTTTGCCAGAGTTCGAACAACAGGGGTTGCAAGCGCATGTTCGCTGACCAGGACTGTTTTAACTGGCGCTGCTGTAACGATTACAGATGGCGCTTCTTCAGGCGCTTCCTCCAATTCACCCACAACCCCCACTGATCTGGGTCTTGGAGGTGGAGCGGCCAATGCTTCTCCTTTCTCTCCGATAACAACGATCACCTGCCCCACCTTCACGATCTCCTTCTCTTTGGCCATTATTTTCAGAATGACCCCTGTTCTGGGAGAGGGTATCTCTGCAAGGGCCTTATCGGTCTCCACTTCAACAAGGGGTTGACCTTCTTTCACTTCATCGCCTTCTTTGACCAGCCAGCGGACGATCTCCCCCTCGGTCAATCCTTCTCCAATATCAGGAAACTTGAATTCGTAAGCCATACTTCCTCCTGAAAAGGTTGAGGTTAAGGATTAGGTTAAGCAAAAATCGATACACAACTCAACCTCAGCCTTAGCCTTAACCTGAGATATCATTAAAAACTCATCACCTTCTTCACGGCCATTACAATTCTTTTGGGATTGGGAAGGTAGTAGTGTTCCGATTTCAACAAAGGTACAGGGATATCGAATCCCGTCACCCTTTCGATTGGCGACTGAAGTGAGAGAAATGCCTTCTCGTTGATCAGGGCAATGATCTCCGCACCCAGGCCGCAGGTCTTTGGCGCCTCATGAACAATGACTACTCTCCCCGTCTTTCGAACGGAATGGATGATTGAATCAACATCCATTGGGGAAATGGTTCTGGGATCGATGATCTCTAAATTGATCTTATCCCCTTTCAATTCCTCAGCGGCATTTAAAACCTCCCTCACCATTGCTCCCCACGCAATGACGGTCACATCCTTGCCTTTCTGAACCATTCTCGCCTTACCCAAAGGGATGGTATAGTCGCCTTCTGGAACTTCTTCTCGAATCGCCCGATAAATTCTTTTTGGCTCTAAAAAGATGACAGGGTCCGGGCTTCGGATTGAGGAGAGCAGAAGTCCCTTGGCCTCATAGGGAGTAGAGGGGATTACAACTTTAATCCCTGGCGTATGAGCCAGAATCGCCTCCGGGCTTTCTGAGTGGTGTTCAGGTGCATGGATGCCGCCTCCATAGGGAACACGGATGACCAACGGACACGTGAATCTTCCTCGGGATCGGTTCCGCATACGGCCGATGTGGTTGGTGATCTGATCGAGACAGGGATAGAGAAAACCATCAAACTGAATTTCCGCAATCGGTCGCAGGCCATAGAGGGCCATACCCATGGCTGTACCCACGATCCCTGCCTCTGCGAGAGGAGTATCCACCACCCGATCATCACCGAATCTCGCCTGCAGCCCGTCGGTTACCCGAAAGACACCACCCTCACGACCCACATCCTCACCCAGGACAACGATTCGATCATCCCTTTCCATCTCCTCCCGAAGAGCAAGATTGATTGCTTCAACCATGTTGAGTCTGGGCATAACCAAATCCTTTCTTCAAATTCCCATCCCCCTCCTAACCTCCCCCTTGAAAGGGGAGGAGTCGAGAAAAACCCCTCCCCTTCAGGGGGAGGGATAGGGTGGGGGTGGGATCATGTTACAGTGTTCCTTTCAGATACTCCATCTGTTCTTGCAACTGCGGAGTCATCTCTGCATAGACATATTTAAAAATATCTTCCACATCAGGGGTTGAAACTGCTTCGGCCTCTTTAACGGCCTGGTCGATTTCATTTTGAGCCTTTTCGGTTACCTGCTTTTCAACCTCATCATTCCAGAGTCCTCTCCCTTTGAGATAGAGCCTCAGCCTTACCAATGGATCGAGCGCCTTCCACGGTTCGATCTCCTCTTCTCTTCGATATTTTGTAGGATCATCCGCCGTAGTATGAGGACCGAACCGGTAGGTCACTCCCTCGATCAGGGTGGCTCCTCCTCCGGAGCGAGCCTTATCAACCGCTTCCTTTGTCGCGGCATAGACAGCAAAGAGATCATTGCCGTCCACCTGAATTCCATCTACCCCATAGGCAACCGCCTTCTGGGCGATCGTCTCAGAGGCGGTCTGGATCTTTCTCGGAACAGAGATGGCAAACTGGTTATTCTGGCAGAAGAAGATCGTTGGAACTTTAAAGACCCCGGCAAGGTTCATCGCCTCATGAAAATCACCCTTAGAAGTTGCGCCATCCCCAAAATAGGAAACGGTAACGATCTTATCTCCCTTAATTTTTGCCGCCCAGGCAGTTCCGACCGCATGCAGGGGATGAGTCCCAACAGGAATGGAGACAGGCATCATATTAATTCCATCCGGAGCACGGCTTCCTTCTTCATTCCCCATCCAGTAGAGATAGATGGTTTTGAGCGGGACTCCCATCATCAGGGATGCACCGAGTTCTCTAAAAGCAGGAAAGACCCAATCTCCTTTTCGAAGAACAGAGGCGCTTCCAACCTGGCAGGCCTCCTGGCCCCAGACAGGCGCATAGGTTCCCATTCTTCCCTGTCGCTGGAGCATCAAAGCTTTCTGATCAGCCAGCCGGATGAAAACCATCTTCTGATATAGATTAAAAATCTCCTGGTCACTCACTGGTGGCTTCATATCCAAATGAAGCGTCCCATCCGGTTTTAGAATCTGAAACATCTTTCCTTTCAAAGGATGGTAATCATCAAACAAACTCATAGATTCTCCTCTATTTAGATTTCATGGTCTCGCAAAATCGTCTCGCCGGTGAAAATCGGTGTCCAGTATTTTTTAAATTATCTGAAATTACTGGATTCCGGCTTTCGCCGGAATGACAATCATGAGTCATTTTTAACTTTTTACGAATTTACCAGATTTCGAATTCAAATTGTCTTAATCCGCATTCCGCAATCGGCAATCCGAAATCTCATTCCAAGGCCCATTTCTTAAGCCGCTCGTAATCTGCCGAGCCACAGATCCACTTGCCGGTCTTTTTATTATAAAAGAACGGGACGCCTCCGCAAAAGCCCTTGTCATACTCTCTCATCAGCTTGGCATTGACCTCATTATGCCAGACCTCAAGCTTCGCCACCTTGACCCCCTCCTCATCCTCCAACCTCTCCACGAGAGATTCCACCTGATGGCAGTGGGGTCACTCCGAACCCGTAAACTCTAATAGGTAAAACTCTTCTTTTGTCATTGGACTTCCCCCTTTCTTTTTATTGATAAGGCTTTCGAGATCAGTTTTGCAATGGGCAGATAAAGAATGATGAGTGTGAATAAAGGAACAAATGAGGACAACAGGTTATCTTCTTTAAAACCAACAATGGTATAAGAGAGGATGAGCAGAATCGCAGTAAAATTGTGAATACAGATCATTCCTAAATTGGCGGGCGACATTTGAATGGGATCCTGATAGTGCTTTCTTAAAATGCTGATCGTTTTATAGGCTATGGGTAGAGTCAACAGAGAGATCAACCCGATGACGGGAATTTTTCCTAAGAGGATGCCCATCAGGATAGCGCCATAAGCAGAAAGAAGGCTCAGAATAAACAGTTTTACTCCTGCCTCTCTTCCGAAGCGTGCGACTAAGTTCATTTTCCCGGCTTTTCGGTCTTCAAGGTAATCAGGAATCTCATTGATCGTGATCATCGAAAAGAGCATGATCCCGAATGGAAGCGTTCCCCAGAAGGCTTCCCAGGACAATTCCTGTGCTTGAACATAGTATGCTCCGAGACCGATCCCCGGGCCAAAACAGAGAAGCTGGGCGATCTCTCCAACCCCTCGATAACCAAACCGAATAGGGGGGGCGGTATAGAAGAAGGCGCAAAAAAAGCCGAAAGCCAGTAAGAAATGGATCAACACCCCCCTTACCAGCCCCAAATAGATTCCAATTCCTATGGCAATGACAAAAAAGGCAGTAAAAACATTTCGCATATGAGCCGGATGGATCAACCCCTTTGAAAGGGTTCCGCTTCCACCGGCATAGGGGTTGCCGTGGGAATCGAAAACATCTACGAGATGGCGAAAATCATAATAGTCATCCGCCATATTGAGAGCCAGATGATTGAGGATGAGGCCCAGCATAACCAGAAGGAAGTATCCTGCACGGAACTGGTCATCGTATGTCCAGGCAATCATTCCTCCCAAAATCCCTGGCATAAAACTGGCTGAGGCATAGTGAAACCGGAAGGCCTTCCACCACACCTGAAAAGATTTGGAATCCATAATCAGGTCTTCTTTCCCCTTAAGAAATAATCGAGACTCAGTCGCCCCGGCCCGACAGCAAAGAGAAGAAGACAGCCTCCAAACATGCTCACATTCTTCATGAACATGATCATCTGGATGCGATCGCCGAAATTGGTGTGAAAGATGAGCGTGGTTGGAATGAGAAAAATAAGGATGAGTAACGCTCCAAACCGGGTAAAGTATCCAAGGATGACGCTGAGGCTTCCGACCAGTTCAAAGACAATAGCGCCAAAGAGAAAAAAACTGGTGTAGGGCATGCCGAATCTTGCCATATACTGGGCGGTTCCCTCAAAGTTTCCGATTTTCCCGATTCCTGAATTGAGAAAGATGATAACGAGAAGAACCCTTCCGATCAAACTGCAAAAGGCTTTCAACCATTCCATATTCTCCTCCTTTCCTCTCTCTTACCCCCGCCTCACCTCTCCTTATAACTCCCCCTTCCCCCCTCTTAATTTAAGCGGGGGAAAATAGATGAGGGCGTTAGGCCGGAAAGTAGGGGTGGGTTAAAGGTCATAAATCTAATTTTATATCTCCGTACTTCTTCACATGCTCCACCAGTCCGCCGTCGTTTAGGATTTGTCTCATCACAGGTGGAATAGAGATGAATGAGATGGTTTCATTACGGCTATGATTAACAATCTTCCCCTGATCCAAAAAGAGTTCAATCTCCTCCCCTTCGCTGAACTTTTCAGTATCGCAGATCACAGCGGGAAGTCCGTTATTAAAACAGTTTCGGTAGAAGATTCTGGCAAAGCTTTTGGCAAAAACAGCCTGGATTCCATTCATCTTGATCACAATGGCTGCATGTTCCCGGCTCGATCCCTGGCCAAAATTATGACCTGCCACGATGAAATCGCCCGGAGATACCATTCCCGAGAAATTTGGCTTTTCATACTCAAAGATATGTTTTGCGAGCTCAGGAAGGTTTGACCGCAGATACATATACCGACCCGGGATGACATGGTCGGTGCTGATAGCATCGCCGAATTTCCAAACCTTTCCTCGCATGGATCTCCTCCTCAAATCACCCTCACCCTAACCCTCCCCCGCCAAGAGACTGTGTCGTAATTAGCCATTCGCCCTTCGACACGCTCAGGACGAACGGTTAACTGATTGATTTTTAAGATTTCATAATCCGTTCGTGGTGAGGCTCTCGAACCATGAACGGAATTACGACACAGTTCCCAAGAGAGGGGGGGAAGGTGGATCTAAAGATATTTCCTTGGATCTGTGATCCTTCCTTCTATCGCCGTAGCAGCAGCAACCGCTGGAGAACCCAGATAGATGAAAGAATTCGGGCTTCCCATCCTCCCTTTGAAATTCCTTGGCTGAGTGGCCAGGCAAACTTCCCCATCCCCCAATACTCCCTCGTGAAGTCCGACGCAGGCTCCACAACCGGGCGGCATGGCTAATGCACCTGCTTGAATCAAGGTTTCCATGGTTCCATCCTTAAGCGCCTCTAAATATACCAAACGGGAACCAGGGGTGACGATCACCCTCGTTTTGGGATGGATCTTTTTCCCTTTTAATATGCTGGCCGCAATCCGAAGGTCTTCCAGCCTTCCATTGCAGGAGGTCCCGAGGTAAACCTGGTCCACTTTGACATCCCCGATGCGATCAATTGTCGTGGTATTGTCCACCTGATGAGGACAGGCAATAGTGGGTTGAAGGGTCTCTGCGTCGATCTCGATCACTTTCTCATACAGGGCATCGGAGTCTGAAGCCATCTTTCTAAAATCTCCAGGTCTTCCCATGCGGTCTAACCAATTCCGGGTGATTTCATCAGAGGGAAAGAGTCCAACCTTTGCTCCGGCCTCCACGGCCATGTTGGCAATGGTCATCCTCCCTGCCATTTCCAGATGCTCAATCGTATCTCCGGCGAACTCCAGTGCCTTATAGGTTGCGCCAGCTGCACCGATCTTACCGATCAGATGAAGAATGATATCCTTTCCATAAACACCGTCAGGGAGCTTTCCTTTTACAACCACTCGAATCGTCTCCGGAATCCTCAACCAGATCTTGCCGAGAGCCATGGCAACAGCCGCATCCGTAGATCCCACCCCGGTGGCAAAAGCCGAAAGAGCTCCTCCTGTGCAGGTGTGGGAATCGGCTCCGATGACCACATCTCCTGGTTTCACCTCCTCTTCAGCTACAACCTGATGGGAGATACCGTATCCCACATCAGAGATCCTACATCCTGTCTTCTCTGATATTTGCCTTAAAAAAGTATGATCGTTGCTCAATTCAAATTTGGGGCTGGGGGAGGCATGATCTAAAAAGAAAATGGTCTTTTGCGGATTAAAAACCTTTTCAAATCCCATCTCCTCGATCTTTCTGGCGGCTAAGGGACCTGTTCCATCCTGGGCATAGGCAAGATCGGTATTTACAACAGCAATTTTCCCTGCTCGAACTTTTTTGCCGGCATGCTCGCTCAATATCTTCTCGGCTAATGTCATTCCCATAGGGTTCCCTCACCTCACAATCAAGGGGCTGATTCAAACAGGTGCTTTAATATTTTATACTACAATTTTCTCTCCTGTTCACCTTGATTTTAAAAGAAACGATTCTTATCTTTAAATTGAGGGGAGGTGCTGATGATGAAAAAAAATGACAAAAAAGCGAAAACAGAAAAAACAAAAAAGACAACTTCCTTGGTGTATGACTGCTGCTGCTACGAACCTTCTTGGTACAGACTCTGCTGTGGCAGTGTCTGCTGCTGATGGGTTTGGACCGCCGTGAAAATTATTTAGATCGCTCTTCAATGGGGACATACTCGCAGGACTGGGGGCCACAGTATGTCCCGACATAGTCAGCATCGGGGCGGTAGAGTTCGGCTTTGGGTTGAGCCTCCGCAAATTTCTCCTCGATGATGTGTGCGGCCCAGCCTAAAATCCTTGAGATGGCAAAGACCGGTGTGAAGAGATCAACCGGAATATTCATCATATAATAGACGGAAGCGCTGTATAAATCGACATTGGCGTAAATCTCTTTCCCTTTGATCTTCCGGAATTCTTCTTTGGTGGCTTCTTCGATGGCCCGGGTGATCTCATACCATCTCCGTTCTCCGGTGCGCTCAGCCAGTTTTTCACTGATCCTGCGAAGAATACCAGCCCTCGGGTCTTCGGTGTGATAGACCGCATGTCCCATGCCCATCACCTTTCCACCCTTTTGGAGTTTCTCTCTCACCCACGAGTGTACCCGGCTGACTTCTCCTATTTCCAGAAGTATCCTCATCACTTCGCTATTGGCGCCTCCATGAAGCTCTCCCGAGAGAGCCCCAAGGGCGGCAGCAACGGAGGCATAGAGATGAGCATGGGTCGAGGCCACCTCCCTTCCTGCAAACGTGGAGGCATTAAAAGAATGCTCGGCATGAAGAACCAGGCAGGTATCAAAGTCTCTGGCGGTATCGAGGTCGGGTAGTGAACCAGACAACATATACAGGAAGTTCCCGGCATGACTCAGATCAGAGCGGGGAAGAACAGGTTTTTTCCATTCCGGATACGATCCCATGCCGCGACAATCCCTGGTAATTTCGCTATCAACCGAAGGGCTTTTTTCAAATTCGCCTCCCTGGTCTCCTCGTTTAATTGAGGATCAAAGCCTGCCAAAACAGGAACGGCGGATTGTAATACATCCATCGGATTGGCAGATTTCGGCAACAGCTTCAACATATCAAAAATCGTTCCGGGGATATTTCTCTCGGGGAGAATCTCTAATTGAAACCTCTTCAATTCCTCCTGGGTCGGAAGGTGGTCATTCAGGAGAAGGAAGGAAACCTCCTCAAAGGTGGAAGATCGGACGAGATCAATGATATTGTACCCCCGGTAAATAAGAATCCCTCTTTCTCCATCGACATCCGAGATGCGGGTGTCAGCCACCTTCACCCCGCGGAGCCCAATGTTTTTCACATCGATTCCTTCTTCCATAGACCTCTCACTCCTTCTCCTTTCTCACACATGTCCACAAGAGTCTTCTTTAATATGTATACCATACAATCTTGACGAATTCACCTTGAAATGTTGCTTCACCATTCTTATCTTTTTACTGAGAGGAGGTGTTCTTATGAACGACAGATAAAAGTAACCCCATGCGCCTGCATTTCCCATGACAGGGACCAGGGATATCTCAAAGCCGAATTGGAAATGCCGGGTGTTGATAAGAAGGATATTAAGCTTGATATGAGGAACAACAGCTTTTGTGTCTCAGCCCCAAGAGGAGAGGATACCGAATACTCAGGTTGCTTCACATTGGCTCATGAGGTCCTGGCTGAAAAGGCAGAGGCCAGGTATGAGAACGGTCTCCTTAAGATCAACACGCCTATCAGGGGATGGGAACAAAAGGTAAGCATTCCAGTCCACTAACCCTTCAATATCGAGCCCTTCCGAGAAGGAAGGGCTCTTTTAAAAGGGAATGGTTACATTGAGAGGAAAGCGCCATGATTAAAAAAGAGACCAATCAAAACGGGGCCGAAGAGGTTAAAAAGGATATTCCCTCCGATGTAATGGATCGCTGGGAAGAAATATCCTATTACGACGCATGTTGTGAGGATTGTTGCTGCGATTAAGCTCCCTAGTCTGTTTGTGGTGAGGTTCTCGAACCATGAACAGACTTACGTAACAGTTTCATAGCAATGGTGGCGTATGATTCGCGGATTTACGGGTCTTCCGGACCAGATTGTCGAAAATGTATTTCTCTTCATCGCAGCGATCTCCGTCTCGATCCTGGTCCTCATCACCTTCCTGATGATCTACTTTACCATTCGCTATCGCCGCAACCGAAACCCGGAGCCTCAAGACATCAGGGGAAACCTCTGGCTTGAGATCTTGTGGACCGTCATTCCCACCCTTTTAGTGCTCTCCATGTTCTATTACGGGTGGACAGGATTCCGAACCTTAAAAAAGATTCCCGAAGGGGCGTTCAAGGTGAAGGTGACAGCACGCTCATGGTCCTGGCTTTTTGAATATGAGAATGGGGTGAAGGCCGAAGAATTGGTGATCCCCGTCGGAAAACCAATCCATCTCCTGCTCTCCTCGCAAGACGTGATCCATAGTTTTTACATCCCAGCTTTCAGAGTCAAACAGGATGCTGTCCCGGGAATGGTCACCCCTCTCTGGTTTAAAGCGAAAGAACCAGGAACCTACGATGTTCTGTGTGCGGAATACTGCGGCCAACAACACGCCTACATGCTCACCCGGGTGAGAGTCATTTCAGAGGACGAGTTCAATCAATGGTACGAGGGAAAAGGCAAGGAGTTGCGAGCGGAAACATCAAAAGGTCTACCCCGTGGACCACAGCTACTTCAGGAGAAAGGGTGCCTTGTTTGCCACAGCCTCGATGGCACGTCCAGAATCGGCCCCACTCTCAAAGGCCTCTTTGGAAAGACGGTCATCGTATTAAAGGATGGAAAAGAGCAGAACGTTCAGGCTGATGATGCCTATCTTAAAAGGTCCTTGATCGAACCGAATGCAGAGGTCGTCAAAGGGTTTCCTCCCATCATGCCCTCCCAGAAGAGTCTGAGCACGGATGAGGAGATAGATGAGATCATCCGATATATGAAGGAATTGAAATGAAAGCTCTCAAACACTGGTTATCTCTTCTGATGGATCTGTTCAGGTTCAGGCTATCGATCTTTGTCACGTTCTCAGCGGCCACGGGTTTCATCCTTTCTCATCAAGGGATCGCGCAGGAGATGTTTCTGATGCTTCTGGCGGTCTTCCTTCTCTCCTCAGGCGCCAGCGGTCTCAATCAATATCAGGAGAGGAAAGAAGATCAGAGGATGGAAAGGACCAAGGATCGGCCCATTCCATCCGGACGGCTTTCACCGGTATCCGCCTTGAAAATATCCTTCCTGATGATCACGCTTGGACTTTTCATCCTCCGGGTGGAAATAAATGGGCAGGCTCTGATCTTAGGTCTATTCGCCATACTCTGGTACAACGGAGTCTATACCCCGCTTAAGAAGCTAACTCCTTTTGCCGCTGTGCCCGGAGCTCTGGTAGGAGCAATGCCGCCAGCGATCGGTTGGTCTTCAGGGGGAGGCCATCTTTTTGATCCACAACTGCTGGCCGTCTCCTTCTTCTTTTATCTCTGGCAAGTCCCTCATTTCTGGATACTTGGCTTCCACTTGGGGGAAGATTATAGAAAAG
>VGSS01000100.1 GCA_016874935.1 Deltaproteobacteria bacterium | reverse complement strand
TAGGCTAAGGAAAGTGATGGAAGAGAAGATGAATACCATTTTTAGAATCTTACGTTCTCAAAAACCTATGGTCACGATACCTCTCTCTTCTTTTCTCTCGGGTAACATTTATTAATGAGGCATCAGGTCTCAAATGATTCTTTTCTGGCTAAACCAAAACCTTATAATTATAATTCATTTCTAATTATTGTCAAGGACTTTTATTCGATGAAACTTCTTTTTTCCTGCCCTTAACAGAGCTTCGCCTTTCTCATTGAAATCTTGAAGGGTTACTATAAGGTCAAACTTATCAACTCTCCTCTCGTTTAGATACCCTCCTCCTTGCTCAATCAATCGCCTTGCCTCTGACCCAGAGGTTGAGAGGTTTGTCGTCTCAAACAACTTAAATATTGGAATCCCTTGGACAAATTCCTTTTTGCCCAGATGGGTAGTTGGAATTGAGCCCTCATCTGTTTTTTCTTTTGAAAAAAGGGCTTTAGAGGCTGCCCTCGCCCTGCTTGCTTCTTCCTCCCCATGGACGATCTTCGTTGCCTCAAAAGCAAGGATTTCTTTGGCTTTTCTAATCTCAGCCCCCTTTATCTTTCCATATTCTTCAACCTCTTCCATCGGAAGGAAAGTAAAAAGAGCCAAAAATCTCCTCACATCCCGATCATCCGTATTGATCCAGAACTGATAATATTCATAAGGTGATGTGCGTTGAGGGTCTAACCAGACAGCCCCTTTCTCAGTTTTGCCCATTTTTCTTCCGTCTGCGGTCATGATGAGCGGAAAAGTCACTCCATAAGCCTGTTTGCCTTCGAGACGACGAATCAGATCGATTCCTGCTACGATATTCCCCCATTGATCACTTCCCCCCATTTGCATCATACAGTCATAATTCTTAAAAAGATGCCAAAAATCATAGGCCTGCAGGAGCTGGTAATTGAATTCGATAAACGAGAGCCCTGTCTCCAACCGGGTCTTTATCGATTCGGTTGCCAGCATCCGATTAACGCTAAAATGAACGCCGATATCCCGGAGAAAATTGATATAGTTCAGTCGGGTTAACCATTCGGCGTTATTTAAAAGAAGAGCCCGGTCCTCTGAAAAATCCAGAAACCGTGAGAATTGCTTCTTCTGAGCTTCGGCATTTTTGTTAATCTCTTCATAGGTTAAAATCTGCCGCATCTCATCTTTTCCGCTGGGATCGCCGACTAAACCCGTCCCTCCTCCTACCAATGCAATGGGGCGGTGACCGTGTCGTTGCATATGGGCCAATGACATGATGGGAACCAGATTCCCCACATGGAAACTGGAAGCCGTCGGATCAAAACCGATGTAACAGGTAACCTGATCTTCCAACATTTCTGGAACCTTCTTCTCATCGGTCACCTGCTCAACGAAGCCCCTCTCTTTAAAAATGGCAAAAACCGTTTTCTCCGCCCTATGTTTGACTATTCTCATTTTGACCCGCTCCGTTGGTCCAAAGATACCCTTATCCTTTGAATTCCTTTTGCTTTTCCCATGAATGGGTCGACTTCAACGATTACCCCTTGCAATTCAACCTCTTCCGTTGCCACATCGAATTTCCAAGGAATCTGCGTTAAGAGCCGGTTCACAGCCACCTGTTTTCGTATCCCGATGACCGAATCCAGGGGACCTGTCATTCCGACATCTGTAATATAAGCAGTCCCTTCAGCCAGAATCTTCTCGTCACTGGTCTGCACATGAGTGTGGGTTCCCAGCACAGCCGTCACTTTCCCATCTAAAAACCATCCCATCGCTACCTTCTCAGAGGTGGCCTCCGCATGAAAATCAACCACGATGATAGGAGTCTCTTTTCTTAATGTTTCGATCTCCTTTTCTCCGATACGGAAGGGACAATCGAGATGTTTCATAAAAACCCTTCCCTCCAGATTGATCACCCCGATTTTCTCTCCACTCTTTGATTGAAAAACACCTGCCCCTCGACCCGGGACATGAGGCGGATAATTTGCAGGCCTCAAAATCCTGTTTTCCTGATCCAGGTAAGGAAAAATTTCCTTTTTAGCCCAGATATGGTTTCCTGAAGTCAGAATATTCACTCCTTGATCCATAATCTCGATGGCAATGGCAGGGGTAATTCCCATTCCCCCTGCCGCGTTCTCTCCGTTGGCGATCGTAAACTCAATCCCATGGTCACTGACGACTTTTTTTAGCAGTCCATTGATCGCCTGTCTGCCTGGTTTCCCGACAATGTCTCCGATAAAAAGAATTCGCATCTTCCATACCTAAAATTCGAAACCCGGATATCGGGCGAAGCGTCCTCTTAGGACCAATCCGAAACAATCTCAAAATTCGAATTTTCAAATGACCAAAACAACTCTTTTCCCTTCCAAGTTTCGAATTTAGGTCATTCGAATTTGTTTCGAAATTCGAATTTCGTGCTTCGAATTTGTATTTACTTTGCTATTTCCACCGCTCTCATCTCACGTATCACTGTCACCTTGATCTGGCCGGGATAGGTGAGATCTTTTTCGATCTTGCGGGCGATGTCTCTTGAAAGAATTGCAGAGGCCTCGTCTGAGATACGTTCGGGCTGGACCATCACCCGGATTTCTCTTCCCGCTTGAATGGCATATGATTTTTCCACCCCCTGAAACGACTGGGCAATCTTTTCCAGATCTTCCAGCCGTTTGACATATGTCTCCAACATCTCGCGCCTTGCCCCTGGCCTTGCACCTGAAAGGGCATCCGCGGCTTCCACCAAGACATCGAGGATCGACTCCGGCTTTTCCTCTTCATGATGAGAAGCAATGGCATGAATGATGGCAGGCGATTCTCCATATTTCCTTGCCAAATCCGCTCCGATCCTGCCATGTGGACCTTCCACCTCATGATCCACCGCTTTTCCTATATCATGCAGAAGTCCTGCTCTCTTGGCCTGCTTCACATTGACGCCCAACTCTGCGGCCATGATTCCACTGAGGAATGCCACTTCCAGAGAGTGCTGGTAGACATTCTGGGCATAACTCGTACGATATTTAAGTCGCCCGATCAGTTTGATCAGTTCAGGGTGGATACCATGAACTCCTACATCGAAGGTCGCCTGTTCACCCGCCTCGCGGATGGTGGTCTCCACCTCCTGCTCCACTTTCTGGACAATTTCTTCAATCCTTGCAGGATGGATTCGGCCATCGCTCACCAACCGTTCAAGGGATATCCGGGCAACTTCCCTGCGGACAGGATTGAATCCCGAAAGAATTACAGCCTCGGGGGTATCATCGATGATCAGATCAATCCCTGTAGCCGCCTCAAGGGCCCTGATATTCCGGCCTTCCCGGCCGATGATACGTCCCTTCATCTCTTCATTTGGCAAACTGACCACGGAAACCGTCTGTTCAGCCACATATTCTCCCGCATAACGTTGAACGGCTAAGCTGATAATCTCTTTGGCTTTCTTGTCAGCGGTCTCTTTTGCCTCATCCTCAATTCTCTTGATCCTTTTGGCTGCCTCATGTTTCGCCTCTTCCTCCATCGATTCCATCAGGAGGCGTTTGGCTTCTTCGGAAGACATCTTCGCTATGTTTTCAAGCTGGAATCGCTGTCTCTGAATCAGCTCAACCACTTTCTTCTCCTGTTCCTGAATCGTTTTCTCCTGCTGGATCATTGCCTTTTCCTTGCGTGTGACCTCCGCCTCTTTTGTATCAAGAAGCTCAATCTTCTTGTCCAGATGAGACTCCCTCTGGATGATCCTCCTCTCCAGGGTCTGGAGTTCCTGTTTTTTTTCTACCGTCTCTTTTTCAAACTCTGCCTTCTCCTGATAGAATTTATCTTTGGCCTGGAGCAGGGCTTCTTTCTTTAAGATTTCAGCCTCTTTCTCCGCCTCTTCGATCAACCGTTTGGCAGCCCCTTTGGCCGCACCTATCCTGGCTTCCGAATACCTTTTGTTCAGAAGGAATCCAACGATTCCTCCGAGAAGCGCCATACCTAAAACGAGAGCAATATAAAATCCCACGGATAAGTTCAACGTTTAACTCACCTCCCTTTCTTTGCTGAAAAAAAGGTTCGTCAAATGAGAGAAGGAAGGAAATGAAGAGTGGAGAGAGAATAAGCAGGGTTTGATGTTACCCGACAGGGCGGAAATAACATGGAAAATCCCGGGGGGAACTTCCGTCTCGCCTTTTTTATATCATGAAATTCTCCCGGCCTTTCCGAAAGGGAGAGCTGGGGGGTTTTCTGGTTTATTAATCTCCTCACATTCCAGAAACGCTTTTCCAGCCACTCCTCCCATTGGAAGAATCTGCCAAGAATTTCAATCATATTCAAAATGAAAACCCGTATCAAACCCATTCTCTTCTCATGTCAGGATTTAAACTCAATCCTCTTCTCTATCCCATCACACCTTCAATCTGCTCACGACGGTGTTCCTCGCAACCCCCTGTAAGGCGTCACCCGGCAACCCATCCGGAACAACCCATCGGCGAGGGTGCCCTTTTCAGGTTGTCTTCTTTCGGATGGTCCGCTCATCCTAAACACTCCAGGGGAACTTTAGCCGGTGATGCAAATCTTTCCTGATTTCTTTCCTCCTATCTGGATATCAATTTTATCGGCCAGGTCTTTTGATCTCACCTCAATTTCTCGAAGGATCGCCGCTCGGTTCTCTTTTTCCTTTAAAAGATCATCGGCAACATTGAGGGCCGTTAATATTGCCACATTCAATGTGGAGACACTTCTTGTCTTCTTCAGAACTTCGTTCATTTTCTCATTCACATACCTGGCCACTTCCTGGATATGGCCCTCTTCGGCATCCGTCTTTACCGTATAGGTTTGCCCAAAAACTTTAATTTCAACTGACCTCTCTTTTCCCATCACCCAACCTATTATCCCGATCGAACCACAGGTCTAAAATTTCTATGGACATATGGAGGCATTAATAGATTATAGATCGACGCTTCGCAAACGGTGAAGGAGCTGGTCAATCCGGATTTTGACACTTTCCCTGTCCTGGGAGAGGAGTTCCATCCTCTTCTCCAAACGAATCCTTTTCTCCCTCTCCGCATCGACCTCAGCGGCCAATTTGTCTCTCTCCCTCATCAGCTCCTGATATTTCGTCAGGAGATGACCGATCTTTTCCTCCAGGGCTTCGAACGGATTTCTCTCCTCTTCCGGTATCGTCTTTTCTGATTGTCCTTTTAATGATATTTCTTCAGTCATAAAAAGTCAATCCCGACGAAAAACAACATTGTAAATTGCGAAATGAGTCCCGCGAAACGCGGGAGTCAATTAACCATGAGTTAAAAGTTTTTACCTTTGATTGCTAATTGCTAATTTTGTCCCACCGTGGCGGGACTCATTTTCCAATGATCTTTATTTAAGCTGCGTTCAGGAGATAGGCTTTCATGAAATCGTCGATCTCTCCATCCAGCACCCGATCCACCTGGTGGATGACCGTATCGGTCCGGTGATCCTTAACCATTTTGTAAGGATGCATAATATAAGAACGAATCTGGCTTCCCCAGGCGATCTCCTTCTTTTTGTTGTGAAGTTCCCCTAGTTTCTCCGACTTCTCTTTTACCTCTTTTTCGTATAGGCGGGCCTTCAATATCTTCAGGGCGGTCGCCTTATTCTTATGCTGGGACCGTTCATTCTGACACTGGACGACGATTCCGGTGAGAAGATGGGTAATTCTCACCGCTGAATCGGTCTTGTTGACATGCTGTCCTCCTGCCCCGCTCGACCGGAAGGTGTCAACTCTCAAATCTTTCTCGTCGATCTCAATCACAATATCTTCCGGGACCTCGGGGATGACAAAGACCGATGCAAAAGAGGTATGTCGTCTGGCGCCGGCATCGAAGGGTGAAATCCGGACCAGCCGGTGGATACCCACCTCTGCCTTTAAATATCCATAGGCATATTGCCCATTGACCGTAAAGGTCACATTCTTCAAACCCGCCTCATCACCGGAAAGGATATCAATGATCTCTGTTCGATATCCTTTATCCTCCGCCCACCTCAGATACATTCGAAGGAGCATTTCAACCCAGTCCTGAGCCTCTGTACCGCCTGCGCCTGCATTGATGCTGACGATTGCATTTCTTTCATCGTGCTCACCTCCCAGCATCCTTCTGAATTCCATCTGGTCAATCGCTTCTTCACTTTTCTCTATCCTATGCAATAATTCCTGGGCTTCCCCCTCATCTTTCTGCTCCTCAATCAATTGAAGGAGGATTTCCATTTCCTCAAGATCCTTCTTCTCTTGTTCCCAGGGCGATAGACCTTCCAGCAGGGAGGTTCTTTCTTTCAAAATTTTCTGTGTGCTCTCACCCCCTTCCCAAAAATGAGGTTCTAACATCATCTTTCCAATTTGACCGAGTCTTTCCTGTCTCTTTGTGATGTCAAAGATACCCTCGAAGAATTTCCAAACGATTGTTCAGTCCTTTTAAACGATCTCTCAATTCAACAATCATATCTATCACCTTCCTTTTAAATTCTTAATAGTTAATAACATAAATCAAAAAAAATATAAACATTTTTTAACAACTTATTGATATATATATGCTTTTGTCTGTTGTCTCAAGCCCTTTTCAACAAACCAGACAGTTCATTTCCTACTAATGCGGGATTCTTGACGACTCTGACCCCCGCCTTTTCCAATGTCTCCATCTTCTCTGTGGCTGTACCTTTCCCTCCGGAGATGATGGCACCCGCATGCCCCATCCTCCTTCCGGGAGGAGCGGTCAATCCCGCTATAAAAGCGATCACAGGTTTTTTCACATGCTTCTCAATAAACTGGGCAGCCTCCTCCTCGGCCGTTCCTCCGATTTCGCCAATCATGATCAGTGCTTCAGTGTCAGGGTCTTTTTGAAAAAGCTCTAACAAATCTACATAGTTTAGACCGATAATTTGATCTCCGCCGATACCCACACAGGTCGATTGACCGATTCCCTTCTTTGTCAATTGATCCACCACTTCGTAAGTGAGTGTTCCACTTCGGGACATAATTCCCACTGCTCCCTGTTTGTGAATATATCCTGCCATTACTCCGATTTTACACTTTCCCGGAGAAATGATCCCTGGAGTATTGGGACCAACCAACTTTGTTCCCTTCTCTTTCAGATATTTTCGAGCCATCACCATATCCAGCGTCGGAATTCCCTCTGTCAGACAGACAATGACTGAAATGTCGGCATCCGCTGCCTCCAGGATAGCATCCCCTGCAAAAGCAGGAGGGACAAAGATCGCAGAAGCATTGGCACCTGAATTTTTAACCGCATCCGCTACAGTATTAAAAACAGGGATTCCTTCGATCTTCTGGCCTCCCTTACCCGGGGTCACTCCGGCAACCACCTTTGTTCCATACTCCTTCATCTGTTTCGTATGGAAAAGACCCTCATTGCCCGTAATCCCCTGAACCACCACTTTTGTATTTTCGTCAACCAAGATGCTCATAGAATTCCTCCGAAATTAGGCTCAGGCTAAGGTTTAGGTTGAGATATGCATGAGTCAGAAAATTATTTATTATTTTTATCTTAATCTTAACCTCAGCCTTAACCTTTTGTTTTCAATGCTTCCACCACCTTCTGGGCCCCCTCCTGCATGCCGGAAGCGACGGCAAAATTGAGCCCCGAATCTTTTAATATTCTTCTTCCCTCTTCGACATTCGTCCCTTCTAATCTTACGACGATAGGAACATTCACCTTCACCTCTTTGACGGCTTCGGTCACTCCTCTTGCGAGAGTGTCGCACCGTAAAATTCCTCCAAAGATATTAATAAACACAACCTTCACGGCAGGATCTGACATGAGGATTTTAAAACCATTCTTGACCATCTCAGTTGTAGCTCCTCCGCCCACATCGAGAAAGTTTGCTGGTTCAGCACCGAACACTTTAATGATGTCCATGGTAGCCATGGCCAGACCCGCACCATTGACCATACAACCCACACTTCCATCAAGTTTGATGTAATTGAGATTATACTTTGAGGCCTCGATCTCCAGAGGAGCTTCCTCATTAAGATCCCTGAGCGCAGCAATCTCCTTGTGTCGAAAAAGCCCATTATCATCGAAATTGATCTTGGCATCGAGGGCGATAAAATCCCCGCCTCCGGTAAGCACCAGAGGATTGATCTCTGCAAGAAGACAGTCTTTCTCGTAAAAGGTTTTATAAAGGCCGCTCACCACGCTTCTCAATTTTCCAACCTGGGCAGGATCAAGTCCGAGTTCATAACCGACCTTATTTGCCTGAAAAGGCCTCAATCCCACATAAGGTTCCACCCATTCCTTTACGATCTTTTCAGGGGACTCTGCTGCAATCTTTTCAATCTCCACCCCTCCCTCTCGGCTGGCCATGATCACCGGACATTCCCTTGAGCGGTCCATCACAATACCCAGATAGAGTTCTTCTTTAATATCTGCTCCCTCTTCAACCAGCACTCTTCGGACAATCCTGCCTGTCGGGCCTGTCTGATGGGTAACGAGAGTCATGCCGAGAATCTCCTTTGCAGCCTTCTCCGCTTCTTCGGGACTTTTTACAACCCGGACACCGCCCCCTTTTCCCCTGCCACCGGCATGTATCTGGGCTTTGACAACGATCGGCTTACTCCCGATTTCCTCCGCAACCTTTCTTGCTTCTTCAGGAGTCTCTGCCACTCTTCCTTTTGGAACAGGAACACCATAACCTTTCAGAATCTCTTTGGCTTGATATTCGTGAATCTTCACTCTATTTCCTCCCCCGAAAAATTAAGCGGGCATATTATAACGGATTTCATCGACCTAAAAAAGGGGAAAATGAAAGACAAATTGAAAGGGTTATGTTGGGGTTATAAATTGAGTATCTTATCCCTGAGGATTCCTTCCTCTTCAAGGTAGGAATTAGGGTTGTTATGCCAGATTTCAAACAGATATCTTCAGTCTTATCAAAGTGAAGATATTGGCAAGATATGCTCAGGTTTTTTAGTTTGATGCTACGCCGGGGTTAGATCATTGCTTACCCAACCATTACTGAAGAGCAGGTTTATCGCCTTGGGGCAAGGCAATACCAAATCACCAACCCCTTAAGTTTCCCAAAGAGAATCCACCTCACCTTTTGCAATCAGTCTTTAAACCCTATCTTGTTTGCCTCAATTTTACACAAATCTGAGTGACTTTTTTTGCCAAAAACCACAATTATTGTACATTTTTCTAAAAAAGAAGGCTGGATGAATCAGGCAGGGCAGAAACCCTCTCCAGTTCCAGTCGCCGCAGACGATTCAGGATGTAAGGTGATAGGTCTCTAAGGTTTAAAAGATCGTCATAAATTTCTGTTTCTGGTATATTGGGTCAAATTTCGGTGGTAGTGGATATCATGGATCCTCCAACAAAAAGACTGTTCTTAAAAAAGCGCTGAGCCTAGGTCACGAATCACGCTTGTCCCGATAATTCGGGAGACACGATTCACGATTAGGTTTTTTTACGCTATGCTCTTTGCGCTAAGTGCTCTGCGTGAGGTTGGAACCATGCCAGCGATTGCACCGATTGAAGAATTGAGGACTGTGTTAGGGTTTTAGATTTATGCGCCATGCTCTATGCCCTTGGCGCTATGCGTTGCGTTGGTATTGGCTCGAAGAAAGCACGCCCGAAAAATTGAAAGGTGAGGAGAGTTAATGGATGAAAAAATGTCAAAAGAAAGATCCCTGATTCCTCTTGAACGCATCGAACGATCCATCCTGTTAATCCGCGGTCAGAAAGTGATGCTCGATCGAGATTTGGCATACCTCTATGGGGTAACCACCAAGGTATTAAACCAGGCGGTCAAAAGACATAAGGATAGGTTCCCTGAAGATTTTATGTTTCAGTTGACCATGGAGGAGGGAAAAATTTGGTGGACTGAAGTCAGGGGAGGTGGTTTAAGGTCACAAATTGTGACCTTAAAAAGAGGCCAGCACATCAAGTATCGGCCTTATGCCTTCACGGAGCATGGAATATTGATGCTTTCAAGTGTATTAAATAGTGAGAGAGCGATTAAGGTGAATATTGAAATTATGAGGGCCTTTGTTAGGCTCCGACAAATACTTGCTTCAAGCAGGGAGCTTTCTAAAAGGCTGGATGAACTTGAAAAGAAATATGATGCTCAGTTCAAAATAGTTTTCGAAGCCATTCGGCAGCTAATGACAGCGCCAGAGCCCAAGAAGCGACCAATTGGATTCCTTGTTGAGGAACCTAAAGTTCCTTATGTCACAAAGATCAAGAAGAGAAATTAGGTGCTACCACTTGCTCCTTACGACTTGCAACTTGCGATAAAAAGGAACGCCGTGCGCCATGCGCTTTGCGAATTATTGGTTGTGGCTCGAAGAGGCTACCCCTGAAAAATTGAAAGAGGAGGGTGGATAGTATTCCAATAGGTCTTGCCGGAAAGCCTTTGAAATAATAGTTGACAGATACATATAAAATACATATAATATGAACGTTGTTTGGGATATCAAGAAAGCCGGCGCAAACATACGGAATCATGGCGTCGAGTTTTCTCATGCTGCCACGGTGCTTGATGACCCGATGGCAATAACGATTGAAGATACACGGCACACTGAACAAAGGTTTATAACCATTGGGTCAGATCTTTTAGGGAGGGTGCTGGTTGTTGTTTACGCTTATTCGGGTGAGGAGGAGATCAGGTTAATTTCAGCCCGAAAAGCAACCCCAAGGGAGCGGAGGGTTTATGAGCAAAAAGAATGAGATGCTGGAGGAATATGACTTCAGTAAAGGCAAGCGGGGACCGGTAATACCCCAAAAGGGCAAAACCAGGATCACGATCTTCATCGATACGGATATACTGGAGTGGTTTAGGGATGAGGCTGAGCGTGAGAGCCGGGGATATCAGACATCAATAAACCAGGCCTTAAGGAACTACATTAAACAGGACAAGCGTCCGATCCAGGAGATTGTTAAAGAGGTCGTACGAAATGAGCTTCGAGTTCTTAAGAAGGCTAATTAATGATTTCAGGTTCGTCTTACATCTTACCTGCCTGCTCTGTACCAACTCGGTTCAGGGTCCTCCGTAGTCCCGCAAAGCGGGACGAAGGATGGATGCGGGAAGTTGTGAGTGATTGAAAGGTGAGAGTGGGTAAAGAAAAGTGTAAGAAGTGAACAACGTCCCCCAGGGGAACGTTAAAAATGGTGAAAATAAATCTTGACAAATGCAATTTTTCACTGTAATAATTGTTTTCAGCAATTGTTGAAAGTGGCTAAATTAATGAAAACAATGTTATCAAACATGGAAGCCAAAGCTCA
>VGSS01000099.1 GCA_016874935.1 Deltaproteobacteria bacterium | reverse complement strand
TGTCTGCGAAAAAGTTTCTTAAAATAATCAGCATCCCTAATGCTACGATGTTGATTGGGTATGGCCATCATTTCACTTTCCTTTCGATTGGTCTTGGAAAAATATCATCAACCCAGACGGAATCGAGTTTGGGGGTCTTGTATTTTGATGTTTTAGAATTAGCCCCATTATTTAATCTTTCTTTTGATCCAAATATCAAGGGACCTCTAATAATTCCCAATTCGTCATTCCCGCAAAGGCGGGAGCTCAGTAATTTCAAAAGCTTATGGATTCCTGCTTTCGCAGGAATGACATTTTTAGAGGTTGCTTCAAGATTCAAAACCCGCTTCTCAGCTCCTCCTCTAATTTTCAAACTGCGGAGGTTTCATTAGACTCTGACTCAGGAGGATGGGTTTCCAACATCTCCACAAACTTTTCCAAAAGCTTAGGGTCAAACTGTGTTCCAGAGCGGCTTAAGAGTTCAGCGACAGCCATTGCACGGGGAAATTCGCTTCGATAAGGACGAACACTGGTGAGGGCTTCATAAGCTTCAGCAATAGCCAACAAACGGCACTCTGTGGGGATCTCTTCTCCCATAATGCCGAGAGGATAGCCCTGGCCATTCCACCACTCATGGTGTTTAAGGACCCAGTCGGCAATCGGAATGAGGTCGGAGGCTGATAGGGCAATCCGATAGCCAATCTCGCAATGTCGCTTCATCTCCGTCCATTCCTCAGAAGTTAGGGAGCCTTCCTTAAAGAGGATAGAGTCGGAGATCCCTACCTTACCGATGTCATGAAATCTGGCTAAGAGGGACAAGTCAGATGTGGTGGACTCTGGTAGTCCAATGAAGACAGCCAGATTGACCAATAACTTTTCCAAACGAATAAGATGCTTCTCGTTAGTGATATCCCTTGCTTTCAGTGCGTTGATCAGACCTTTAACAATGGTGTTACGGACACTCTGTGTATGATATAGCTTTTTCCGGTACATATTGTTATCGGCTTCTTTAGAGAGATCTCTCAGGCTTCTATGGACTCCGTGGCTAACCGCAAATCCAACAGAGATACTCAAGGGGAGTTCTGGGTTGTTGGCATTGTAGCTTACGACAGCCTCCTGAATTCTCTGACAAGCATTTTCAACGGCAGGTTCTGTAGTGTTTGTAAGTACGACAGAAATTTCGTCTCCACCTATCCTGGCTACCAAGTCTCCCTCACGGAAGGATCCCCTGATCACCCTGGCAGCAGCCACAAGCAGGTTATCTCCTTGATTGTGTCCTAACGTGTCATTAACGAGCTTGAGCCCATCCACATCACACGATATGATCGCTACCGTATCACAGCGTAATTTTTCTATCCGACTCATCTCCTCCTCGAAGTAGATGCGATTATAGAGTCCGGTAAGAGGATCGTGTAAACTTAGGTGTTTCAGTTTTTCTTCCCCGAACTTAAGGTCAGTGATATCTGCTGCAATTCCAACAATGCGGCGCGTCTTTCCTGAATCATCATAAATCGGGAAAGAGCGATCTTTTATCCAGCGCATTGATCCGTCAGGGCGCACAATACGATAGATCTCCTCGACCTCTTCTCGGTCTTTCTTCTCCAAAGATCTCATCACACGATCTTTATCCTCGGGGTGGACAGTATTCCAAATGGATTCTGGCTCATGGTAAAGAGTTTCACATGTACGGCCCCAAATTTCCATATAGGCAGGGCTGATGTAACTTATCTGGTGGTTATCCTGTTTGCATATATAGAAGACCTCACGGATGTTCTCTGCCAGCTCGCGGAATCTCTCCTCGCTTTCCCGCAGTTTCACTTCTGCCCGCTTGCGCTCAATAGCGTACCGGATAGCCCTTGCCAGCAGATTGCTGTCCATCTGCCCCTTGACCAGATAGTCCTGTGCCCCTTCTTGGACAGCATGGATGGCAATCGTTTCGTCATCGAGACCGGTTAGGATAATAACGGGCAAATGAGGAGCTGCGGCACACACCTGTCTCGCGGTATCGAGACCATGCCCATCTGGAAGTGACAGATCGAGCAGGATGACGTGATAACCTTCATCCATAAGGAGGGACAGACCTTCTCTGATCATTTCCACATGGGCCAGACTGAAGTTGTTTGCCCACGCATCGACCAGCATCTCCTTTACCAAGCGAGCATCTCCAGGGTTATCTTCGATCAACAGCACCTTGATGATCTCGGGCTCTTGACGGAGGATATTCGAAGGTTTCTTTTTTGTTCTTTCAAAATTAGACATCGGCGTCTCCACTTTTTGACAGCTTGGTGATGGTGAACCAGAAATCCTCTATTAATTTAACGGCCGAGACAAACTGCGCGAAGTCCACCGGCTTGGTGATGTAACAGTTTGTATGGAGATCATAGGTTCCAAAGATATCTTTCTCTGCATTCGAGGTGGTCAGCACCACGACAGGAATCCGCTTCAGGTCCTTCTCAGCCTTGATCTCGGCAAGGACATCGCGACCGTCCTTCTTGGGTAGGTTAAGGTCAAGCAAAATAATGTCCGGCCGAGGGGCATTGGCATAGGGGCCTTCCCGATGCAAGAAGGCCAGGGCCTCGACCCCATCACTGACCACGCTCAGATGGTTGCATATCTCTCCTTCCTTGAGGGCCTCCATGGTGAGGCGAACGTCACCCGGATTGTCCTCTACCAGTAAAACCTCCATGGGTCGACATCCTCTTTTCGGTTCCATTCTTCCTCTCCTATCCGTTACTCTAAACCCTGCCTCCGTTTGAGACGCTATAAGAAAGGGGCTTCGCCTTAATTGTCGGAAGGGTGAAGTAAAAGGTGGCCCCCTTTCCAACCTCTGACTCCGCCCAGATACGTCCACCGTGACGCTCCACAATCTTTTTACAAACGGCCAAACCAATGCCGGTGCCGGGATATTGTTGCGGTCCGTGAAGCCGCTGAAAAATGATGAAGATCCGTTCTGTGAACTCGGGGGCAATGCCAATCCCGTTGTCGCGCACGGAGAAAGTCCACCCGCTATCATTGCGGCTAGCCGAGATGTGAATGCGGGGCCGTTCGTCCCCTCGAAACTTGATCGCATTGCCAATCAGGTTTTGGAACAACTGACCCAGTTGCAAGCTATCGGCCATCACAGTCGGGAGAGAATCGTGAGTCACCACTGCACCACTCTCCTCCAGGGTCACCTTTAAATTGTCGAGAGCCTCTTGAAGGATCGTCTCACAGTTGATCGGTTCGAAGGTATGGCCTCGGGTGCCCACTCGGGAGTAGGCCAACAAATCATTGATCAGCTTCCACATGCGCATGGTCCCGTCTACGGCAAAGTTGATGAAGTCGTCAGCATTTGAGTCGAGCTTTCCTTGGTATCGCTTGGCCAGTAGCTGGACAAAATTCGTCACCGTGCGCAAGGGTTCCTGAAGGTCATGAGAAGCCACATAGGCAAATTGTTCCAACTCTCTATTGGACCGGGCCAGTTCCTCGCTCTTCTCCTTCAAAACCTCCTCTGCCTGCTTCCTTTCCGTGACGTCCCGCACAATTCCCCTAAACCCTATCGGTTTACCTGATGAATCTCTTTTTAACGATGCATATCCCTCAACGCATCTTCTGATCCTATCTTTTCTTATAATCTCCCACTCGCTTCCTCTAAGGGGTTCCCCTGTTTCGTAAACTTTATTAAAGGCTTGAAGGAATTTTTTTGCGTTCTCTTCATCCATATACTGCTGGTCATTCATGCCCATCAATTCTTCTGTGGGGTACCCTAATATCCGGCACATCGAATTGTTGAAAAAAGTAAAGCGACCATCGAGGTCTACTTCGTAATATCCATCTTCGATGTTTTCAAGAATGGTTCGATATTTCTCCTCGCTCTCCCGCAAGACCTCTTCTATCCGCTTGCGCTCGGTAATGTCGCGCAGGACAACTATTTGACCTTCGATGCGGCCCTTCCGGCCCTGAATTGTAGAGACACGTAGGTCAAAGATACACGGTGTGTTCCCGTAATCCAGCGTCACTTCACCATTTTTGTTGGTGTTGCCGGTCCAGATTGAGATTGGTCCTGGCAGGAATTGTTCCAAAGGCTTTCCAATTGCTTGCAACGCAGGTCCGCCCATCAATCTTTCAGCAGCCGGATTCATGTCCACAATTCGACCGTCTCCATCCAAGACGATAACGCTATCGCTAACGTTATTGAGGATTGCGCCGCGAGAAAAAGACAGCAGGTCTCGTCGCCGAAGCGGAGCTAATACGTAAGCCACCACGATGCTGCCAACGGCAAGCCCCAATGCTGTCGTAGAGAATGGCTGAAGAGGACTCACTCTGAAGATATCCAGCGCGCTTCCAAGGATGGCCAGAATAGCCGCGATGATAACGGCGCTAGCCTGCCACCCATAGATTCCGCGTGAGTGAATTAACAATCGAGCCAGGAAAAAGCAGCCGAGCCCCATCACGAAATACGAGTACGCTACAAAGACCCAATACCAAATGCCTGCGTCCGCCGCAGTCAAAAAACGTATCGAGGTGACGATAGACACTGTGTTTGCAGGATTCCAGATCCAACCATGGATTTCATTTGTGAAGATCAACCCCGCGGTTAGCGCGGGAAACACGCCGAGCACGAACCGTGTGCGGCGTGTGAGCACATACCCCAATCCACTATAACCTAGCGCAAGACAGAGGAATGCGGTAGGAGTAATCGTGAAACCGAAATAGATCATCTTGTACCAGAAGACCTTGGTTGCTAAATCAGAGCTGATACCCGTTAAGACACGCGCCCAGTTCAGCTCAGCACAGGCGAGCAGCATGATTATGCCGTCTTTCCAGGTTGGTTTGTGCCTGCGCGCGACGACAACATAAAGCGCTGTCAGGCCAAAACCGACTGCTGCAACGATTGATATCAGCATATCTGCCGTCATTCCCTGGACCCCATCGTTCTCCTTAGGCTAATAGGAGTTTACATGAGATGTTGAAATTCGCGGTTTGGCTTTATCGGTCTACCTATTTTCTCAATTAACCACAGGCAATAACGATGCCACTTGGATTCAAATGCGATAACTTATCGAAATTTAATAACTATTCTGAAAACTGTTTTCTTGTATACATGTTTTAAAGTGCCTAAGATTGTCTTTCTTTTTGATTCTATGAAATAGACTTCATGCTGGCATCGAAATCTTCTCTTGAGGATAGCAGGAAGCACTTCTTACCTCATTTGACATTGTCTGTCGGGTAAAGCATCAACTTTTACATCTAACTTAAGGTTTTCCGATCCCTGCCTGCGGTAGGCAGACAAACCCATCCAAAACAAAAAGAGAGGGCTTCTGCTTACTGCTTACTGCTTACTGCCTTCTTTCTTTTTTGATTCCTCCCATAGATAATTCGCAACCCTTCCAGCGTCAGAAACTCATTCACCTCTTCAATCGTCTCTGATTCTCCGGCGATCAGGCCTGCCAGTCCTCCGGTGGCGATTACCCTGGGATTTGATTTCGTCTCTTTCTTCATCCGTTTGACAATTTCATCGACCAGTCCCACATATCCGAAAAAGATGCCCGACTGCATGCTTTGAATGGTATTCTTTCCGACGACCTTTCCGGGTTTGTTGATCTCAATCCGGGGCAGTTTTGAGGTCCGTTGAAAGAGGGCTTCTGCCGATATCCCGATTCCTGGGGCAATGGCGCCTCCCATATACTCCCCTCTGGATGAAACATAATCAAAAGTAGTGGCTGTTCCGAAATCAACCACGATACAACTTCTTCGGTACCGATCATAGGCCGCCACCGCATTGACGATCCGGTCCGCTCCCACCTCTACGGGATGATCGTATAAAATCTTCATCCCGGTCTCGATATCGGACCCCACGATCAGGGGTTTGACATGAAAATATTTATCCGCCATTTTCTGCAGCATATCGAGGACCGGCGGAACGACTGAGGAGATGATCATTCCTTCGAAATCTTTAATATCGATATGATCAAACCCGAAGAGATCGCGAAAGAGGATCCCCCACTCGTCAGCCGTCTTCTCCCTCTCCGTCCTGATCCGCCAGTGATCAACCAAGACTTTCTCATCATAGACCCCCAGAACCGTATTCGTATTGCCAATATCGATGACCAGTAGCATAAGACCTCCTCCACCTAGAAGGTGGAAAGTCGAAGGTAGAAAGTGGTTAAATTACTTTTCCACTCTCTACCTTCCACATTCTACCTTCGAGAATATTCCACATCTCCTGCGACCACTCTTTTCCGTTTCCCATTTTCCATTCTCAATATTAAAGCGCCGTCCGAATCGATATCAACCGCAATGCCTGAGATGGTTTCGCCAAAAGAGGTCACTTTGACCGGTTTCCCCTTGATCCGGGCCTGTTCTCTCCAGGCGTTCAGAATAACATCGCCGCCCTCTTTCAAATAAATCGCATACCACTCTTCCAATTGCTGTAAAAGAGAGGAGAGAAACTCCTTTCTCGAAATCGCCTGTCCCATCTCTTGTTTCATCGAAGTGGCAACGGAACGAATCTCTTTAGGAAATGCCTTTTCGTCAAGATTGAGATTTACGCCGATGCCAAGGATAACGAAATGGATTCTATCCGTTTCCGACTGGATCTCATTTAGAAGGCCTGCCACCTTTCCACCCCTGAGAAGAATATCGTTGGGCCATTTGATCAACGGGCGAAGGCCGGAGCATTTCTCAATGGCCCCTGCCGTTGCCACGGCCGCCATCAGGGTGATGAGCGGAGCCTGATGCGGAGGGATTTTGGGACGGAGGATCACCGAAAGGTAAAGATTTAAAGAAGGAGGCGAAAACCAGTTTCTTCCCAGCCTTCCCCTCCCCTTCTCCTGAGACTCCGCAATAACCACCTCTCCTTCTTCTGCGCCTCGCGTGGCCAGCTCATAGGCTTTGGAGTTTGTTGAATCCAGACTCGGGAAATAGTGAATCTTCTTCCCCATCCACTTAGTCTTCAGAAAGGGTTTGACTTCAGCCGGAGTCAAAAGGTCAGGAGATTGAATCAACCGGTAACCCGAGCGGGTTGACGCTTCAACCTCGTAGCCAAGGGATCTCAGGTGCGTCATTCTCTTCCAGACCGCTGTCCGGCTCACCTTCAGCCGCCGGCCAATCTCCTCGCCTGAAATAAAACCGGAGGGGTCTTCTCTTAAGAGTTGAAGAATTTCTTCTTCCATCATTATATCCACCGGTAAAAAAGTGGTTGGGTTAAGGTTACGAAGCCCCTGCCTATCGGCAGGCAGGCGTTTCGTAATTCGGTAACGGTTACGTGAAAAGAATTAAGAGACGATAAACGTAGCCTTTTATTAACGATACGGGCCCTGAACCTAATATGGTACAGGGCGGGCATCCTTACCGTTACCGTTTAACGAAATTTTTATTTTCTAACTGATCATCTTATCATAACGTGAGAACTGCATCGAGAAGGTCCCCCGACCCTGGGTCAGGGACCTTAAGTCCGTGGAGTAACCGAACATCCGGGTTAATGGGGAGAGAGCCTTGATCAGAGCGATCTTCCCTTTCGGGGTGATCGCCTCAACCGAACTCCTTCGTGCCTTTAAATCACCCACCACTTCCCCCATGAACTCTTCGGGGACAATGATGTTCGCCTCCATCATCGGTTCCATTAACACAGGTTGTGCTTTCCGGCAGACCTCCCTTAAGGCATTCGATGAGGCAATCTTGAGGGCGAGAGGAGAGGGATGATTCGGATCTGCATTGGCCTTTAACAGCGTAACACGAATGTCTGTCAAAGGATAACCCATGATTACTCCGGCAGTGGAGCCTTCTCTCACCCCTTCTTCGATGGAGAGAAGATATTCATGGGGCAGGGTTCCTTCAGGGACCTCGGAATGGAATTCAATCCCCTTTCCCCTGCCATGGGGTGAGATACGCAAGAAAACCTCCCCGAAAAGCTTGATCTCTTCCATCTCTTTGGAAAATTTAAAGGAAGCCTCTGCCTCCTTCTCCACCGTTTCCCGGTAGACGACCTGTGGTCTTCCCACATTCACTTCGAGATGGTATTCGGTTAGTAGACGATTGATCAGAACATCGAGATGCAACTCCCCCATTCCAGAGATGATCGTTTGGCCTGTATCCTCATCCAACCTGACCTGGAAGGTGGGGTCTTCTTCGCTTAACTTTTCAAGGGATTGAGCGAGTTTCTCCTGATCACGGCCTGTCTTCGGTTCCACGGCCACCGACATCACCGGCTTATAGAAATCGATCGGCTCAAGGAGAATGGGATGACCGCGATCGCAGAGCGTATCCCCTGTGGTCGTCTCTTTCAAACCCATGACAGCCACAATCTCGCCTGTCTTTGTCTCTTCTGTCCGGGTTCGCTGATTGGCATGCATCTGGAAGATTCTCGAAATCTTTTCATTCTTCTTCAATCTCGGGTTATAGACCTCTCCGCCCACTTTGAGCGTGCCCGAGTATATCCGGATATAGACTAACTTCCTCCCCTCATCCATGAGCACCTTGAAGGCTAAGGCGCTGAAGGGCGCCTCATCCTTCTGCATCCTTTCCTCTCTCTCTCCGGTGACCGGGTGGGTTCCCTCGGAAGGAGGGATATCGAGAGGAGAAGGAAGGTAGTCCACAATAGCATCGATCAGGGTCTGGATCCCCTGATTTCTCAAGGCCGCCCCGCAGAGAACGGGAACGGCTTTCATCGAAATGGTCGCTTTTCTGAGAACCCCTTTCATCTCCGCTTCGGAGATCTCCTCTCCATTGAGATACTTTTCCGTCAAATGGTCGTCCAGCTCGGCAAGGGATTCGATCAATTTCGACCGATGCATGGAAACTTCCGCTTCCATATCTCCGGGAATGGTGATCTCCTTATACTCAATGCCCAGGCTGTGCTCATCCCAGACAATCCCTTTTAAGCGGATAAGATCGACCACTCCGATAAACCGGTCTTCCATGCCGATGGGAATCTGGATGATCAGCGGATGGGCTCCCAGCCGGTCAACCATCATCCTGACGGTTTCGAAAAAATTGGCTCCGAGCCGATCCATCTTATTGACGAATGCTAATTTGGGGACACGATATTTGTCCGCCTGATGCCAGACCGTCTCCGACTGAGGCTCCACTCCTTCCACCGCGCTGAAGATGGCGATCGCTCCGTCAAGCACCCGGAGGGAGCGTTCCACTTCCATGGTGAAGTCCACATGGCCCGGCGTATCGATGATGTGGATGATCTTTCCTTTCCACTCCGTGGTCGTCACTGCGGAGGTGATGGTTATCCCCCTCTCCTGCTCCTGAACCATCCAGTCCATCACCGCGGTTCCATCATCGACTTCGCCCATCCGGTGGACCTTCTTTGTATAGAAAAGCACCCTTTCGGTGACAGTTGTCTTCCCGGCATCGATGTGGGCCATAAACCCTATATTTCTGGTTCGAGCAAGCCGCTTCTCTCCGGCCATCTTCTAAATCCGCTTTCCAAAGGAGATATATCTCGGCAATATTAAAGGGATTTTTTCTAAATGTCAAAGAGATTTCTGAAGAAACTAAGAAATCTCTGATTACACCCATTGGGAGCCGATTACACAGATTAGAAATCCTTCGTGAAATCAATTAAATCGGTGTAATCTTCTTTTGAAATCTGTGTCATCATGGAGCGGAAATAGTTTTTAAGAGCTCTCTAAAATTTCCCTTGACAATTCAATCGGATATGTTTTAAATTCAATCCAAAAGGAAAGCCTATGGGAAGCGTCTCCAATTTCTACTATTTTTATTTTTATTTTGATAAGGGTCACCCATAAAGGCCTTCCCATAACGGGATGATGAGCCATGGGTGACCGGTCAGGCCCCATGGCTTTTCCATTTTTTGAGCCATAGGGGCAACCTTATGGCTTTTTTGTTTGCATTTATTGTTCGTTTCATTTGTTAATTTTTACAATAGAAAGGAGAAGAGAAGAATGGCGATTTCGGAGAAGGTGAAAAACGCATTGGAAGGCGCCTCATGGGTGAGACGGATGTTTGAGCAGGGAGAGGAAATGAAAAAGCTTTATGGCGAGGAAAATGTCTTTGATTTCTCCCTTGGAAATCCCAACCTTGAGCCTCCGGCCTCATTGAAAAAGGCGCTCAAAACCCTTGCCGACCAACCCATTGAGGGAATGCACCGTTATATGCCCAATAATGGCTATGTCGAGACACGGAGGGCCATTGCCCAATACATCGCCGAAGAATCCGGCCTTCCCTTCGAAGAGAGACATATCGTGATGACCGTCGGAGCAGCCGGTGGGCTCAATGTCGTCTTCAAAGCTCTCCTCGATGATGGCGATGAGGTCATCGTTCCTTCCCCTTACTTTATGGAATTTAAATTCTATATTGAAAATAGCGGTGGCCGGATTCGTCTGGTCGAAACCCATGACAATTTTTCTCTCAATCTGAAAGAGATCGAGAAAGCCTTTGGAAAGAAGACCAAAGCCGTTCTGATCAACTCTCCTAATAACCCGACAGGCGTGGTCTATAACAGGGAATCTCTCGAAGAGCTGGGAAAATTGTTGAAGGAGAAGAGCCAGGAGCTGAAAAGGACGCTCTATCTCATTACGGATGAAGCCTATCGCAGAATCGTCTTTGACCAGGTCAAACTCCCTATTGCCTTCCAGTGCTACCCTCACTCCATACGGGTCACCTCTCATTCCAAAGACCTCTCCCTGCCGGGAGAGAGGATCGGTTATATTGCGGCCAACCCCTTCTGTGAAGAAGTGGTTGAATTGATCGCCGCCATTGTTTTTGCCAACCGGACCCTCGGGTTTGTCAATGCTCCGGCTCTGATGCAGAGGCTGGTCGCACCCCTTCAGAGAAATTCGATCAACATTAAGGAATATGAAGAGAAAAGGGATCTTTTCTACCATTCCCTATCCTCTTACGGTTACCAGATCGTCAAGCCTGAGGGCGCCTTCTACCTCTTCCCGAAAGCGCCCATTAAAGATGATGTCGCCTTTGTGAAAGAACTTCAGTCGAAAAGAATCCTGACCGTGCCCGGAACGGGTTTTGGCAAACCCGGTTATTTTAGAATTGCCTACGCCGTCGACAGAAAGGTCATCGAAAAGTCTCTTCCGGGGTTTAAAGAGGTGGCCGATAAATACGGCTTGAGCGGAAGATAATCCTTTGGATCATCTCCAAATGAGTGGTCCAATCAAAAGGGTTTCCTTAAAGAGGAAGCCTGGGGTCAGGTCTCAACAATCAACAAAGCTTTTTCAAGAGTTGACCCTTAGTTTCACTTAGTCTTCACTTCTTCAAGGATTCATTTTTTTGCTATGGCAG